>NZ_BHZI01000076.1 GCF_004305975.1 Streptomyces otsuchiensis
GAGCGGGGGAGTGGGGGCCTGTGGTCGCGCGCCGGTGTGTATCAGGTCACCCGGTGCGCCGGGTGGTGCGCGTCAGCACCCGCACCACCCCGGGAGGCGACGCACGCCCGTCAACACGACCCGTGAAGTAACCGCCCGTGCGGTCACTCGTTCAGCTCAATGTGTCCCCCTCACACCCTTCCCCCACAGAGCCCGCCCCGGCGGCCGTCGCGGAGACGCGCCCCGGCGGCACCACCGTCCGGCTGGAACAGGCCGAGGCCGCGATCGTCGCGCACTACTCCCGGCTGGTACGCCTCGGCTACCTCGTTCTCCCGCCCGACCTCGGCCGGCACCGCCGGGTGCTGGCAGCCCACGGCCTCGCCCAGCGCGCACTGCCTCCCGGGAGGACCAGCCGCCTCGCGCCCGCCGTCTCCGACGAGCGGCGGCTGCCGCTGCCGCCCCCACGCGGCGAGTCCGCGGCACCGCCCGCCGACGACCCGGGCTACGCCTGTGTGCGGGAGCGGCTGCTGCGGGACGCGCTGGACACCGCACGCCGGTCCGGCCGCCGCGCCTCCCGGACCGGACGCTCCTCGCGCCGACTGCCCCGGGGGCCGCGCCTGCTGCCGCGGGTGATCGGTCTGCGGCTCGCCCCGCTCCCGGGCGGCGCGGACGAACTCGCCATGGAGCAGGCCCTGCTGGAGGCGGAGCCCGCCACCCGGGCCGCGTTCGCGCTGGCGCGGCTGGAGGCACTGCCCGCCCCGGCGACCCGGGAACTGCTGACCTCCGCCGGTCTGCGGCCGGAGGCGGCGCGGCAGGCCGTCGAGGCCGCGGCCGAACTGCCCGGCGGCGACCACCCGCCGCTGGAGGACCCCTGCGCGCTGCGCGCCCGTCCCGGCGACCTGCTGCGCCGCCGCCACTACCGGCGTTCGGCCGCCGCGGTGGCCGCCGCCGTCGTGCTCGGCGCCGGCACCCTGGTCGCGCTCGGCGGCGACGACCCCGCCGGGCGGCCCGCTCCGGCAGGCGAAGCGCCGGACGCCGCGTCTGCGGCCAACCCAGTGCTGGTCGCCTCGGCCAACCCCCTGCTGCTGGAGCGGGCCCGGGCCGGGGACTGGCAGCGGGCGAGCCGGGTGGACTTCGCCTCCTGGGAACCGCGCGGCGCCGGTGTGGACGACGCAGAGCTGCTCGGCCGTGCCCTGACCGCCTGGGTGACCCTGGACGACGCGGTCGAGGTGACCACCACACCCGGCACCGCCACCGGCCCGCCGCCCGCGCCGCCACGCCTGCTCTTCGCGGGTGACATCGACGGCACCTCCCTGGTGGTCCTGCACGACGGCCTGCGCGTCGTCCGCTACACCGAGCCGTCCGCGACATCCGCGACGCCCGCGATGTCCGCGACGCCCGAGCCGTCCGGCGCCGACTCGGACGGTTCCGCCGTTCCCGCAGTCCCCGCCGGCGCCGCCCTGGAGTTCGCGCGGGTGGACGGCGCGAGCGCCGGGCATCCCGCCGTCGTACTGCACCGTGGCGAGGACGGCGTCCGCTACCTGACGGCCCCGTGGGTCGAGGGAGCGGTGGTCCACGAACTCCTGTCCCCGGGCGCGGACCCGTCGGGGCTGGGGATCGACCGGCACGGGGTCACCGACCCGGCGCCGACCGCCGCCGGTCTGGAGGACTGCACCACCTCGCCCCTGGTCGAGCTGACCACGCCCGACGGCCTGCCCCCGGGCGTGCTGATCGACCTCGGCGAGCCGGTACCGGCCGCCGTCACCGACTCGGCGCCCGGAACCGGACACGGCCACCCGCTGCGCGGCGAGGCCGCCGAACGCCTGGCCCGCACCGCTTGCCATCTGCCGACGCTGGCCGGCAACGGCGTACGGCTGGTCAACAGCTGGGAGTTCGCCACCCAGGGGCTGCCCGACGCAGGCGGCGAGGCCAGCTGGGTGTGCGTCCGCGCCGAGACCTGGCGAGGGAAGGGGGCCCGGACCATGACCCAGCTCCAGCTTCCCCGGGCCGAGGGCCCGGAGAGCGGCGAGGGCGACGGGCGGGACTTCGGGGCGCCGGGAACCGTCACCGCCCGGACCGACGAGGGCGCCGACTGCACGCTGCGCGACCACCATCTGGTCGCCTCCGCCGTGTGGCGCTCCCCGGACGACGAGTGGTACCTGCTCGCTGCGGGCAGCCCCGGCGTCAGCCGGCTCACCGCCGAGGGCGACGTCACGGGCCGGGCCGAGGGCCACACCCTGGTCCTGCCCGCCGAGCGCGACACCGAGGCCGAGGTCGCCGGAGTCGTCACCAAGACCGGAGCACCGGCCACCGCGCTGCGGTGACCGGTGCTCGGGGCCCGGCCACCGCAGCGCGGTGGCCGGGCCAGGGGTCCTGTGTCATGAGCAGCCGGAGGAGATCTCCTGGAAGGTGTCGTAGTGGTCGGCGGTGTACCAGACGGTGGTGGAGTCCGGGTCGCGCACCAGGCGCTCGGCGTCGCGCCGCTGGCCGGGAGTGCGCGGGTTGACGTCGTACTCCCGGTACTGGCTGTCGACCGGCAGGGCCTGTGAGCGGTTGAAGTACTGGTTGCTGCCGCGGATCACCAGGTCGGTGTTGACCACGGGATAGTCGGTGGCTCGGGCCGCCTGCGGCCACTCCAGCTCCTGCCAGATGCCGCATGCCTCCTCCACCTGTTCCGGGAACATCTCCACCGGCAGCGCCGGCTCGATCACCCCGAGAGGGGCCGACCGGTCACCGGGGGCCTGGACGGACGTTCCGGCCGCCGCCGAGGCCATGACCGGCGCGCAGAGCGCGGCCGCGAACACCCCGGCCGCCACGTAGCGCAGTTCGCGCGAGAGATTCATGCGCTGCCCAACCGACGGCAGGGCGTTCGGTCACGCGCCGTCACCCGAACGGAACGCCCGGCACCGCGCGCCGCCCGGCCCGCGAGCCGCGGCGGTCACCCCGCGCGGCCCGGTCCGCGTCCCTCCCGGGCCCGCCCCCGGCCCACGGCGTGGACGACGAGCCGGTTCCGCCGTCCGTCGAAGACGCCGGCCAGCAGTTCCGCGTCGCGGCGGCCTCCGGCGAAGAGCCCCTGCCCGTCGACGTGGACGCTCAGGGTCTCGTGGCCGTCGATCTCGTCGGAGATCCCGCGTGACTCGATCACGTCGGCCCACGCGTCGAGGTTCCGGCCGAACCACGTGGGAAGGCCGCACGGGCCGCTGACCGCGTCCCAGAAGTCGTCCAGGGTCTCGATGTGCCGGCCGCGCAGATCGACGACCAGCTCAGGTGCGCTCATTCCGGCAGACTAGGGGGTTCCCGGTGCCTGACCCCGACACCCGCCGAGAGGTCCAGACCACCTGATCGGGGGAGGGGTACGCTGCGCGAGCGGTCACACCGGACCGCCACACGAAGGGCGGCAACGAGTGGGAACACCGCGCATACCGACCGGTGGGGCAGAGCCGGCCACGGCGGGCCCGGCGAGGATCCTGATCGTCGACGACGAGCCGGCCAACGCCCTCGCGGTCAGCGCCGTCCTGGAGGACCTGGGCTGCGAACTCGTCGTGGCGCACAGTGGTGTCGACGCACTCAAGGCCCTGCTGCTCCACGACGACGTCGTGGTGATCGTGATGGACATCCAGATGCCGGGGATGGACGGCTGGGAGACCACGGCGCGCATCAAGGAACGCGAACGCACCCGCGAGATCCCGGTGGTCTTCGTCACCGCACTGGGGACCGACCACGAGCATCTCGCCCGCGCGGCGGAGGCCGGTGCCGCCGGCTATCTGGGCAAGCCCGTCGAGCCCGTCACCCTGCGCACCACCATCAGCTCCCTCATCACCGAATGACCACCGCACCGCGACCCGTTTGCATGGGCATGCATTCCATTGCATACTCTTCCCATGTCTAAGGTTCTCACCTCCCTGCCCACCGGCGAACGCGTCGGCATCGCCTTCTCCGGCGGCCTCGACACCTCCGTCGCGGTCGCGTGGATGCGCGACAAGGGCGCCGTTCCGTGTACCTACACCGCCGACATCGGTCAGTACGACGAGCCCGACATCGCCTCGGTGCCCGGTCGCGCCTCGGCGTACGGCGCGGAGCTCGCACGCCTGGTCGACTGCCGGGCGGCGCTGGTCGAGGAGGGCCTGGCCGCGCTGACCTGCGGTGCGTTCCACATCCGCTCGGGCGGGCGCGCCTACTTCAACACCACGCCGCTGGGCCGCGCCGTCACCGGCACGCTGCTGGTGCGCGCGATGCTGGAGGACGACGTACAGATCTGGGGCGACGGATCGACGTTCAAGGGCAACGACATCGAGCGGTTCTACCGCTACGGACTGCTCGCCAACCCGCACCTGCGGATCTACAAGCCCTGGCTCGACGCGGACTTCGTCTCCGAGCTGGGCGGCCGCAAGGAGATGTCCGAGTGGCTTCTCGCCCACGGACTGCCCTACCGCGACAGCGTCGAGAAGGCGTACTCCACCGACGCCAACATCTGGGGGGCCACCCACGAGGCCAAGACCCTGGAACACCTTGACACCGGCATCGAGACCGTCGACCCGATCATGGGCGTGCGGTTCTGGGACCCCTCCGTGGAGGTGGCCGCCGAGGACGTGACGATCGGCTTCGAGCAGGGCCGTCCCGTGACCGTCAACGGCAAGGAGTTCGCCACCCCGGTCGACCTGGTGATGGAGGTCAACGCCATCGGCGGACGGCACGGCATGGGCATGTCCGACCAGATCGAGAACCGGGTGATCGAGGCCAAGAGCCGCGGCATCTACGAGGCCCCCGGCATGGCGCTGCTGCACGCCGCCTACGAGCGGCTCGTCAACGCCATCCACAACGAGGACACCCTCGACAACTACTACAACGAGGGACGGCGCCTCGGCCGGCTCATGTACGAGGGCCGCTGGCTCGACCCGCAGGCCCTGATGATCCGCGAGTCGCTGCAGCGCTGGGTCGGCACCGCCGTCACCGGCGAGGTGACGCTGCGGCTCCGGCGCGGCGAGGACTACTCGATCCTGGACACCTCCGGTCCCGCGTTCAGCTACCACCCGGACAAGCTGTCGATGGAGCGCACCGCCGACTCGGCGTTCGGCCCGGTCGACCGGATCGGCCAGCTGACCATGCGCAACCTCGACATCGCGGACTCGCGCGCCAAGCTGGAGCAGTACGCCGGCCTCGGGATGGTCGGCTCGACCCACCCCGCGCTCATCGGCGCCGCCCAGGCCGCCTCCACCGGACTGATCGGCGCGATGCCCGAGGGCGGCGCCCAGGTCATCGCCTCGCGGGGCGAGGTCACCGGCGGCGACGAACTGCTCGACAACGCCGCGATGGAGTTCGGCACCGACTGAGCTGCCGGCCGATCGGCGCCACCACCGGCGCATCGATGCCGCCGCACCGACCGGGCCCGCCCAGGCCGCCCGGGAGCTGCGGCGGCATCGCCGTGCCGGGTGCGGGCGGTTGCCGCCGTCAGACCGGGGCAGCCGGGCGCTGGCGGATTCCCGCCCGGGGCCCCTTTGTGCGGGCCCCGGCCGCGTGCTGGCGGGGCCCGCGCGATCGTGGAGTCGACCGAGACGGCCCGGTCGAGGTCTTCGTCCGCGTCGGCCTGGGCCACCAGAGCGGTGAACACCTGCTCCCAGGTGCCGTCGACGGCCCACATCCGCAGCCGGTCGCAGACACCCCGCCAGCTGCCGTACCTCTCCGGCAGGTGCACCCACTGGGTACCGGTCAACGGCACACCAGGGCCAACGACCACCTGATCCAAACGAAACTGTCTGGTCCGCCCCGCCCACGCGGGGGTTCGCCCACCTGACTCACGCTACGTCCGGCGTGCAGGTTCGGGCTGGAACTGGCCGTGGCGGTGTAGTGGGCTTTATGCGTGCGCGTGCGCGTGCGCGGAAAGGACTGAACTCCGACTCTCAGGAACGCCAGTGGCACCGCCGGTGCGGACATTGCGAGGCCCCTGTGGCGAGCACTCTCAGTGAAGGCTGACGGGCACGCAGACATCTCTGACGCCTCATCACCAATTCAAGATCATCTTGCACGTGCGTTGCACAAGGTGATGAAAAACAGCGATGATCGATGGAGGGCCCCGCAGGTGTGTAACTGCAGGTCAGCAGGCATTCAGGAGTGTCGTGCCCTTCATCTCCCAGGGGCACGACACTCCTACCGATCAGATGTCGCGGAAGATCTCGATCTGGGCGCCGATGGAGTTCAGGCGCTCCGCGAGGTCCTGGTAGCCGCGGTTGATGACGTAGACGTTGCGCAGTACCGAGGTGCCCTCGGCGGCCATCATCGCCAGCAGGATCACCACCGCCGGGCGGAGTGCCGGCGGGCACATCATCTCGGCGGCACGCCAGCGGGTGGGGCCCTCGACCAGGACCCGGTGCGGGTCGAGGAGTTGGAGCCGGCCGCCGATCCGGTTGAGGTCGGTGAGGTAGATGGCGCGGTTGTCGTAGACCCAGTCGTGGATGAGGGTCTTGCCGTGCGCCGAGGCCGCGATGGCGGCGAAGAACGGCACGTTGTCGATGTTGAGGCCGGGGAACGGCATCGGGTGGATCTTGTCGATCGGCGCCTCCAGCTTGGAGGGGCGGACGGTGACGTCGGCGAGCCGGGTGCGGCCGTTGTCCGCCGGGTACTCGGGGGTGACGTCGTAGTCGAGCCCCATCCCCTCCAGGACGGCGAGTTCGACCTCCAGGAACTCCACGGGCGCCCGGCGGATCGTCAGCGCGGAGGAGGTGATGACGGCGGCGGCGATGAGGCTCATCGCCTCGACCGGGTCCTCGGAGGGGGAGTAGTCCACGTCGCGGTCGATCTCGGCGACGCCGTGCACGGTGAGCGTGGTGGTGCCCACGCCCTCGACGCGCACGCCGAGCTGTTCCAGGAAGAAGCAGACGTCCTGGACCATGTAATTGGAGGAGGCGTTGCGGATGACGGTCACGCCGGGGTGGCGGGCGGCGGCCAGCAGCGCGTTCTCGGTGACGGTGTCCCCGCGCTCGGTCAGGACGATCGGCCGGTCGGGTGTGATGGAGCGGTCGACGGCGGCGTGGTAGGTGCCCTCGGTGGCGGCGATCTCCAGGCCGAAGCGGCGCAGCGCCGTCATGTGGGGCTCGATGGTGCGGGTGCCCAGGTCGCACCCGCCGGCGTAGGGGATCTTGAAGTGGTCCGAGCGGTGCAGCAGCGGGCCCAGGAACATGATGATGGACCGGGTGCGGCGGGCCGCGTCGGCGTCGATGTCGTCCAGGGAGAGTTCGGCCGGCGGCACGATCTCCAGGTCGTCCCCGTCGTTGATCCAGCGGACGCGGACGCCGATGGAGCCCAGGACCTCCAGCAGGCGGAAGACCTCTTCGATGCGGGCGACCCGACGCAGCACGGTGCGGCCGGAGTTGAGGAGTGCGGCGCACAGCAGTGCCACGCACGCGTTCTTGCTCGGTTTCACGTCGATGCTTCCGGACAGCCGGCGTCCGCCGACGACCCGGAGGTGCATCGGGCCCGCGTAACCCAGGGAAACAATCTCGGAGTCGAGAGCCTCGCCGATCCTGGCGATCATCTCAAGGCTGATGTTCTGGTTGCCGCGTTCGATGCGGTTGACCGCGCTCTGGCTGGTGTTGAGTGCCTCCGCCAGTTGTAGCTGCGTCCAGCCCCGGTGCTGGCGGGCGTCCCGAATGAGCTTGCCGATGCGCGCAAGGTAGTCGTCACTCATGTCGGCGACCATATCTCAGATATGAGATTCAATCATGCGGGGTGGGCCGGACGGGTGAGAGTGGGCGCGCCGCCTGGCATTGACTTGTTCTACTTCAATGCAAATAATGGCACAGGGGTGCGAACATGAGCACCCGCAAACGAGGGGAGAGGCATGCGCTGGAAGGTGCGCGCCGCGCTGATAGTCGCGGTGTCCTATGTGGCGGTCACTGTCGTCCTGCTGGGCACCTTCGTGTCCTGGCGCGACCGGCTCCCGGATCCGATGGCCTCGCACTTCGGGGGCGGCGGCCAGGCCGACGACGTGATGTCCCGCGCGGCCTGGTTCTGGATGTCGGGCCTGGTGATGCTCCTCATCGGCGCGATGTTCCTGGCGATGACCTGGTGGGGCAGGAACCACGGTTCGCACGGCAGGGTCCTGGTGTCCGTCGCCGTCGCCATCGGTGTCGCCCTCGCGTCGCTGCTGACCTTCGCCCAGGCGGCGAACCTGGACGCGGCGAGCGCGGAAGAGGTGGTGATGCCGCTGTGGCACCTGGGCGTGGGGGCGGGACTCGCCCTCGTGGCGGGGCTGCTCTGCTGGTGGATCACCGGTCCTGACTCCACCCCCGCCCCGGAGGGCTCCACGGCCACGCCGGAGGAGCCACTGCGCCTCGGGAAGGGGGAGATCGCGGTGTGGACGCGCACCGTCGGTTCCTGGGCGCTGGGCGTGGTGACCGCGCTCACTGTTGCCGTCGGCGCGCTCCTCGCGGCCTCCGGTGTGTGGGTGGCCGCCGTCGCGCTGCTGCTGTCGGCGCTGCCCGCCGCCGCGCTCTCCCGGCTGAACGTCACGGTGGACAGGCGCGGACTCGCCGTCGCCCCGCCGGGCCTGCGCCGGCCGGCCAAGCGCATCGGACTGGACGAGGTGGATACGGCCGGTGTCCGGCACGTGAGCGCGTTCGCTGACTTCGGCGGCTGGGGCTACCGGGTCCGGCCGGGCGCCTCCGGCGTGGTGATGCGCTCCGGACAGGCGCTGTCGGTCCGGCTGCGCGGTGGCAAGGAGTTCGTGGTCGTGGTGGATGGCGCCGAGGAAGCCGCGGCGCTCCTGAACGGGCTGGTCGAGCGCCGGCGTGAGGAAGGCGAGTGAGCGGTGTTGTTCCGTGTCGATCCCGGCTCATCGACCCCGCTGGGGGACCAGATCGCCGCCTCCATCCGCGGCGCCATCGCCGACGGCCGGACGCCTGCCGGTGAACGGCTGCCTTCCGCACGGCAGTTGGCGGAGTCACTCGGGGTCAATGTGCACACCGTGCTGCGGGGTTACCAGCAGCTGCGTGACGAAGGGCTGATCGAGCTGCGCCGCGGCCGGGGTGCGGTCGTCACCGGAGTCGAGCCCGAGGCCCGGGCGCGGCTCAGCGCGGAGGTGCGAGTCCTGGTGGAGGACGCCCGAACCCTCGGTCTGTCCGATGAACAGATCCTCGCCCTGGTCCGGGCCGCCCTGACCGACCACTGACCGACCACTGACCTTCAGTCTCCTGCGGCTTGGAGGGCAGGCCGGGAGGGGGGCGGCGCACGGACCACCGGGTGCGGCGGCCCCCGGGCGGCCGCACCGTCCCCGCGCGACCCCGCCGCCGCGCGACGGCGCGCCCCGTCAGCCGGGGGTCGCCGGGCCCGCGCGGTGGGGATGTACTAGAGTTATCTCGACATCGAGATATCTTGTGAGGCGGCGCTCCGGCCCGCCGGGGAGAACTGAGGGTGACCTCAGCGGCCGTGCCGGGGACCCGGGCGGCTTGAATGGCGCCCGGACGCGCCAACATCATGCACTGAAGGAGACTGTCGTGTCGGCGAACAGCTTCGACGCCCGCTCCACGCTGAGCGTGGGCAACGAGTCATACGAGATCTTCCGGCTGGACAAGGTGGAGGGCTCCGCCCGCCTCCCCTACAGCCTCAAGGTGCTCCTGGAGAACCTGCTGCGGACGGAGGACGGCGCCAACATCACCGCCGACCACATCCGCGCGCTCGGCGGCTGGGACTCCCAGGCCCAGCCCAGCCAGGAGATCCAGTACACGCCCGCCCGCGTGATCATGCAGGACTTCACCGGCGTGCCCTGCGTGGTGGACCTCGCCACCATGCGCGAGGCGGTCAAGGAGCTGGGCGGCGACCCGGCCCGGATCAACCCGCTGGCCCCCGCGGAGCTGGTGATCGACCACTCCGTGATCGCCGACAAGTTCGGCACCCCGGACGCGTTCCAGCAGAACGTCGAGCTGGAGTACGGCCGCAACCGCGAGCGCTACCAGTTCCTGCGCTGGGGCCAGACCGCCTTCGACGAGTTCAAGGTGGTGCCCCCGGGCACCGGCATCGTGCACCAGGTCAACATCGAGCACCTGGCCCGGACCGTCATGGTCCGCAACGGCCAGGCGTACCCCGACACCCTGGTCGGCACCGACTCGCACACCACCATGGTCAACGGCCTGGGTGTCCTGGGCTGGGGCGTCGGCGGCATCGAGGCCGAGGCCGCGATGCTGGGCCAGCCGGTCTCCATGCTGATCCCGCGCGTCGTCGGCTTCAAGCTGACCGGTTCGCTGAACCCGGGGACCACCGCCACCGACCTGGTGCTCACCATCACCGAGATGCTGCGTGAGCACGGTGTCGTCGGCAAGTTCGTGGAGTTCTACGGTGAGGGCGTCAGCGAGACCTCGCTGGCCAACCGCGCCACCATCGGCAACATGTCGCCGGAGTTCGGCTCCACCGCCGCGATGTTCCCGATCGACGACGAGACCATCCGGTACCTCAAGCTCACCGGCCGCGACGAGCAGCAGCTCGCGCTGGTCGAGGCGTACGCCAAGGAGCAGGGGCTGTGGCTGGACCCGGCCGCCGAGCCGGACTTCTCCGAGAAGCTGGAGCTGGACCTCTCCACCGTCGTCCCCTCCATCGCCGGCCCCAAGCGCCCGCAGGACCGCATCGTGCTGGCCGACGCCGCGCAGCAGTTCGACCAGGACGTGCGCAACTACGTCGCCGACGACGAGGAGGCCGGCAAGGAGTCCTTCCCCGCGTCCGACTCCCCGGCCGTCTCCAACGGTGGCCCGAGCAACCCGACGCTGGTGACGGCGCCCGACGGCTCCAACTACGAGATCGACCACGGCGCCGTCACCGTCGCCGCGATCACCTCCTGCACCAACACCTCCAACCCGACCGTCATGGTCGCGGCGGCGCTGGTGGCGAAGAAGGCCGTCGAGCGCGGCCTGAGCAGCAAGCCCTGGGTGAAGACGACGCTGGCCCCCGGGTCCAAGGTCGTCATGGACTACTACGACCGCGCCGGGCTCACCCCCTACCTCGACAAGATGGGCTTCAACCTCGTCGGGTACGGCTGCACCACCTGCATCGGCAACTCCGGTCCGCTTCCCGACGAGGTCTCGGCCGCCGTCAACGAGGCCGACCTCGCCGTCACCTCGGTGCTCTCCGGCAACCGGAACTTCGAGGGCCGGATCAACCCGGACGTCAAGATGAACTACCTGGCGTCGCCCCCGCTGGTCGTGGCCTACGCCATCGCCGGCTCGATGAAGGTCGACATCACCCGCGACGCGCTGGGCGTCGACTCCGAGGGCACGCCGGTCTACCTCAGCGACATCTGGCCCAGCGAGGCCGAGGTCGAGGAGGTCGTGGCCTCCGCGATCGGCCAGGAGATGTTCGGCGAGTCCTACGCCGACGTCTTCGCCGGTGACGCCCAGTGGCAGTCGCTGCCGATCCCGACCGGCAACACCTTCGAGTGGGACCCGGAGTCCACCTACGTCCGGAAGCCCCCGTACTTCGACGGCATGACCGCCGAGCCGTCGCCGGTCGAGGACATCAGCGACGCCCGGGTGCTGGCCAAGCTCGGCGACTCGGTCACCACCGACCACATCTCGCCCGCCGGCGCCATCAAGGCCGACACCCCGGCCGGCAAGTACCTCAACGAGCACGGCGTCGCCCGTCGTGACTTCAACAGCTACGGCTCGCGCCGCGGCAACCACGAGGTCATGATCCGGGGCACCTTCGCCAACATCCGGCTGCGCAACCAGATCGCTCCGGGCACCGAGGGCGGCTACACCCGCGACTTCACCCAGCCGAACGGCCCGGTCGCGTTCATCTACGACGCCTCGCGCAACTACATCGAGCAGGGCACCCCGCTCGTCGTGCTCGCGGGCAAGGAGTACGGTTCCGGCTCGTCCCGTGACTGGGCGGCCAAGGGCACCGCGCTGCTCGGCGTGAAGGCCGTCATCGCCGAGTCCTACGAGCGCATCCACCGCTCGAACCTGATCGGCATGGGCGTCCTGCCGCTGCAGTACCCCGAGGGCCAGTCGGCGGCGACGCTGGGGCTGACGGGCGAGGAGTCCTTCTCCTTCAGCGGCGTCACCGCCCTCAACGACGGTGGCATCCCGCGCACGGTCAAGGTGACCACGGACACCGGTGTCGAGTTCGACGCCGTCGTCCGGATCGACACCCCCGGCGAAGCGGACTACTACCGCAACGGCGGCATCATGCAGTACGTGCTGCGCTCGCTGATCAGCAAGTGACGGCCATCCGGTCCGGCGCCCGGCGCCGGACCGGATCGCCGGCGTGAAAACCCTCCATCGGTGGTGACGGTGAAATCCGGACACCGCCGGCGGTGGCGGTATGACGTCGGGTAATCGGTGCACGTGAGGCGCCGTCGGGTTACTTCCCGGCGGCGCCTTCACCATGTGGCGAACCAATGGCCGTATCTTTCAGCTGAAAGCGTCGGCACGTGCCGTGTGTCGAGGAGGTATCGACTCGGAAAAGCTCGCCGGAGAAACGTGTCTTCGATCTTGCCGCCCCTTGGCGAGTGGACTATACCTGTCGGCACTCGGGCAACCGCCGCTCGCGCGTTCGGCCCGTCACTCCGACCGGGGGCTCGGCGTCCCACAACTGAAAGCGACTCTGCTGATCTGCTGAAAACCCGCGGTGTCGGGCCGTTCGCCCCGGCGAGACGGACGGGGGACCGGTACACCGCCTGAGTCCTTTAGAAGGCGAGGACTTGAGCATGACTTCCAGCTCGCACGTCAATCGGCGCACGCTCCTGAAGCGATCGGCCCTGGCAGGGGCCCTCACCATCCCGGGCGTCGCCGCGCTCTCCTCCTGCGCCAGCGGTGGCGGTGGCGGCGACGGTGACACCACCGGACCCGGCGAGGTCACCGACTCCAACCCGTTCGGCGTAGCCGACGACGGTGACATCGAGGTCGTCATCTTCGACGGTGGCTTCGGGGACGAGTACGCCCGGGACACGGCCAGGATCTTCGAGGAGAACTACGGCTCGGTGAAGCTGGACTCCACCCAGGAGATCAGCCAGCTGATGCAGCCTCGGCTGGTGGGCGGCACCCCGCCCGACATGATCAACAACTCCGGCGCCAACCAGATGCCCCACCCGGCACTGATCCGTGACAACCAGATCGCCGACCTCACCGAGCTCTTCGACGCGCCGTCCTGGGACGACCCGTCGGTGCCGGTCCGCGACACGCTGGTCCCCGGCACCATCGAGGCCGGCCAGTACGGCAGCGAGGCCGTCTACCACCTGAACTACGCCTTCACCGTCCACGGCACCTGGTACTCCCGCAAGTTCCTCAACGAGGTCATGGAGGAGGAGTACCCGCAGACCTGGGACGAGATGATCCGGGTCTGTGAGAAGGCCAAGCGGGACCACGACGTCTACGGGTGGACCTACGCGGGCCAGCACGCCCGCTACCTCTCCTTCACCCTGCTGCCCATGGCCGTGAAGATCGGCGGCAAGCAGGTCCTCGAAGCGATCGACCGCCTGGACGAGGGGGCCTGGAAGCAGGACGGCGTCGTCGCCGCGTTCGAGGCGTTCGAGGAGATCGCCGCCCGCGGCCTGCTGCTGCCGGGCACCCCGGGTATCGACCACATCGACTCCCAGACGGAGTGGGCGCAGGGCAAGGCGCTGTTCCTCCCCTGCGGGTCCTGGGTCGAGAACGAGTCCAAGGAGGTCATCCCGGACGACTTCGACCTCGCGGTGGGCGCGCCCACCGGCCTGGACTCCTCCGACGCCCTCCCCTTCGGGACCATCTACGCGGTCGCCGGCGAGGAGTTCATCGTCCCGCAGAACGCCGCGAACCGGGCCGGCGGCATGGAGTTCCTGCGGCTGATGCTCAGCAAGGACATGGCGCGGAACTTCACCGAGAAGCTGTCCTCGCTCACCTGTGTGCAGGGCGCCGCCGACGGTGTGGACCTGCCGCCGGGCCTGACCACCGCCCAGGAGGCCATCGACGCCGCCGGGGAGAACATCATCGCGCCGCGGTTCCGCGGCTGGTACCCGGAACTGTTCATCGACCACATGGGCGTCGCCATGGGCCAGATGATGGCGGGCGACCTCACGGCCGCGCAGGCCACCGACCGCATCCAGCAGGAGGCCGACAAGATCGCGGCCAACGACAGCGTCGAGAAGTTCCTCTGAGCCACAGCGACGGCCGGCGGAAACGTATCTCCTGATCAGCCGCGCACCCGGGCCGGCCCCAGCGCCGCCCGGGTGCCGGTGCACCACCGCCCGCCTCCCCGGCGCACGGCCCGGGGGAGCGGCGCTGACCCCGGGCGGCCGGCCGGCCGCCCCCGCGAGGAACGCCGACGAGAGACGGGGCCGTAATGCACAGTGAAGTCCCACCGGCCGGAGAAGGCGCCGCCGGGAACTCCGCGACCGGGAACGCCGGCGGGGCCGGTGCCCCCGGGGGAGCGGTGAGCGTGGCGACACCCCCGCCGCCCGGCAGGCCCGGCCCCCGTGCCCCGTACCGGGCGCCGACGGCACAACTGGTCCTCACCTTCTTCCTGCCGCCCAACCTCACCCCGGAGGCGGTGAAGTACGACCGGCGCTACCGGACGCTGGACAAGTACCGCTTCATCTCGTGGTTCCTGGCCGTCCCGCTGGTCTTCTACCTGCTGCTGGTGGCGTGGCCGTTCGTCCAGGCGTTCTACTACTCGCTGACCGACTGGTCCGGCTACGGAACCGAGTTCAACTTCATCGGCTTCGGCAACTACACGCGGCTGTGGAACGACTCCCAGTTCTGGGACGCCACCCGCAACAGCCTGGTGCTGCTGGTCCTCGCACCGGTCATCACACTCGCCCTGGGCCTGTTCTTCGCCTACATGCTCAACGCGGGCGGGCGGCACCGGAAGAACGAGACGGTCTCCGGCGTCTACGGATCGAAGTTCTACAAGATCGTCTACTTCTTTCCGCAGGTGCTGTCCGTCGCGATCATCGCGGTCATCTGGGCGCGCGCCTTCAGTCCGCGTTCCGGTGTGGTCAACCCGCTCCTGGAGAATGTCGGACTGGGCGGGCTCACCCAGAGCGACTGGCTCGGAAAGTACGGCCTGTGGGTCACCCTGCTGGTGCTGTGCTGGTCCTTCGTCGGTTTCTACGTGGTGCTGTTCTCCGCGTCCATGGGCTCCATTCCCAAGGAGATCTACGAGGCCTCCCTGCTCGACGGCGCCAACCGGTCCACGACGTTCTTCCGGATCACGTTCCCGCTGACCTGGGACGCCATCAAGACCGGCTGGATCTACATGGGAATCCAGGCCCTGGACGCCTTCGCGATCGTCTCCATCATGATCCCGCGGCAGGGCATCGACGTGTTGCCCACCTTCCTGTACCTCAAGGCGTTCCGCGACGGAGACGCCGCGTACGCCACCGCCGTCGGCGTCGTCCTGTTCCTCCTCACCCTGACCTTCGCGCTGATCATGATGCGCGTCGGGCGGCGTGACCGGATCGAGTTCTGAGCGGGGAGAGCCCACCATGAGCACCACCGACACAGCCGACCGCGCCGAGAGCGAGGGCACCGGTCCGGCGCGCCCCGCCACCGACATCGAGGAACCGGGGAAGCGGGGGCGCCGCCCGCGGGAGGACGGCGGCATCCTCAACGTCTTCGCGCACTCCTTCCTCGTCCTGTGGGTCGTCATGGCCGCCGCCCCGCTGCTCTGGATCGTCGTCTCCGCGTTCAAGACCTCCGCGGAGGTCCTGAGCGACCCCTTCGGCCTCCCGAGCGGTCTGCACTGGGCCAACTTCGCCAACGCGTGGGCCGAGGCCAACATCGGCCGCTACGCGATCAACTCCCTGATCATCCTGTCGGGTTCGCTGACCGGCACCATGCTGCTGGGCGCCATGGCCGCCTATGTCATCGCCCGCTACACCTTCCGCGGGAACCGGGCGCTGCACTTCCTGTTCATCGGCGGCCTGATGTTCCCGGTCTTCCTGGCGCTGGTCCCGCTGTTCTTCATGATGCAGAACCTCGGGCTGCTCAACACCCGCCCCGGGCTGATCCTGGTGTACATCGCGTACTCGCTGCCGTTCACGATCTTCTTCCTGACCGCGTTCTTCCGGACCCTGCCCAGTGGCGTCCACGAGGCGGCGATCGTGGACGGCGCCTCCCACACCCGCACCTTCTGGCAGATCATGATGCCGATGGCCAAACCCGGGCTGATCTCGATCGGGATCTTCAACTTCCTCGGCCAGTGGAACCAGTTCGTCCTGCCCCGGGTGCTCAACGTCGGCAGCCGCGACGACTACGTGCTCCCGCAGGGCCTCGCCGCGCTCATGGTCCAGATGGGGTACGAGGGCGACTGGGGGGCGCTCTACGCCGGACTGACCATCGCCATGCTGCCGGTCCTGGTCGTCTACATCACCTTCCAGCGGCAGGTGCAGGCCGGTCTCACCGCCGGCGCCCTGAAGTAGCGGCGCCGGCCCTCCGCACCGCCCACGGCAGCCGCCGCGGGCGGTGCCGGTGCTGCCCGGCGACGACCGGCCGGAGGTGGCGTGAGGGCGTGACCGGGCGTCATCGCGTCCGCCCGTCCGGTGCCCGTGCCGATCGCCCCGTGAGAGGCGCGGTGCGGGCGTTTCTATAGTGGTGCGACCGACGGGCCCGGGCGGGGCGCCGCGACGAGTCAGAGTGGAGTGGAGCCGTGGTGCAGACTCCGGGATCGCAGTCGTCACTGCACCGGGCCAACCTGGAGCGCGTGGTGCGCGCCGTGCGGGGCGCCGGTGCGCTGACCCAGGCCGAGATCGCCCGCACGACGGGGCTGTCGGCGGCCACTGTCTCCAACATCGTCCGGGAGCTCCGCGAGCTCGGCACGATCGAGGTGCGGGACACCTCCGCCGGTGGGCGACGGGCCCGCAGCGTCTCGCTCTCCGGCGACGCCGGCATCGTCGTGGGGATCGACTTCGGCCATTCCCACCTGCGGGTCGCCGTCGGCAACCTCGCCCACCAGGTACTCGCCGAGGAGTCCGAGCCGTTCGACGTGGACTCCGCCGCCGACGAGGGGTTCCGCCTCGCGGAGCGCATCGTGGACGGCCTCCTCGGCAGCGCCGGGGTCACCCGGGAGAAGATCATCGGCGTCGGCCTCGGCGTGCCCGGGCCGATCGACGCCGAACGCTCCGTCATCGACTCCACCGCCCTGCTGCCCGGCTGGCACGGCGTCAACCCCCGGGAGGAACTGAGCCGCCGGATGGGGGCGCCGGTCTACGTCGACAACGATGCCAACCTCGGCGCGCTCGGCGAACTCGTGTGGGGCAGCGGCCGGGGCTGCGGCGACCTGGCCTACATCAAGGTCGCCAGCGGGGTGGGCGCCGGCCTCGTCATCAACGGCCAGATCTACCGGGGACCCGGCGGCAGCGCGGGGGAGATCGGGCACATCACCCTGGACGAGTCCGGCCCGGTCTGCCGCTGCGGCAACCGAGGCTGCCTGGAGACCTTCGCCGCCTCCCGCTATGTGCTTCCGCTGCTGGCCGCCACCCACGGGCCCGATCTGACCATGGCGAAGGTGGTGCGTGCGGCCCGGGACGGCGACGCCGGATGCCGCCGGGTGATCGCCGACATCGCCCATCACGTCGGCAGCGGCGTCGCCCAGCTGTGCAACGTGCTGAACCCCACGACGGTGGTGATCGGCGACGAGCTCGCGGACGCAGGAGAGCTGGCGCTGGAGCCGATGCGTGCCGCCGTGCGCCGCTACACCATCCCCAGCGCCGCCCGGCAGCTGACGCTGGTCCCCGGCGCACTGGGCGGCCGCGCGGAGGTGCTGGGCGCGCTGGCGCTGGCGCTGCGGGAGATGGGCGACGGTGTGCTGCTGGGCCCGCTCGCGGGGGCGCGTCCAGGGCGTGGCTGAACCCCGGCTGCCTCGCGGGCGCGCCCGGGCGGCAGCCGTGCCCACCTCGGGCCGGGAACGGGCACACCGCGCCACCGGACGGGCCCGCGAACGGGGTCGTGCGGCCGCCGGTACCCGGCCCCGGGCCGCCCGGACAGGGCCGGGAGGCACCGGACGGGCCCGCCCGTTCCGGGTCAACGGCCGGTCATGTGAACCTCATAAAGAAGTGAAGGAACTGCCGGAACCTTGGCCGGATCGTGCCGAGTGAAACCGGTACCCGAGGAATCCCGCGTTCATCTGTTGACTGCACACCGTCGGGACGGTTAGCTCTGGCCACCTGGGCCGCAGGGTCGCGGCCCCGACAGGAGGCGAACGATGGGTGCGCGACTTCGCGGGGTACTGGTGGGCATAGCCGCCACCGCTCTGACGGTCACACTGGCAGGCTGCGGTGAGGCCGGAGGTGGGAACGACGACGGTGGCGGGGGCGGAGACGGCGAGGGCCGCTCCATCGGACTGCTGCTCCCGGAGAACAGCACCACGCGCTACGAGGCCTTCGACCGGCCCTTCATCGAGGGCAAGATCAAGGAGCTGTGCGAGGACTGCGACATCAGCTACAGCAACGCCACCGAGGACACGGCGTTGCAGAAGCAGCAGTTCGACGCGCTGCTCACCCAGGGCGTGGACGTGATCATCCTCGACCCGGTGGACGCCGCCGTCACCGAGTCCTGGGTCGCCGACGCGGCCGACCAGGGCGTCCCCGTCGTCGCCTACGACCGCCTGGCCGAGGGCGCGATCGACGCCTACGTCTCCTACGACAACTTCCGGGTCGGCCAGCTCCAGGGCGAGGCCCTGCTGGAGACCCTGGGCGACGACGCGGACGGCGCCCGCGTCATCATGATCAACGGGTCGCCCACCGACCCCAACGCCGCCATGTTCAAGGCCGGCGCGCACGACGTGCTGGACGACGTGGTCGAGATCGTCTACGAGCAGGACATCGACGGCTGGGACCCGGCAGAGGCCAACTCCACCGTCACTACCGCGATCCAGGCGCTGGGCACCGACGGGTTCGACGCCGTCTACTCCGCCAACGACGGCATGGCAGCGGGCATCATCACCGCGCTCCAGAACGCCGGGGTCGGTGAGGTGCCGGTCGGCGGCCAGGACGCCGAACTCGCCGGACTCCAGCGGATCATCGCCGGCGAGCAGGCCTTCACCATCTACAAGGCGCTGATCCCGCAGGCCGAGACCACCGCGGAGATCGCCGTACGCCTGCTGGACGGCGAGGACTTCGACGACCTGACCCCCGACAGCGTCGACAGCCCGACCGACGACGGCGTGCCGAGCGCGCTGCTGGAGCCGGTCACCGTCACCGCCGAGAACATCGCGGACACCGTCGTCGCCGACGGCTTCTACGAGGCGACCGACATCTGCACCGCCGAGTACGCCGACGACTGCGCGGAACTCGACCTCGGCTGACGCCCCCACCGGGCGGGGCCCGACCGGGCCCCGCCCCGCCCGCCGGAGCGGGCACCTCCGCCGCCGGGGCGGGCCGTCACCGGCGGGTACCAGCCGTGAAGGAGCAGAACACGTATGACCACCGCACCGCTGCTGGCGCTGCGTGGGGTCTCCAAACGCTTCGGTGCCGTCCAGGCACTGACCGACGTCGACCTGGAGATCCATGCCGGCCGCGTCACCGCACTCGTCGGTGACAACGGCGCCGGCAAGTCCACCCTGGTGAAGACCATCGCCGGGGTGTACTCAGCCGACGCCGGGACGATCGAGTGGAAGGGCGAGCCGAAGCGGGTCACCCGCCCCCAGGACGCCCAGGACCTCGGCATCGCCACCGTCTACCAGGACCTCGCGCTCTGCGACAACCTGGACGTCGTCGCCAACCTCTTCCTCGGCCGTGAGATCCGCACGTTCGGCGTGATCGACGAGGTCGCGATGGAGGCACGCTGCCGCGAACTGCTCGACAGCCTCTCCATCCGCATTCCCAGCGTCCGCATCCCCGTCGCCTCGCTCTCCGGCGGCCAGCGCCAGGTGGTGGCGATCGCCCGCGCGCTGATCGGGGAGCCCGAGGTCGTGATCCTCGACGAGCCCACCGCCGCGCTCGGCGTCGAACAGACCGCGCAGGTGCTGGACCTCGTAGAGCTGCTGCGCAAGCGCGGACTGGGCGTCATCCTCATCAGCCACAACATGGCCGACGTCCGCGCCGTCGCCGACGAGGTCGCCGTCCTGCGGCTGGGAC
Source organism: Streptomyces otsuchiensis (assembly GCF_004305975.1). Classification (GTDB taxonomy): domain Bacteria; phylum Actinomycetota; class Actinomycetes; order Streptomycetales; family Streptomycetaceae; genus Streptomyces; species Streptomyces otsuchiensis. The sequence goes on from NZ_BHZI01000076.1 coordinate 20,012, forward strand.
GCAACAACGGCGTCTACCCGGTGGACAGCACCAGTCACGAGGAGATCGTCGCGGCCATCACCGGCGCCGCCGACAACGCCGTCACCCGCCGCAGCGCGCGGCGCGACGACGCCCTCACCAAGGCCGGGAGCGACGACGCCGCGGCCACCACCGACCACCGTCCCGCCGACACCGGTGAGGAGACCGCATGAGCAGCGCACCCCCAGCCGGCGAGCAGGAGGAGGCGCCCCCAGCGGCGCCGTCCCCGGCCGTGGACCCCCGGCTGCTGGTCCGTGAACGCGGACTGGCCGGCTACGTCGAGGAGTTCCGCCGCAAGATACGCGGCGGCGAACTCGGCGCGATACCCGTCGTCGTCGGTCTGATCATCATCGCCGTCGTCTTCCAGTCCCTCACCGGCAAGTTCCTCACCCCCGGCAACCTCAGCAACATCGCCGTGTACATCGCGGGTCCCGGCCTCATGGCCGTCGGGATCGTGATGGTGCTGCTGCTCGGCGAGATCGACCTTTCCGTCGGTTCCATGGCCGGACTCAGCGCGGCCCTGTGGGCGGTGCTGAGCGTCGGTCACGGCGTCCACGACCTGCTGGCCATCGCCCTGGCCATCGCGGCCGGTGCCGTCGTCGGCACCATCCACGGGTTCTTCTTCGCGAAAGTCGGGGTACCGGCCTTCGTCGTCACCCTCGCCGGGTTCCTCGGCTGGAGCGGTCTGCAGATCTGGGTGATGGGTGACGAGGGCACCATCAACATCCCCCGCGACAGCCTCGTCCGAGATTTCAACAACTTCTACTTCAGCGACATCGCGGCCGGCTACGGCCTCGCGGCGGTCATCACGCTCGGTTACGCCGCCGCCCTGTGGCTGGGGGAGCGGCGACGCGCCTCTGCCAAGCTGCCGACCCGGCAGCCGGTGGAGATCGCGCTGCGGATCGGGCTGGTCGCGGTGGCCGCGTTCACCGTGGCGTACGTGCTCAACCAGCACCGCGGCCTCCCGCTGGGGCTGGTCATCTTCCTCGCCGTCCTGATCGCGGCCGACTTCATGGTGCGCCGCACCTCCTACGGGCGGCAGATCTTCGCCGTCGGCGGCAACGCCGAGGCGGCGCGCCGGGCCGGCATCAACGTCGTCCGGGTCCGGCTCACCGTCTTCACCATCGCCAGCTCGCTGGCGGCACTCGGTGGCCTGTTCTGGGCCGCGCAGGCCGGCGGCGCCTCCAAGAGCCTCGGCTCCGGCAACCTGCTGATGAACGTCATCGCGGCGGCGGTCATCGGCGGCACCAGTCTCTTCGGCGGCCGGGGCTGGATCTGGTCGGCGCTGCTGGGAACCCTGGTGATCCAGTCGATCACGACCGGGCTCAACCTGCTCGGCATGGCCAGCGAGATCCAGTACATGATCACCGGAGCGGTGCTGCTGATCGCGGTCGTCGTGGACTCCCTCTCCCGGCGCACCCAACGAACGGCGGGCCGG
>NZ_BHZI01000077.1 GCF_004305975.1 Streptomyces otsuchiensis
CTCACGCCACGGACCGAAAGCCGAAGTGACACTGTGAACGTACTGCTCCTGGGACATCGGGAGAACTGCACCGACTACCTCGGCTACGCCCGGGAACACGGCATCACCGTCCAGTTCTTCGCCCCTCCGGCGCTCGACCCCGACACCCGGGACAGCTGGAGCGCCGACACCCTGGAGGGCGCCCGCGCCGCGGTCGACCTCGACGCCGTCGAGGACGTCATCTCCTTCCACGACAGCTACCAGATCCAGCTCGACCTCATCCGCGCCGGACTGGGCATGCCCGCCCGTGACATCGACGCCCTGCTGTGCCTGTCCGACAAGACCCGGTTCAAGGCGCACCCGTCCGTCAGCGGACACATCACCCGCCATGTGGTGCTGTCGCCGAAGCTGCGGGCGCCCGCCGCCCTCCAGGAGGTCGAGGAGGCCGGGCTCACCTTCCCGATCGTCCTCAAGCCCTCCAACGGCTTCTACAGCGCGGGCGTCGTCCGGGTCGACGGCCCCGCCGACTTCGCCAAGGCGTTCGTGCAGACCAAACGGGTCTGCACCCTGCTCCGGGAGAGCGCCGGGCAGTCCTCGATGCTCGCGGAGGAGTACCTCGACGGCAACGAGTACGCCGTGGACGGCGTGGTCAGCGCCGGCCGGGTGATCCCGCTCCAGGTCCACCGCAAGCTGCCGCCGCTGGTCGGGCCGCTCTTCCACGAGATCGCCTACCTCACCGAGCCCTTCGACCCGCGGCTGGGCACCGGCTTCCAGCAGCTGCTGGAGAGCGTCGTCCCCGGCGTCGGCCTGGACGACTCGCCCTTCCACGCCGAGTTCCGCTTCGACGCCGAGGGCCGGCTGCGCATCCTGGAACTCGCCCCCCGGCTGTGCGGCGGCGGCACCACCACCTACCAGCAGCTGAGGATCTGCACCGGCATCGACGCCTACGACCTCCTGCACCGGCTCGGCCGCTCCCCGGTCGACCCCCGGCCCGCCCACCACCGGGTGGCCCTGGAGTTCGACGCGCCGATCCCGCGCAGCGGCTTCCTGCGCGACACCGCCGCCGCCGTCGCCGCGTGCGAGAAGAACGACGTCACCACCGTCCACCTGCACAAGCCCGAGGGCGCGTTCGTCCTCGCCCCGCCCCTGAGCTTCGAGACGGTCCTGACCGCCTACTTCGCGCGCGACACCCGCGAAGAGGCCGAGGCGCTGCTCGACGTCCTGCTCACCGAGTGCACCATCCAGACCGAAGCGGAGAAGCAGTCATGAGGACCGAGATCAAGCGTGCGCAGACGGTCATCCCGGCCGGCGCCAGCTCCCCGCTGCGCGCCTGCCGCAACGTCGACACCGACCCGCTGGTCGTCGCCGAGGCCCGCGGCGCCCACCTCTTCGACGTGGACGGCAGCCGCTACGTCGACTTCATGTGCGGCTTCGGCCCGCTGATCCTGGGCCACGCGCCGGAGCCCGTGGCCCGGGCTATCGCCGAACAGGCCGCACGCGGCACGCTGTTCGGCACGTACTGCCGGCAGGAGGTCGAACTCGCGGAGCGGATCACCGCCACCGCCGACCACCTCGACCAGCTGCGCTTCGTCTGCAGCGGCACCGAAGCCGTCATGTCCACCCTGAGGCTGGCCCGCGCCCACACCGGCCGGACCCGCGTCCTGCGGTTCAACGGCGGCTACCACGGCCACTTCGACCTCGTGCAGAACAAGGACGAGGCCCGGATGCGGGACGCCGGCCTGGACCCGGTCGCCATGCGGTCCAACCTCTTCGCCGAGTACAACGACGCCGAGAGCGTCCGCCGGCTCTTCGCCGAGAACCAGGGCGAGATCGCGGCCGTCGTCATCGAGCCCATCGCCTGCAACATGTCCCTGGTCCTGCCCGAGGAGGGCTTCCTCCGGGAGATCCGCGAGATCTGCGACCAGGAGGGCGCCGTCCTCATCTTCGACGAGGTCATCACCGGCTTCCGCCTCACCAACGGCCCCGCCAGCAACCTCCTCGGCGTCGCCCCCGACCTCACCGCCTTCGGGAAGATCATCGGCGGCGGCACCCCGGTGGGGGCGTTCGGCGGCCGGGCCGACATCATGCGGCTCCTCGACGAGGAGCGCGTGCTGCAGGGCGGCACCCTGGCCGGTAACCCGCTGACCATGGCCGCCGGCCTGGCGACCCTCGACGAACTCGCCCGCCCCGGCTTCTACGAGGAACTGGAACGCAAGGGCGCCCTCCTCGAAGCGGCGGTGCTCCGCCACCGGGACGCCGCCGGCCTCGACTTCACCTTCGTCCGGACCGGCTCCGTCTTCGCGTTCATCTTCGTGCCCGACGGCACCCCCCTGCGGCGCAAGGCCGATGTCGCCGCCCAGGAACAGCAGCCGTACACCACCCTCTACCAGGGGATGCGGCGCGCCGGATACCACCTGGCGCCCGACATCGAGGAGCCGATGTACATCAGCGCGGCCACCGAGGACGCGGAACTGGAGGACTTCGCAGCCCGGGCGATCGAGATCCTCGCCGCCGGCCCGCAGGCGTAGGCCCCGCCGTACCCGACCCGACCGGCCACCGCGCCCGCGACAGGACCGCCATGCCCAACGCCGTCAGACAACTCCCCCTACTTCCCGCCCAGGAGGGCGTCCTCTTCGCCGAGCAGACCCACGGCAGCCCGGGGACGCACAACGTGGCGCTCGCCCTCGGACTGGACGGGCCGCTGGACCGCGCGGCGCTCCATGCCGCGCTGGAGACCCTCGGCCGGCGCCACGACGCGCTGCGGGTGAGCATCAGGGAGGAGGACGGCGCCACCGCCCAGTTCGTCGCGGACGCGGTCGAGGCCGGCCTCACCGTCGTGGACCTCGGCCACATCGACGCGGAGTCGCTGCCCCGGACGCTGCACGCCCACTACGGCCGGGCCCAGGACGAGCCGTTCGCGCTCTCCACCGGCCCCCTGTGGCGCACCACGCTGCTGCGGCTCGGCGAGGAGCGCCACGTGCTGCTGCTCGCGGCCCACCACACCGTCGCCGACGGTGCCTCGCTCGACGTGCTCGCGGACGAGTTCGAGCGGCTCTACGACGCGTACGCCACCGGCAAGCCCGACCCACTGGCCCCACCCGCGCTCGGCTACGCCGACTTCATCGAGTCCTGGACCGGGGGCGGTTCCTCGGCCCGGCGGGTGGAACGGGCGGCACAGCACTGGACCTCCGAACTGGCCGGCGCGCCCGCGACCCTGGACCTCCCGCAGTCCAGGCCGGCCGGCGCCACCGGACGCCGGGCCGGCACCGTACGCCACGACCTGCCGCCCGAGGTCACCGCACGGCTGCGCGCGCTGGCCGGCTCCGAGGGCGCGTCACTGTTCTCCGTGCTCGCGGCAGGGGCGTTCGCCCTGTTCACGCGGTACACCGGTGAGCGCGACCTGGTGCTCGGAGTCCCCATGTCCAGCCGGCTCCAGGCCGGTTCCGAGGGCCTGGTCGGACTCACCGTCAACACCATGCCGCTGCGCCTCCAGATCGGTGAGGACGAGGACCCGACCCTCCTCGACCTGCTGCGCCAGGTCCGTGCCAAGACGCTCCAGGGCCTGCGGCACCAGCATCTCTCCTTCAGCCATCTGGTGCGCACCGTCAACCCGCCGCGTGACTTCGGGCGGCAGCCGGTCTTCCAGATCGGCCTCAACCACGGGGTGCTGCCCACCGAGGCGGTCACCGCCGCCGGGCTGCGCGTCGAACGGCTGCCGGTCGCCAACGCCACCGCCGCCTTCGAACTGATGCTCACCTTCGTGGAGAGCGGCGAGGACGCCTGGATCTACCTCGAATACGACGTCGAACGCTTCGAGGCGGCGGCCGTCACCGAGCTGGCCGCACATCTGGCGCTGCTGCTGGCCGGCGCCGCCGAGCGGCCGGAGGACCCGGTCGCGGAGCTGGAGCTGATGGGAGCCGCCGAACGCTCCCGCGTCCTGACCGAGTGGAACGACACCGAGGCGCCCGTCACCGGCGCCGGACTCGCCGAGCTGTTCGCCGCACAGGTCCTGCGACGCGGCGAGAGGCCCGCGGTGGTCTGGCGCGACACCGTCCTCTCCTACCGCGAACTGGACGAGCGGGCCGGCCGGCTGGCCCGCGCCCTGGTGGCGCGCGGCGTCGGAGAGGGCTCCTACGTCGGTATCTCCCTGCCCCGCTCCGACCGGATGCTGACCGCCGTCCTCGCCGTGCTGAAGGCGGGCGGGGCGTACGTCCCCCTCGACCCCGCGTACCCCGGCGAGCGGCTCGCCTTCATGGTGGAGGACTCCCGGCCGGTCCTCGTCCTCACCGACTCCACCGTCGCGGCGGGACTGCCCGCGACGACCACGTGCCTCCGCCTGGACGATCCGGAGCTGGAGGCCGAGCTGGCCGCCGCGCCGGCCGGCCCGTTCCAGGTGCCCGGAGATCCCGGCCGCACCGCCTACGTCATCTACACCTCGGGCTCGACCGGGCGGCCCAAGGGCGTCGTCGTCAGCCACGCCAACGTGGCCAACCTCGCCGCCTGGGCCGCCGAGGCGTTCGGCGACGGCCTGGAGCGCGTACTGGCCTCCACCTCGCTCAACTTCGACGTCTCCGTCTTCGAGCTGTTCGGCCCGCTGCTCTCCGGCGGCAGCGTCGAGATCATCCGCGACCTCCTCGAACTGGGCGAGCGCGGCAGCTGGGAGGGGACGCTGATCAGCGGTGTCCCCTCCGTCCTGGCCCGCCTCGTCACGGACGGCGGGCTGCGGGTGCGCGTCGACTATCTCGTACTGGCCGGCGAGCACCTGGCGCCCCACGTGGCCGAACAGCTCCGGCTCGCCGCCCCCGGCGCCCGGCTGGTAAACGCCTACGGGCCGACCGAGGCCACCGTGTACGCCAGCGCCTCCGGGGTCCGCGAGACGGACGGCGCGCCCTCGGAGGTGCCGCCGATCGGCAGGCCCCTGCGCAACACCCGGCTGTACGTGCTGGACCGGGCCCTGCGGCCGGTACCCGCCGGAGTGCGTGGCGAGCTGTACATCGCCGGCGCCGGGGTGGCCCACGGCTACCTCGGCCGTCCCGAACTCACCGCCGCCCGCTTCGTCACCGACCCCTTCGGGCCCGCCGGCTCCCGCATGTACCGCTCCGGCGACCTCGCCCGCTGGCGGCGCGACGGACAGCTGGAGTTCATCGGCCGGGCCGACGACCAGGTCAAGCTCCGCGGCTTCCGCGTCGAACCGGGCGAGATCGAGGCCGTGCTCGCCCAGCAGCCCCAGGTCGGTCAGACCGCCGTCGTGGTGCGCTCCGACGGCGGCGGCGACCCACGGCTGGTCGGCTACGTCACCCCCGCCCCCGGCGTCACGCCCGACCTGGCCGAACTGCGCGCCGCCGTCGCCCGGCTGCTGCCCGACCACATGGTCCCGGAACTGATGGTGCTGCCCGCCCTGCCGCTCTCTCCCAGCGGCAAGCTCGACCGGGCCAGCCTCCCGCAGCCGCGCTTCGAGGCCGCCGGCGGCGCCCGCGCCCCCGAGACCCCGCAGGAGAAGGCGCTCGCCGCGCTCTTCGCCGAGGCGCTGGGCCTCCCGGCCGTCACCGCCACCGACAGCTTCTTCGACCTCGGCGGGCACTCCCTGCTGGCGGTCGGGCTGATGAAGCGGGTACGGGAGACCCTGGGCGCGCCCGTGACGGTGCGCGACCTCTTCGAGACGCCGACGGTCGCCGCGCTCGCCGGGCGGCTGGACCGGCTCGAACAGAGCCACGACTTCGACGTGATGCTGCCGCTGCGCACGCACGGCGACCGGGCACCGCTGTTCTGCGTCCACCCCGGCTTCGGGCTCAGCTGGGCCTACGCCGCGCTGCTGCGCCACCTCCAGCCCGGCCAGCCGGTCTACGGGCTCCAGGCACGCGGACTGCTCGCCGGGCAGGAACTCCCGGCGAGCTTCGCCGAACTGGCCGACGACTACCTCGCGCAGATCCGGGCCGTACGGCCGCACGGCCCGTACCGCCTCCTCGGCTGGTCCTTCGGCGGGATGGTCGCCCACGAACTCGCCACCCGGCTCCAGACCGAGGGCGAACGGGTCGACCTGGTCGCCCTCCTCGACACGGCGATGCTCGGCGAGGACGAACTGTCCGGGCCCTGGGTCTACGACGCCGGGTACGAACGGCTGGTCATCCACGAGATCGCGGCCGTACGCCAGGTCGTTCCGGACGACCAGCGGCTCATCGAGGTGGTCCGCAACCTGATCCGGATACGCCGCGAGTTCCGGCCGGGCCGCTACGAGGGAGACCTCCTCTTCTTCACCGCCACGGAGGAACCCGGCCGGGACGAACCCATCGTCGACCGCTGGCAGCCCCACGTCGGCGGGCGAATCCGGGACCACCGGATCGACTGCGCCCACCTCGACATGCTCACCGCCCGCCGCGCGGCGACCATCGGAACGCTGCTGGCCACCGAACTCGCCGCCCTGGAAGGGGAACCCGGTGCCCGGAGCTGAGCCCGCTCGCGCGCGGCCCGCCGCACGCCCCGGCATCAACGCCACGCAGACCGACACATCCACCGGCCGCCGCCCCACGCGGCGCCCCCACCCCAGGGACGGGAACATGGCACGCACCGCGCTGGTGCTCGGCGGGAACCGTGGCATCGGGCTCGCCGTCGCCCGGCACCTGGCCGACCGCGGCGACCGGGTCGCCGTCACCTACCGGAGCGGCGAGCCGCCCGAGGGGCTGTTCGCCGTGCGGTGCGACGTCACCGAGCCCGAACAGATCACCGCGGCGTTCGCCGAGGTCCGGGCGGAACTGGGACCGGTGGAGGTACTGGTGGTCAACGCCGGGATCACCCGCGACCGGCCGCTGTTCACCATGACGCAACAGGACTTCGACGACGTCCTCCGCACCAACCTCACCAGCGCCTTCCTCGCCGCCAAGCTCGCCACCCGGGGCATGATGCGGGCGCGCTGGGGACGCATCGTGCTGGTCTCCTCGGCGGTGGCGCTGGCCGGCGCGGTCGGCCAGACCAACTACGCCGCCTCCAAGGCCGGCCTGATCGGCTTCGCCCGCTCGCTCGCCCGCGAGGTGGCGGGCCACGGCATCACCGTGAACACCGTCGCCCCCGGCTACACCGACACCGACATGGTCGCCGCCATGCCGGAGGACCGCCGGACGGCGCTGCTGGCCCAGGTCCCGGTGGGACGGATGGCCGAACCGTCCGAGGTCGCGGCGGCCGTCGGCTACCTCACCGACGAGACCGCCGGATTCGTCACCGGCGCTGTCCTGCCCGTCGACGGCGGCCTGTCGATGGGGCACTGAACCGGCCGCCGGCACCGTGATCCGCACGAGAAGAACCACGAGGATGCTCCAACAGCCCATACCCGCGTCGGCGCCCACACCCGCGTCGCCGCCCGCGCCGGAAGCCGCGCCCGCACGACCGCCGATCGCCGTCGTCCGGCGGACCGTGCACCTGCTGCCGTACGCCCGCACCACGCCGTTCAGCCGCCAGGAACTCGCCCGGGCCGACGCCGTGTCCTCCTCCCGAGCCAGGGAGGACTACCTCGCCGCCCACATCCTCGTCCGGCTGTGCGCCGCCCGGTACCTGGGCGTGCCCGCGAACACCCTGGTGGTACGCCAGGAGTGCCCGCACTGCGCGGCGGACGACCACGGACGGCCCTTCCTGCCGGACCACCCCGGCGTCGGCATCAGCCTCTCCCACACCCGGGGAGCCGTCGCCGCGGCGGCTGGGCAGGGGCCGGTCGGCGTGGACGTCGAGGAGGTCACCGCCGTGCGGTTCGACCCCCGGCTGGCCCGTCGGGTCCTCGGCGACCGGGAACTGTCGACGGTCCTGGGGTCGGCCGACCCCAGGCGTGCCTTCCTGCGGCACTGGGTGCGCAAGGAATGCCTGGTCAAGGTCGGGTCCACCGCCCTCGGAGGGCTGCGCGAGAGCGATGTGGGCCCACTGGGGACGGGGGCAGGGCCGGGGACGGGGCCGGCGGCCGGCCCGGACGTCGGCGGCTCCGCGGGCGGCTGGCGCTTCCGTGACTGGGCCGACCCGGCCGGAACCCTCCTGGCCGCCGTCGTCGCACGAACACCCCCGACGTTCACCGAGCTCTCCGCCCGCGCGCCGGGCCCGGCCACCGTCACCGGAACCGCCCCGGTCCCCGCCACCGGAACCGCCACCGGAACCGCCACCCGCACGGTCACGGTCACGACGTCACCACGTCGACAACCCCCGCCCACCCGCACCCGGGAAGAAGGACACATGCCCGATCACCCGCGTCCCGCCGACACCCCGGCACGCCCAGCGGCGCGAACGGCCACCCCGCGCCGCTTCCTGATGTGCCGGCCCGAGCACTTCGGCGTCTCCTACTCGATCAACCCCTGGATGCGCCCGGAGAAGCCGGTCGACACCTCGCTCGCGGTGAGCCAGTGGGAGGGACTGCGCGGCCTCTACCGGGACCTGGGCCACACGGTGGTGGAGATCGATCCGCTCCCCGGACTGCCCGACATGGTCTTCGCGGCGAACGGCGCCACCGTGGTGGACGGGCGGGTGCTCGGCGCCCGCTTCCGGCACGCGGAGCGGACCGCCGAGGGCCCGGCGTACCTGGAGTGGTTCCGGAGCCAGGGGTACCGGGAACTGCACTGGCCCGAGTTCATCAACGAGGGTGAGGGGGACATCCTCACCGTCGGCAGACGGCTGCTGGCCGGGACCGGCTTCCGGACCGACCCGCTCTCGCACCACGAGGCGCAGGAGTTCTTCGGCCTGCCGGTGACCACGCTGCGGCTGGTGGACCCGGACTACTACCACCTGGACACCGCCATCGCCGTGCTGTCGGACACCGAGGTGATGTACTACCCGGCCGCGTTCTCCGAGGGCAGCCGGTCGGTACTCCGTGAGCTGTTCCCCGACGCGATCCTGGCGTCCGACGAGGACGCCGCGGTGTTCGGTCTCAACGCCCTCTCCGACGGCCGCCACGTCCTGCTGCCCGAGGCGGCGGTCGGGCTCGCCCAACAACTGAGGGCACGCGGCTTCGAACCCGTCGGCGTGGACCTCACCGAGCTTCTCAAGGCAGGCGGCAGCGTGAAGTGCTGCACGCTCGAACTGCGCGACTGACCACGGGGGAGAGAATGAACGACACGGACGACGGGGGCGCCATGAGCACCGGGAAGACCACACCGCCGGCGGAGACCACCGAGCAGGCGACGGGCGAGTCGCACAGCGAGGTCGTCGAGCAGTACGAGGAGACGGCCGTCAACTGCCTGACGGGCGGCTACGCCGCCCTGACCGGGGTGCTGGGGCGCCCGGTGGCCGAGCAGACGGTCTTCGAGCGCGGCGACGGCTACCTGTTCCAGGCGGGCCTGGACGAGGCGGGCTACCCGGAGTACATCTTCCCGGTCGAGGCCGCCGGGGCGCTCGGCATGGCGCGCTCGGGCTTCACCGTCCACCCCGAACCCATCGACGCCGACCGTGCCGGGCCCCAACTGGAGGAGCTGCTGCGGCGGTTCAAGGCCGTCGTGGTCTGGGTCAACACGGCCCACCTGCGCTACGCCGACATCTACACCTCGAACCCCGCGTACCTCCACGCGGTCCTGATCGAGGGGATCGCCGACGACCACCGGCACGTGGAGATCCTGGACACCCTGGTCGTCGGCCCCAAGCCGTTCAGCTGCCGCGCGCGGCTGACCGCCCAGGACTTCCTCGGCGCGGTCACCGACCGCATCAGGACCGAGTCCCACGACGGCATGGGCTTCTTCTACGCCGTCACCGACGACCTCGCCGGAGCCGACGGCTCGGACGGCTCCGTCCCGGCGGCCGAGGACGCGGCCGGCGCCGAACTGCGCGGAGCCCTCGCCCGGCAGGCCGAGCGCTACTTCGCCGAGGAGCGCTTCCACACCGCGATCCGCCGCTACGAGGAGCTCTGCGCCCAGTGCTTCGCCGACACCCCGGAGCGTTCCGCCGTCGGCGCCCGCCGCCTCTTCCACCACAGCTCGGTGCTGTACGCCGTGCCCAGCCTGACCCTCATGGGACGCTCACTGGCCGACGCCGGAGCCGGAGAGGAGTGCTTCGCCCTCCACGACGACCTCCTCCGGCACTGGCGCGCGATGGGCGTACTCGCCCTGCGCTACGAGGCGACCCGCGCACCGTCCGTCCTGGATCGCATCCACCAGCGCTTCGACCAGATCGACCAGGCCACCGCCCAGCTGTGGAAGTCCCTCGCCTGACCGCGAGCCGAATCCACGGCGGTCAGCCCCCGTCGACCAGGGGCCGCAACCGCTCACCACGGCTGCGGCCCTCCCGCCGGGCGACGACACGCATCGCCCCCGCCACGCCGGCCCAGCCCTCAGTGGGCGGCCCGGCCTCCAGCCTCCCGATCGCGGCAAGCTGGGAGGCCACCTCCGCATGCCACGTGGCCTCGGACGAGTCCTGGAACTGCTCGTCGAGAGCATCCGCGTACTCCGACATCAACAGCGACAGGTCGGTGACATCGATGCTCTCGCCGCGGTCGCCCGGCGACATGGCCGCCCTGAGGCACAACGCCGCGTAGTGCGGGTGGAAGAGGGGGCCGCTCGGCTGCTCCTCCACGGTGAGTTCCGGGAGCGCCTCGACGCGTTCGCGCATCTCCGCCCGATCGCGCTCAGCCATCGGCAGGTCCGACCAGATCCGTTCCAGGCAGCCGACCACGAACGCGGTGTCCTGCTCGCGACCGGTCTGCCGGGACCACACGAGAAGCCCCGTGGCCCACACGCGTTCGACACATGTCGCGGCGAACAACTGCAACGCCGCCTCGGGCGAGTGAGCCCGGAACCGGACGACAGCGTCCTCAAGATCTACCATTCGAACGTCCTGATCTTCGTGCCGGATTCCCGCGGGTACACGTTACCGCTCACCCGCCCCCCGGCCGCGTTGATGAGTACCTTGCAGGGATCGAGACAGACGCTTCGGGACGCGCCCCCGGCCACCGGGGTCCAGCCGTTCGAGATGATCTCGACCAGCGCGTTCTGCTCCGCGTGGAGGCCGGCGATGTTGGTGGCCGCCACCTCCGGTGGGCGGCCGTTGGAGTTGAGCGCGTTCTTCTGCGCCCTCGCGAGGCCCGCCCCGCTGCCCGCGACCACGTCGACCTCGCCCATCGGCGTCCGTGCTCGAATGACGGCAGTCGTCGTGTAGCCCTGTGACCCCTTCGAGCGCAGGCCGTGCAGCTGCACGGCCCGCTTCATCAGGTTCTCCGCGACACACGCGAGGCCGAGCGGGTCGGCCTCGGTGAGAGGGTCGAACACAAAGCCGTACGGACGATCCGACCCCATGAGCCCCAGCGGGTCCGGGCTGAGGTAGCTGGTGGTGACCGGGTCGTAGTAGCGGAAGACGTTGTAGTGAAGACCCGATTCCCCGTCGTCGAACTGACCGAGAAGCGCGATCGGGCACACCATCGACCGTGCTGACTCCCGCCGCTCGCCCCAGAGATGACGGTCGGGATGGTGGTCGCGTCGACCGTCCTCGTCGAGCAGTTCGACCGGGGCCCCGGCGAGGTCGGTGACGATGGAGAAGAACTCGTCATCGAGCACATCACGCGGAGAGCCAGCGGGGGTCCGCCATGAGTTCTGAGTCAGGGGGAACGCTTCGATGTCGGAGTGTGTCCATGCGGTCACCTCCTCGGCGCCAAGGGTGCCGCCACGGCTGCGCCGTTCGATGAGTCGGGTGCCGTCCCAGGTGTAGCGCTCCCCGCATGATGTGCCGTCGGGGCTCTCCCACTCCTTGCCGATGCGTCGCCCCATGGGGTCGTAGCTGTATCGCCACCGCGTGCCTTCGACGTTTTCGAAGGACGTCAGCCGGTCGTGGTCGTCCCACGTGAACCTGCAAGCCCGGCTCTTCCCGGAGAGCGTCCTGGCGCGCCGGGTGATGAGGCGTCCCCGCTCGTCGTACTCGTAGAAGTGACCGCTCGATGCGACCGGCCGGCCGTGCTGGCGCTTGACGTGGCGGGTTTCCACGCCATCGGGGGAGGTGGCCCGACGGAATGCGAGGTCTCCCGCGCCGTCGTAGGTGAAGAACTCGCCTTGTTCCCCCGGGCCCCGCACGGTGGTTGGACGCCCCGCGTCGTCGTAGGTGTAGGCGACGGTAGTCGCGTCGCGACGGTGTGACTCAAGCCGGCCGGCCGGGTCGTACACGTAGGACGAGGAGGAGCTCGCCAGGCCGTCGCCTCGGACTTCGCAGCCGGTCACCCGGCCCAGCGTGTCGCGGGTGGTGACGACTTCCCGGCCGCCGGGAACACGCCTCGCGGTCTCCATGCCGTCCACGTCGTGCCGGAACTGCAGTAGCCGGCCGTTCACTCGCATTGACCGGACACGGTCGTGAGCCCAGTCCCACTCGACGACGGAGCCGGCCGCCGTCGTGCGGACTGTGCCGTGGCCATCGGGGCTGTACCGGCGTTCGAGACGGTAGCCGTTGGTGACCTCGGCAGTCACCCGTCCGCAGGCATCGTGCTCCAGGAGGACCCTCGCGGCCGGGTTCTCGGCGGAGAGCAACAGGCCTGCGGCCGAGTAGGCGAAGTGTTCTCTCTGGCCGTCGGTCGTCAGCGTGTCGGTGACACGGCCACGCAGGTCGTGGAAGTACTCGATCGACCCGCCGTCCGCGAACACCCGGCGTATCAGAGTTCCTGCCGCGTCGTACTCGTACCGCGTCTCGCGGCCGGTGAAGTCGTTCTCCGACGCGAGGTTTCCGGCGGCGTCGTAGTGGTACTCCCAACGCTGCCCCACCGGGTTGGTGACCGCGCTCAGCCGGAGCTCCGTGTCGTACTCCCGCCGCCAGCGTCCGCCGTCGGGGGTCACGGTGGCAGTAAGGGTGGCGAAGGCACCCGTCTCGTGCAGCCGCTGACGCCCGTCGGGGCCCGACTCCCGGACGAGGTTCCCCTCCGCGTCATACGCGTAGTGACTGACGGCGTCTCCTGCCCGTTCCGTCAGGAGATTTCCCGAGGCGTCCCAACGGAATGTGGTCTGCGCGCCGGAAGGGGCCGTGACAGAGGCGAGGTTGCCGAACCTGTCGTAGGACATGCGCGTGATCGACCCGTCGGAGTCGGTGACGCCCGTGACCAACCCCGCTGCCCCGTACTCGTAGTGTGTTGTTTCACCGGAAGGCCGCTCCAGGGATCTGAGATTCCCGCCTGCGTCGTAGGAGTATCTGCTGCGCGCGCCGTCCGGCTCATGGCGTTCGAGAAGGTTGCCGACCGCGTCGAATCGCCTCTGCCACGTGGCGCCGTCCTCGTCGACCAGAGTGGTCCATTGGCCTGAGGTATCGAACTCGCCGGTGGTCATGGATCCGTCGGGGTGGACGATGCGCGTCAGGTTTCCGGACTCGTCGTAGGAGTAGCTGGTCGTGCGCCCCAAGGGGTCGGTGACCGTCAAGGGGTTGTCGTAGCGATCCCAGGTGCGTCGTGTCGTATTGCCGCGGGCGTCTGTCACGGAGATGAGTTGGTAGGCGTCGTTGAAGACGTAGACGGTGCGGCCACCGGTCGAGTCGGTGAATACCGTCCGAGACCCCCGCTCCTCGTACTGAACACCACCGCTCAGGAACCCGCCGTCTCCCCGCGTCGCCGTGCAGCGGTCCTCGTCGTCGTATGTATAGCTGTAGCCGTTCCCGCTGCGGTCCTGCCAACGTGTCAGGCGGCGGCGGTCGTCGTACCCGAAGACAAGCGGGACTCCTGTGTGGTCGGCCACTTCTGTGAGGTCGCCGCGTCGGTCGTACTCGTAGCGCACGAGGTCCTCGACACCCTCCTCGCTCACCAAGCTCAACCGCGTGATGCGACCGTGGCGAGTGCCGACATCGACTCGGTAGCACTCGCCGTAGGCGAGTGTTCTGGGCAGGCCTCCCTCGTACTCGACGTGCCAACCGTTGCCGGCCGCGTCCGCCACTCGCGTCAGGGAGAGAACGTTGCCCGGTGTGCCTGGGACGGGCTCGAACCGCAGCATCCGGTTCAGGCTCCGCTGGTGCACGACCATGGCACCGCCCGGCCCGCCGTGCCAGGTGAGGCCCCACCGGGGCCCCTCGACCGGCATGACCGGTGCCGACGCGTCGTTCAGCGGAACGGGGTAGTGCAGGATCATTCCGTCATCAGTCAGGAACCTCGCACCGGACTCGTCCAGCACGAGACGCTGGTCAAGGGGGCACATCCAGGCGCTGCCGAACAACCGCCCAGTGAGCACCGAGGTCCGGTGGTAGCGGCCGACTACGAGCGGAACGGCCGCACGCAACGTCACGTCTCTGGACGACATGATCACCTGACCGGTGGCCATGTCCACGGGGTCGGACCGGCAGAAGAGGGTGGCGCCTTCACGTCCGTTCTTCCGGGCGGCTCGCCCCGCCCCTCGGACGCCCTGCTGGATGCTCTTCAGCCCGGTGCGAGCACCGGCCACCAGGCCGGCCGCGGTCGTGAGGCCCTTGAAGCCGGGGATGCAGTCGAGCATCGCGAACCCGACATCCCACAACGAGGCGTTGCCGTTGGCGTAGTCGATGAGTGTGTCGGCGAGGACGATGAGGGCGGCGGCGAGGACGACCCAGGCGAGCGGGCCGCCGATGATCATGACGACGATGCCGAGGACGGCGACGACGACTTTGGCGATGGCGACGATGGTGTCCCAGTTGTCGACCACCCAGTCGACGGCCTTCTGCCACCACTTCTTGTTCTGGATGCCCGCTTCCGAGGCTTCTTCCAACGACGCGGCGCAGATCTCGGCGGCGCTCTCGCGTGCTTCCTTCGCCTGCCCGGCCAGGGCCTTCGCGGCGGTGAGGGCGGACTCGGCCGAGACGACCGCGGCCTCGGCTCCCTCATGCGCGCTGCTCGCGGTGCGCAGCGCTTCGCGGACACCGCCTCGGACCTCGTCCTCGTCCGGGTCCTCCGCCGCCTCCTCGGCATCCTCCAGCTCAGAGACGGCCGTCTCCAACGCTGATCGTGCGGTGGCGAGTTCGCTCGCGGCGGACTCGCCGTCGGTCAGGGCGCGGTCGGCGTCGCGCTGTGCGTCCTCCAGCTTCGGCCAGTACGTCGCCAACGCCGCGGCGGCGAGGTCGTAGGAGGTGTGGAGCTTGGTCAGGTTCGGCGGGACCTTCTCGAACCGTTCCTTGAACGCGTCCGCCGTCAACCCGACGAAGGTGGCCAGGGAGTCGGACTCGACCATCCCCCGGATCGTCGACAACGCCTCCGCCGCATCATCCGCGAAGGTCTCCAGACGCTCCGCCAACCGCTTGATCCGCTCCGGATCACCCGGCGTCGGATCCGACGACAACCCCAAAACCGACCAGTCAGACGAACGCCCCACGACCGACAACCCCCCAGTGTGCTCGGCGCATCCAACGTACTGAACTGGTGTGCTGTCAGCAATGCCCCGACTTGAGGTCACCGAGGGGCGCACCGGTCAGTGTTCGGCACGGAGATGGTCAGTCTTGGCTCAGCCTCGGGCCGCTCGTGCCCCCGCGTGGGCGGGGCGGGCGGCTCCGTGAGCCGTCCGCCCCAACCCGACGGGTGCGTGGGACGTGGGTCAGTCAGCGGGGCAGAGGACGTCGTCGGCGGGCATCTCGCCGTCGACGAGGTAGCGCGTGGTCGTGTTCAGGGCGCAGGAGTTGCCGCCGAGGACGTACACGCCGTGACCGCTGTCGTCCACGCTGAGCAGCCGGGACCGGTCCTCGAACTTCTCACGGAGCAGCTCCGCGCCCAGGTGCGGCGTCGCGGGGTCGAGCTTGTTCTGCACCAGCAGCACGTTCTGCGGTCCGTCGTCGTTGACGGCCACCGGGGGCTCGGTGGGCTCGTACGCCCAGAACGCGCAGGGCGTGATGTTGGCGGCGGCGGCACCGAACAGCGGGTAGGTCTCGCGGTCCTCGGCGACAGCCTGCCGGTAGTCGTCCACCTCGGTGGACCACTTGACGTCGTTGCAGGTGACAGCGGCGAAGACGGAGATCGGGTTGTCGATCGAGGGCCCCTCCTGCGTCGGGGTGATCTCCTCCGACAGCAGCCGGGCGGCCTCCTCGTCCCCGGTGGCCAGGGCCTGCCACTGCTGGGCGAGCTTGGGGTACTGCGACGGCTTGTACAGCATGGCGAAGGTGATGTGACGCAGCGTGACTCCGTCGAAGCCGGCCACCGGCTCCTCGTCAAGGCTCTCGGCGAGGACGAAGTAGGTCTCGCGGACCTCCTCCGGCGTGCTCCCGAGCCGGTAGCTGTCGTGCCGGGCGGCGGCCCAGTTCGCGAAGTGGGGGAAGGTCTCCTCCAGTCCGTGCGCGAAGCGGCGCATGCCGTCACGGTCGAGGTGGGTGTCACCGATGTTGCTGTCGAGCACGATCCGGTCGGAACGCTCGGGGAACATCGACGCGTACGCGGCGCCGAGCGCCGAGCCGTAGGAGTACCCGAGGTAGCTGGTCTTCTCCTCGCCCAGCGCCGCGCGGATGGTGTCGAGGTCGCGAGCCATGTTCGCCGTCGTCAGGTGGGCCAGCAGCCCGTCGCTGTCGTTGCGCTCGCAGTCCTCGGCGGCCTGCCGCACGACCTCGGCGTGGGCGAGGACGGCCGCGTCGTCAGCCGCGTACGGAGGGACGTTCGAGTAGTAGTCGCCTTCCAGGGTGAACCCGCAGCCGACCGGGGCCGAGTGGCCGACACCACGGGTGTCCATCCCGATCAGGTCGAAGGTGTCCAGGACGCTGGCGGGTATGCCCTGGTTGACCAGCAGCGCGGGCAGTGCCAGTCCGGAACCGCCGGGCCCGCCGGGGTTGAGCATGAGCGTCCCGCGACGCTGGTCGGGGCTGGCGCTCGCCACCCGGGATATCAGCAGATCGATCTGCTCGCCGTCGGGGTCGGAGTAGTCGACCGGCACGGGCACCGTGGCGCATTCCAGGTCGACCGGGGCCGCCTCGGCCAGCACGTCGTCTGGGCAGGCGCTCCACCGCACCTCCGGGCCGTCCGGCTCCTCCGCGACGGCGTGCGCGGTGGCCAGCGGAACGGTCAGGCCGACGACGGCCAGGAGGGCGGACGTCCGGACGATGCTGCGGCTTCGTTTCATGTGGGGTCTCCAGAGCCGGTCTCGCGGTCGGGGTCGCCGACCATCGCACTCCATGCCCCAGGGGCATGGTCAACACCCTCGGGCGGACCGCGCGGAACGATCCGCGCACACCTGCTGGTTGACCGTGCCCCGGGGACACAGTCTTGAATGAGGTGCCGACCGCGACCGGCGGCGCGACCGCGGCGGTCGGGTACGGAGCGGCAACGCGGGAAAGGGCGACCCGGTGGCGTGGAGCACCAGTCAGCTGGCCGAACTGGCCGGGACGACGCTGAAGACCGTCCGGCACTACCACCAGGTCGGCCTGCTGGAGGAGCCGGAACGAGCGGGCAACGGCTACAAGCAGTACGGCGCCAGGCACCTCGTCCGCCTGCTCCGCATCCGCAGGCTCGTCGACCTCGGTCTGGCCCTGTCGGACATTCCGTCGGCGGAGGCGGGGGACGAGGAGGTGGAGCGGCTGCTGCGGAGCCTGGACGCGGAACTGGCGGCGAGCATCGACCGTCAGCAGCGGATGCGGCGGGAGCTCGCGGCGATCCTCGACGACCGTGCCTCCGTCGATCTGCCGGCGGACCTCCCGGCGTCCGTCAAGGACCTGCCGGAATCCGACCGGTCGTTCCTGGTCGCGTTTTCCAGTTTCCTCACTCCCTCGGCGATGTCCGCGGTCAGGGAGCAGCTCTCGGCACCGCGCAGCGACGCCGCCGCGCGGTTCGAGGCCCTGTCCGCGGACGCGCCCGAGGAGTCGCGGCGCGACATCGCGGAGCGGATGGCTCCCGAAGTCCGCAGGCAGAAACAGGACCATCCGCTGCTGCACGACCTGAGTTCGTACTCCCGGCGGGAGGAGGCCGTCGCCCGGTCAGTCATCGTGCACGCGTTGGTCGAGTTCTACAACGAGGCCCACATCGACGTCCTGCGACGCGTGAACGCACTGCTCTCGGACGAGGACGCCGCCGCCGCCGACACCGCCGCCACCGTCCCCGGCGACGACACCTGACGACGCGGCTCCGGGGCGCGACGTCGGGAAGCGGGCGCCAGGAAGGGGCCTTTGTGACCAATCGCCTGTGCCACGCGTCGGACAGCGGCCATACTCGTCGGGCGGCTCCCTTGTGAGGCACGCAGCGGTCCCGCCACCTCGCGGCGACGCGCAGACATCGCAGCAGCTGGGCCAAGGAGGTCGCTTTGCCAACCCCCTACCGTGGCCTGATCCTCGACTTCGGTGGTGTGCTCACCACGCGTATGAGAGCGAACGGTGAGGCCTTCGAGCGGTCGGAAGGGCTGACACCCGGGGCGTACTTCGCGGCCCTGGGCGAGCATCCCGACGGTGTCGCGACCTACGCCGCGCTTGAGGTGGGGAAGGCGACTCAGGAAGACTGGAACAGGGTCATCGGCCGCATTCTGGGCATTGACCCGACCGACCTGATGCGTCGAGCCCTCGCCAATCTCCACCCCGAGCCGCGGATCGTCGCCGCGGCGAACCGTGCTCGCGCGGCGGGCATCAAGGTGGCGATGCTCAGCAACTCGTTCGGAATCGAGCCCTACAACCCGTACGAGGACAAGGGGCTGTGGACGGACTGCTTCGACGCGGTGATCCTCTCGGAACTGGAGGGAGTGCGGAAACCCTCCCCACGGATCTACCAGCGGACACTGGAAGCCCTGGAGTTGACCGGCCCGGAGTGTGTGTTCGTGGACGACCGAGCGGAGAACCTGCCGCCCGCCGAGGCCTTGGGTATCCGCACGGTGCACCACACGACCGATCCCACTGGCACCGCCGCGATCCTTGACTCCCTCCTCCCCGACCCGGCCCCCGCCTGACCGAGCGAAGCGGTCCGCGTCACCGGGACCTCCGCCACCCGGGCGCGAGCCGGCCCGCCCCCGCGTCCCGGAAAGCCTCGCCCGCCGGAGCCACGCCACACGGTCGCGCACGCGGCAGCCCGACCGAACTCCCCGGGTGCCGGCGCCTGCTTCCGGGCAGCCCGTTCAGTGGCCCAGGCACAGGTGCTCACTCCGCCGGCGTGGTGGCGGCCGGGTTGAGGACGGCGGCGAGCCAGGTGTACGCGGCGGCGTAGGCGGCGAGTTCGGCGTGGTTGGCCGCCATGGTCCCGTCGACGACCTGCACGAGCCGCTGGTAGCGCTCGTGCGGGTCGGTCGGTGGGGGCCCGTGGGCCTCGCGTTCCAGGTCGGCGAGGACCTGGGGCTCGATGAGCAACATGCCGGCCGCCGTCTCCCGGCGGGTCCTCGCGTCGTCGAAGGAGGCGCCGAACATCTCGCCCAGCCAGCGCAGATACCGTTCGCCCAGCTCCTGCGCGCGCGGGGAGTCCGGGGCCACGCCGGCCCGGTGCGCCGCGACGGCGTCCTTCAGCAGCGGCGCGGCGCGCTCGTAGGAGTCGAGTGCGGAGGGGGATACCAGCAGCTGCCCGGCGCCGTCGGTGAAATGCTCGTTGAGGTCGGCGCGCACCACGCGCCGCACCTCCGGATCGCTGACCAGCGCGGCCAACTCGATCCACGCGTCGAGCTGTTCGGGAGTGGGGTCCTCCGGGAGTCGGGGAGGTGCCGAGTTGAGTTCGGCGACGAACCGCGGGTTCTCGCCCAGCCCTTCGCTGACGTCGGCCCAGAACTCCTGGATCAGCCGCTCCCGTTCCTCGTCGGACAGCGACACCAGCCGGTGCAGCAGAGCCGCCTGCTCGGTGCTACCGCCCTGCCGGACGATCGCTCGCAGCACCGCCCGGCGTGCGCGCAGCCGGGCCGCCTCCCGGTCCACGACGGCCAGGTGCGCGGTGGCGAGTTCGTGCAGTGTCGTCTGTCCGTCGAGCAGCCGCCGGATGTCGGGCAGGCCGGTGTCCAGTTCGCGCAGCGTACGCACGAGTTCCAGTCGTGCGATGGCCTCGACGTCGTAGAGCCGGTAGCCGGCGGTGGTGTGCGCGGAGGGCTGGACCACTCCGGCGTCGGCGTAGAAGCGGATGGCGCTGACGCTGAGGCCGGTACGGCGCGCCACGTCTCCGATCGGGTACATCGTCTCGTCGTCCACGCTGCCACTGTGCGGTCTCGACCCGCTTGAGACTCAACTCCGCGTGGCGATCCACCGTGCCGGTACCTCGTGCCACCTCCGGCGTTCGGGGAGTCCGGTGGCCGGGCCCGCGCGACCGATCTGCTACCCCACAGCCCCGGCCGGGGCGCTAGCCTTCCCTCTCGGAGCACTCCCGCCATGACGGCCGGCCCCACGGGTGAGGGGCGGCCGGTTCCACGGGCGGGGCAACAGCGTTGGGGTGGGGACCATGGACATCGATGTCAGCAGTGTGCCGGGCTACCTGTACTGGTGGACCCTTGCCAGGGCGAGGGCCGCGGCAGGCGCCGCCACGGGGGTGGTCGACAAGGCCGTCGAGATCGCGGCCGGACGTCTCAGCGTCGTCGTGCGGGAGCGGCTGGGCGGCGACAGCGCCCTCGCGGGCCTCGACGAAGAAGCCACCGACGCGTCCGTCGCGTCCGCCGGGCCCGGGACCACCGAAGAGGAAGCGCTGACCGAGGACACCCGCGCCGCCCTCGTCTACGCCCTCAAGCGCGCGGTGAGGAACGATCCCGACTTCGCCGCCCAGCTCGCCGACGCGATCACCGCCGTCGAGAACGCCGACGCCGATCGCACGGTGCCCGGCGGAGTCAGCTCCACCGGCGGGGGAACCACCGCGGGCGGCGACGTCACCGTCACCGCGAGCGGGGCCGGGTCGGCGGCCGTCGGCGGCAACGCCGGCGATATCAACCTCGCACCCGCCCCCGCCCTCGCACCGGCGCAGACGCCGGAAACAGGCGGCACCTCGACTGCCGGGCAGGCCCCGGACCCTCGCACGCCGGGCCTGCGCCAGAGCTGACGCGGATCCCGGCAGCCACACCCCCCACCCACAGCTCACCTCCCGGCGCGTCCGTCATCGCGGCGGGGCCCGGCTCCGTCGCCGCCGGAACAGCGCGGGACGTCTACTCCCACAGCCCCGTCACCCACCACCACTACGCCCCCGGCGCGGAACTGCCCGTCCAGTGGCCGGTGATGGTCGGGCAGCCACCACCTCAGGTATCCGCGCTGCAACCCCGGGAAGCGGTCCGGGAGAAGATCGACCACGCCCGCCGTGCTCACGGCGGCGGGGGCGGTGGCGGGGCGGTGCTCACCCAGGTTCTCGCCGGAGGCGGCGGGTACGGGAAGAGCCAGCTCGCCGCCTCCTACGCCCGCGACGCCGTCGCTGAGGGCACACAGCTCGTGGTGTGGACACCGGCGACGGAAGAGCAGGCCGTCGTCACCACCTACGCCCGGGCCGCCACCGCCGTGCGGGCCCCGGGCGCGACCGGGGACGACCCGGTGGCCGACGCGCAGGCGTTCCTCTCGTGGCTCGCCACGACCGACCGCAGTTGGCTGGTCGTTCTCGACAACGTCACCGATCCCGGCGCGGTGCAGAAGTGGTGGCCCCAGGGGCGGGCCGGGT
>NZ_BHZI01000078.1 GCF_004305975.1 Streptomyces otsuchiensis
CCCCACACCACCCCGACCCCGCCCATGACCGCAACTCCTCTTGAGCGAAGGCAACATCGGGATGAGTCGCCACCTCGCTAGCGCTCACGGGTGACCGGCCCCGCAGCGCACCATCAGGGGCCCTCATTCAGCCGCGCGGGGGATCGACGGCTTGGGCCATCTGGCCGAAGCTATTGAACTGTCAGCACCACCAGGTAACGGAGGCGCAGAACAGATGACGCAGACGCCCGCACCGTGGGGCACGCAGCGAATGGGGCCGTATGCGGCCACCACCACGGTTCCGCAGTACACGCCCGTGATCGACCCCGAGACGCAGATCGCAGTGATCGTGGACAAGCACGGCCGCACGGTCGAACTGGGCAGCCACGGCACCAGCACGAGCGGCCTGACCCCCACGACGACCACACCCGGTGACGGGTCCAGTCCGGGCGGCGCGACCGACGCGGACAGCACCGAGTCCTACGACCAGGACCAAAGTTCCGGCTGATGGGTGACCGCAGGTCGGTGCTGGTGCTGACCAGTCCCTACGACGTGACAGCGGACCTGGTGTTGCGGCATCTCTCCGAACGGCGGATTCCTGTGGTCCGTCTCGACCCTGGCGCCGACCTGCACGCGCGTGCCTCACTGACCGCCACGTACCGCACGGGCGAGCAGCGGGGCACCCTGCGCACGACAAGCCGGGAGCTCGACATCAACCGCGTTCGGTCGGTCTGGGCACGCAGGCCATCGCCCTACCGTGGTCCACCCGAGCTGAGCGACCAGGACCGCCGGTTCGCCGCAGAACAAGCGCTGTGGGGCGCAGGTGGCATCCTCGCGTCCCTGCCCGGAGCGCACTACGTCAACCACCCGTGGAACAACCGAGCTGCCGAGTTCAAGCCATCGCAGCTTTCCACCGCGCAACACTGCGGATTCCTGGTGCCTGACACGACGATCACCAACGACCCTGACGAGGCACGCGAGTTCGTCATGTCACACCATGGCGGAGCGGTCTACAAGCCACTGTGGAACACGCCGTACCGAGTTGACGACCACCCACACAGCGTCTGGGTCCGGGAGGTGCACGCGGCCGAGATCACTCATGCCGTGTCCGTGTGCCCCCACATGTTCCAGACCAAGGTGGACAAGGCTTTCGACGTGCGGGTGACCGCCGTGGGCGAACGACTGTTCGGGATTCGGATCAACAGCCCGGATCTCGACTGGCGTTACCGCCAAGATCTGATGACGTGCGCTCCGGTCGAGGTGCCGAAGTCCGTCGCGCGTGCGGTCGCTATGTACCTCGCCGAACTCCGCTTGATCTATGGCGCGTTCGATTTCTCCGTCACCGCTTCCGGTGACTGGTACTTCCTTGAGTGCAACCCGAACGGCCAATGGGCATGGCAGCCGGTCTAAACCACCGTAGCTGTCGCCCTCGCCATCGCCGATCAACTGGAGAAAGGCCCCGACACGTGAACACAGCGACTCAGCTCCGCGCCGCACTCGCGGACAGACTCACCGAGGAAGGCACCCTGAGGGAACCCGAGTGGAGCAGCGCGGCCAGGGCGGTGCCCCGCGAGCTGTTCACGCGGTCCTACTTCCAGGCCGTGGTGGGCAGCGTTCCGACCACCTACCGCCCCGTCCGTGAGGGCGAGCCCGGATGGCTGGAGGGGGTCTACTCCGACGAAACGCTGACCACTCAACTCGACGGCCGGACCAGGCCCGACGACGTGACCGAGGGCATCGTGCCCGGCTCCCCCTCGTCGTCGTCAACCCTGCCGTCTCTGGTGTTGCGCATGTGGCACCAGCTCGGCACCGAGGCCGGACACCGGGTGCTGGAGATCGGCACGGGCACGGGCTACTCGACTGCCCTCGGCGCGCATCGTCTCGGGGACGCCAACCTCACCAGCATCGAGTTCGACCCGGTAGTGGGCGGGGCTGCGGCTGCGGCGCTCAACGTGGCCGGTTTCGCCCCCCGGCTGATCATCGGTGACGGGCTGCGCGGCGATCCGGACGGCGGACGGTACGACCGGCTCATCGCCACCTGTTCGGTCCGGTACATCCCTCTGCCGTGGCTGCACCAGGTCAGGCCGGGCGGAAAGATCCTGGTCGCACTGTCCGGCTGGAGCTATGCCAACGCCCTCGCGCTACTCGATGTCACCAGCCCCGGACAGGCCACGGGCCGGTTTCTGCCCGGGTACACCAGCTTCATGATCGCCCGATCCCACGACCGACCGCCCCGCCCGACACTGGCCCTGCTGCCCGGGGACGAGCGCCCGAGCCAGATCAACCCTGCCAACCTCGACGACTGGACGGGTGGTTGGATCGCACAGCTCGCGGCACCCTCGGCCGAGCGCATGGGGGCGGGAGCGGAACAGATCCTCTGGGACGTGTCCACCGGTTCGCAGGCCCGGACAGTGCCCGACGCCACCGGGGGGTGGAGCGTCGTGCAGCGCGGACCCGTGCGCCTGTGGGATCGGGTCGAGCGGGCGGTGCGGTGTTGGCAGGACGCCGGTGCACCCCACCAGGAGGCATTCGGCATCACGGTCTCGCCCGCCGGCCAGCGGGTGTGGCTCGGTGCCGAGGACGGGCCGGGCTGGGACCTGCCGATCTGACACGCAGCGGTCCCAGCCAAGGGGTGCGGGCACTGGTGCTGTGCGCGTATTGGTGACCGTGGTCAGCGAGGCGAGAGGAAGCAGAACTCGTTGCCCTCCCGGTCGGCCATGCCTCTCCTGGCAGCGTCGCGGGCGAGCGTCTGGGTTGCACCTTCCGTTGCGGCATGTGGTCCGATGGACTCGCGTCACGGCCCCTTGAGGAAAGGTCCCTGTTCATGCATCCGTCGTTCATGCCACCTCGCCAGGTCAAGATCGGTGACGCGGCGGCATTCGTCGGCAGCACGCCACGGGCGATTCGCCACTACCACCAGATCGGTCTGCTCCCCGAGCCCGAGCGGGGCGGCGATGGCCGCCGACGCTACGAGTACGAGGACATGATCCGTCTGCTGTGGATTCGCAAGATGGCCGACGCCGGGATCGCCCTGGACGACATCCGCGACGCCTTCACCAGCGGCACGGCTTCCGCCGGTGCGGACAGCGGAGAAGGTGTCGCGGGCATCCTGGAGCGGTTGGAACAGACCCTGGCCGAGCAGGAGGAGAAGCTGCGGCGGCAGCGAACCGCCGTGCAGCGGATGCGCACCGAGGGCAGCCGGATGGGCCTGCTCTCCGACTTCGTCACCGAACGCCTCAAGAGCCTGCCCGAGGGCTCTCTGCGTCAGGAAGACCTGGACATCCTGCTGGTCACTGAGCGGATCTTCGGCCCGCTCGGGGCGGCCGTCCAGGCCACCCGCTTCGTCGCCCTGGCCGCCCGTCCCACGCTGCGGGAGGATTCCGACCGCATCGACGAGGCCGAGGAGGCGCTCGATGACAGCGTCGCCGTCGATGATCCACGGGTGGCTCACGTGGCAGCCGAGCGGCACGCCTTCGAAAGCGCCCTGAACGCCTTCATCGAGGAGTCCGGCCTGGACGTGGCCGAGGACGACCTCTTCGACGCCTGGGACACCTTGCACCCCGAGGACAGCGAGGACGAGGCCGGCCCCGGCTCCGGCAGGCGGGAGGCCGGCTCCATGAGCGCAGGGGAAGCCATCGGCAAGATGCCCTACGACTTCTCCCCAGCCCGCCTGCGCTGCTTGGAACTGACCGCGGAACTGTTTGCCCAGGACTCACCCGCCACCTGAATCACGGCTTACGCGTCCCGGCGGCTGTCCCGGGTCTCGGGGAGCTTCTGGAATCCGGCCGAGGCGTAGGTGGCGACGCCGCCGGTGTTGGAGGTCGGAGTGCAGACCAGGGCGGAAGAGGAGCCCAGCTCCCGGAGGGCCGCCGCCGCGGCGACACTGATCGCCCGGCCGTAGCCTCGTCCGCGGTGGTCACGGTGCACGCCCATCGGTTCGAGCAGCCCGGGCTTCCCCGGACCGGCCGACCAGACCGTCACCGCCGCGACCGCCTGGTTCCGCTCGTCGTACGCGAGCAGGCACCGGCCGTCGGCGTACGCCGGCCCCGCCGCCATCGCGTGCCAGCGCTCGTCCGTGAAGGTCGAGCTGTCGAACGCCGCCCGCTGCACGGCGACCCGGGCGTCCACCTGTGCCGGGCCGGCCACGTCGATCCGCACACCGGGGTCGGGCAGAGGTTCGGTGAGGTCGTGGCGCAGCGGCGTCCACGGTTCGTCGGCGTGCCAGCCCCGCTCGGCCAGCAGTTCATGGATGAGGGTGGTCGTCGGCGCCTCGACGGACGCCTTGCCCGCGCCCAGCACGCCGCGCTCGGGCTCGGCCATGTCCTGGGCGAGCCGACGCGCCAGCTCCTCGTCCTGCCGGACGTCCGGCGCGACGGTGACCCGGAACAGCCGGGGACTGTCCAGCAGTCCGACGGCGAGTATCCGACCGTCCCGGCTCCAGCTCCGGACCGCCGCAGCCGTCGCCTCCGCGCCGAACCGCCAGAACCAGCCCACATCCCCCGGATGCAGTTGCGTCGGGGCTCCCTCGTCCTGCCATTCCCGCAGTGCGCCCAC
Source organism: Streptomyces otsuchiensis (assembly GCF_004305975.1). Taxonomy (GTDB): domain Bacteria; phylum Actinomycetota; class Actinomycetes; order Streptomycetales; family Streptomycetaceae; genus Streptomyces; species Streptomyces otsuchiensis. Next base: position 4,534 of record NZ_BHZI01000078.1, read on the forward strand.
TGCCTGGGCCAACCCGTCGACGCCCGGTGTGCGCAAGGTGATCTCCATGTGCCGATGGCACACCACAACACCGTTCGGCCGCAATCGAATTGGCTGCGGGGAGCCCGACCGGCGCCGGAACATGCCCAGCGGTACCGGGGCGCGCCCCGTCGCTACGAAGCCCGTGCGTCGTAGTGCTCGCGGTTGTCGAGGACATCGTCCATGTGGGTCTGCGCCCACGCTCTGAGCCCCAGCGTCAGGTGGTGGAGTGAGAGGCCGAGATCGGTCAGCTCGTAGGTCACGGTGACGGGCACCGTGGGGGTCACGGTGCGGGTGAGCAGACCGTCGCGTTCGAGAGCCCGGAGGGTCTGGGTGAGCATCTTCTGGCTGACGCCGGCCAGTCGCCGGGCGAGTTCCGAGTAGCGCATCGCGCTCGGGCCGTGTGAGCTGCCGGGCTGTCCGGGTCCGTCACCGCCCAGCGCGCACAGGATCAGGACGACCCATTTGTTCGATATCCGTTCGAGGAGCTGACGGCTGGGGCACACCGCGAGGAACGCGTCGTACTCAGCCTTGTCCTGTGCCTGCCGGTCTGCCTTCGTCGTCACCGATCTCGCCCTGCTTCCCCTGCGCTGGTTACGCACTTCAGAGTGCCTACTTCCCGATAGGAAGTATGCCGCTGAGACTGGTGCGCGGGGCCCGGAGCCCCTCCCCTGACACGAAGTGAAAGGCACTGCGATGGACACGCCCTCGACAGCTCTTCCCGCCGGAACGTGGACCCTGGGAGACGCGACCGTCACCCGGTTCGGCTACGGCGCGATGCAGCTCGCCGGCCCCTGGGTCTCGGGGCCGCCCGCCGACCACGACGGCGCACTGGCCGTCCTCCGGGAGGCAGTCGGCCTCGGCATCACCCACATCGACACCAGCTACGCCTACGGGCCGCGCGTCACCAACGAGTTGATCCGCGAAGCGCTCCACCCCTACCCGGAGTCGCTGTTCATCGCCACCAAGGTCGGCGCGAACCGCGACGCGCAGGGCGGCTGGCCCACGGCCCGGCGGCCCGAGGACCTGCGCAGGCAGGTCCACGAGAATCTCGAATCGCTCGGCGTCGAAGCGCTCGACCTGGTCAACATGCGCATGGGCGACGCTCAGGGCCCCCAGCCCGGCTCGATCACCGAAGCACTCGAAGCACTCGTCGACCTTCAGCGAGCGGGACTGATCCGCCACCTGGGCGTCAGCAACGTCACCGCGGAGCAGGTCGCCGAGGCACGCGGCGTCGCCCCGATCGTGTGCGTGCAGAACCTGTACAACCTCGCCCACCGCCACGACGACGACCTCGTGGACCAGCTCGCCGCCGACGGCATCGCCTATGTGCCGTTCTTCCCGCTGGGAGGGTTCACCCCGTTGCAGTCCGAGGCGCTCTCGCAGGTCGCGAACCGGCTGGGGGCGAAGCCGATGTCGGTGGCGCTGGCCTGGCTGACGCAGCGCTCGCCGAACATCCTGCTCATCCCCGGCACCTCCTCCACCGCCCACCTGCGCGAGAACATCGCCGGCGCCGGACTCTCCCTCTCCCCCGAGGACCTGGCCCAGCTGGACCGCATCGGCCGCTGAACACCGCCGGAGGCTTCGGCACCCCGCCCGCGAAGCCGGGCGGAGAGCGCGGCCGGCAGAGGTCAGCGAGGAGAGAGGAGGCAGAACTCGTTGCCCTCCGGGTCGGCCAGAACCGTCCAGGAGATCGCGGACCGGTCGATGTCGGTATCGGTGGCACCCAAGGCGCGCAGCCGGGCTTCCTCTGCCTTCAGGTCGTCATCGGGGTAGGGGCAGACGTCCAGGTGGACGCGGTTCCACACGCTCTTGGTGTCGGGGCTCCGGATGAACTCCAGGTAGGGTCCGACGCCCTTGGATGAGCGCATGGTCGCGCGGTCGTCGGTGACCTGGTGCAGCGTCCAGTCCATCGCCCCGTCCCAGAACCGGGCCATCTCGCGTGGGTCGGCGCAGTCGACCACCACCGCCGCGATCAGCCCGGTGTCCTCGTAGACCGGGCGCGGCTCCAGGACGCAGAACTCGTTGCCCTCGGGGTCGGCCATGACCGTCCAGGGGACGTCGCCCTGCCCCACGTCGGCGAGCGTCGCGCCGAGATCCTTCAAGCGCGCGACCAGAGCCGCCTGATGGGCGGTCGAGGTGGTGGCCAGATCAACGTGCACCCGGTTCTTCACGGTCTTGGCTTCCGGGCGGGCGACGATGTCGATGCAGACGGCCACCGGGTCGGGGTAGGCGAAACCCAGGGGTTCGAGGTTGGTCACGCTGGGCCCCTCGCTGTGGGTACCCCACCCCAGTGCCTGAGCCCAGAACCTGCCGAGCGCGGAGTCGTCCTGGGCCGTCATATTGATCTGCACGAGTCTGGTCGTCATCCGCAGATCCTAGACGCATCGGCCCGACGTGTCGCTCACGCGGGTGATAGGGCAAGTGCCTCTGATGGGCGCGCTGTTGGGACCATGCGCAGGTGACCTCAGGACTCGCCGCCGGAAGGACGACCGAGCGTGTGCGCTCGCTCCGGAGACGAGACCGCCGCCCCGCTCCCCCTCGATCGGCTCACGGTCTGCGAGCTGACCGGTCAGGGAGATTCGCGTGATCTACACGTTGTGCGTCGTGAGGGATGACGGTGAGTGGTTCACGGGGCAGCTCGACGATGACGGCTCGACTATCTGCTGGGCTGCCTACGGCTCCGACCTGGATGAGGCCATCCGCAGCCCCGGACGACACTCAGCCTCATCGGGAACCTTCGCGACAGGCCCTGGTGCGGGCGGCATGGCGGCGGCGCGTGTTTCTCGCGCCACCCGGTCGATCCGTGGCAGCGGCGAATCCCGCGCACAAACCTGGAGCCTGCTCACCAGCCCGCCCGTCATGGGGACTGCAGGGCAACGGCACGTCGTCAGGTGCGGGGTTCACCCGGGTCAAGGGCAACCAGCGCGTTCGCCGACCGGTTCGACACGCGCGGTCCACGTCGAAACCACCGTGCTGATCGCCGCGCCGGGCACGAGGATCTGACACCCTTGAGCAGCCGGTGCCTGCGCCGAAACGAAGAACCCTGCAGCCCCGTTCATCGCAGCCGCGATAGGGCAGCACGGCGTTCATGGTCGCGCGACGGCCCCACAGGCTCTCCATGCTCGCCGGCGGCCAACCGTCATCGTCGATGTCCATGTGGAAACGGACCTTGACATGCGCTCCGCCGATATTCGTCACCGGGCCATCCTCTCCGGTGGTCCGGAGACAAGGGGATCAGACTGTGCGCAACGACGGCCCCTCCTGAGCAACCGCATGGGCGGAGGACGGGTGGCGATCCACGCGCCCTCTCAACCGCCTGCCGCGTCGTCGCGTTGTCCCGGGGCGCGACCTCAGGCCGCCAGGTACAGGGCGCCCGCACCGCAGATGCCGCTGACGGCCATGAAGACGGGCATCAGCACCGCGTTCTCCACCTTCGAGCCGGCCCGGAAGCGCATGAAGCTCGGGGTCCCCGCCGGGTACCAGCGTCGGCCCTTGATGGAGAGCGGCCAGAACATCGGGCAGCCGGAGATGGTAAGGCTGTCTCCGAGGGTGTGGACGATGGAGCCGAGGATGATGGGGAGCCCGATCCACAGGTAGGGCTGGTCGTCGAAGAGCCAGGTGGCTCCGTTGCCGGGCTTGTCGAGGATGTCGGCCAGGATCCACGCGGAGGCGGCGCCCAGCAGCCAGACCAGGACGTCGCTGGAGGGGCGCGCCATGCGCCACAGCAGTCCCTCGACGGCGAGCACCATGTGGATGAAGAGGATGATCAGCACGGCCCAGCGGCCCCAGTAGATCGCGGCGGCCGAGAAGCCGACGCCGATCAGGACGGCCCAGATCCAGGTGTGGGTCAGTGTGCGGTGGCCGCCGGTGCGGCGCCGGTCCTGGCGGCCCCGGGTCGCGTTGTAGACGGTGACCGACAGCTTGTCGATGAACGCGCCCAGCCAGCGGGAGAACGGCCCGAAGGCCCGGGATATGGTCGCGTTCTTCTGGTCGAGGTCGGGCGCGAGGGCGGCTCCGGCGCAGATCAGCGCTCCGGTCAGCAGCACGGGCCAGGGCATCGGGTTGTCCGCCCATGCGGCGGCCAGTCCCACCCCCAGCCAGGCCATCGCTCCGGACAGTGAGTGCGCTGGTCCCATCATCGCCGTACGCCCCGTCTTTTGTTGCCAGTTGGGATAAGTCAGGGCCCCGCCGCGTGAACGTGAGGGTGCTCCGTGGCGGCACAGCGTATCCGTAGACGATCTTCGGATGATCGGCCGGTTCCCCCTCCGGGCGGCCGGGCAGGCAAGATGGTGCGGTGACCCTTATCGATCAGATGCCTGCGGACAGCGACCCCGATGCCCTCTTCGACGCCTTCTCGTCGTGGACCGAGGAACGGGGGATCACGCTCTATCCCGCTCAGGAGGAGGCGCTGATCGAGGTGGTCTCGGGCGCCAACGTCATCCTGGCCACCCCCACCGGCTCGGGGAAGTCGCTGGTGGCGGCCGGTGCGCACTTCGCCGCGCTGGCCCGGGACGAGGTCACCTTCTACACCGCGCCGATCAAGGCGCTGGTGTCGGAGAAGTTCTTCGAACTGTGCAAGATCTTCGGCACCGAGAACGTGGGGATGCTGACCGGCGACGCCTCCGTCAACGCGGACGCCCCGGTCATCTGCTGCACCGCCGAAGTGCTGGCGTCGATCGCGCTGCGTGACGGCGCCGACGCCGACATCGGCCAGGTCGTGATGGACGAGTTCCACTTCTACGCCGAGGCGGACCGGGGCTGGGCGTGGCAGATCCCGCTGCTGGAGCTGCCGAAGGCGCAGTTCGTGCTGATGTCGGCGACCCTCGGCGACATGAGCCGGTTCGAGGAGGACCTGACCCGGCGCACCGGGCGTCCCACGACGGTCGTCCGGTCGGCGACCCGGCCGGTGCCGCTGAGCTACGAGTACCGCACCACTCCGATGACGGAGACCCTCACCGAACTGCTGGAGACCCGTCAGTCCCCTGTCTACATCGTGCACTTCACCCAGGCGCAGGCGGTGGAGCGGGCGCAGGCGCTGATGAGCATCAACATGTGCACCCGCGCGGAGAAGGACGAGATCGCCGCCCTGATCGGCAACTTCCGCTTCACCACCCGCTTCGGCCGCAACCTCTCGCGCTACGTGCGGCACGGGATCGGCGTCCACCACGCGGGGATGCTGCCCAAGTACCGGCGGCTGGTGGAGAAGCTGGCGCAGGCGGGGCTGCTGAAGGTGATCTGCGGCACCGACACTCTCGGGGTGGGCGTCAACGTCCCCATCCGCACGGTGCTGTTCACGGCGCTGACCAAGTACGACGGGACCCGGGTGCGCACCTTGCGGGCGCGTGAGTTCCACCAGATCGCCGGCCGGGCGGGCCGGGCCGGGTTCGACACCTCCGGCTTCGTGGTGGCACAGGCCCCGGAGCACGTGGTGGAGAACGAGAAGGCGCTCGCCAAGGCGGGCGACGACCCGAAGAAGCGGCGGAAGGTGGTGCGGAAGAAGGCACCCGAGGGCTTCGTCAGCTGGGGCCAGAACACCTTCGAGAAGCTGATCGCCGCCGACCCGGAGCCGCTGACCTCCCGTTTCCGGGTCAGCCACACCATGCTGCTGGCGGTGATCGCCCGTCCCGGCAACGCCTTCGACGCGATGCGGCGGCTGCTGGAGGACAACCACGAGCCGCGTCAGCAGCAGCTGCGGCACATCCGGCGGGCCATCGCCATCTACCGCTCACTGCTCGACGGCGGCATCGTGGAGCGGCTGCCCGAGCCGGACGCGCAGGGCCGGATCGTGCGCCTCACCGTGGACCTCCAGGCGGACTTCGCGCTGAACCAGCCGCTGTCCACCTTCGCGCTGGCCGCGTTCGAGCTGCTGGAGCCGGAGTCGCCGTCCTACGCCCTGGACATGGTGTCGGTGGTGGAGGCGACGCTGGACGACCCCCGGCAGATCCTGGCCGCGCAGCAGAACAAGGCGCGGGGCGAGGCGATCGGCCAGATGAAGGCCGACGGGATCGAGTACGAGGAACGCATGGAGCGGCTGATGGACATCACCCATCCCAAGCCGCTGGAGGAGCAGCTCTTCCACGCCTACCACGTGTACCGGCGCAGCCACCCCTGGGTAGGTGACCACCCGCTGTCCCCGAAGTCGGTGGTGCGGGACATGTACGAGCGGGCGATGACGTTCGGCGAGTTCGTCTCCCACTACGAGCTGGCGCGGACCGAGGGCATCGTGCTGCGCTATCTCGCCAGTGCCTACAAGGCGCTGGAGCACACCATCCCCGACGACCTCAAGTCCGAGGACCTGCAGGACATCACGGCCTGGCTCGGCGAGCTGGTGCGGCAGGTCGACTCCAGTCTCCTGGACGAGTGGGAGCAGCTGGCCAACCCGGCCGAGGAGGACGCGGAGGAGGCCCGGGAGCGCGCCGACCAGGTCAAGCCCGTCACCGCCAACGCGCGGGCGTTCCGGGTGCTGGTGCGCAACGCGCTCTTCCGCCGGGTGGAGCTGGCGGCGCTGGACCGTGCCGGGGAACTGGGCGAGCTGGACGCCGAGGCCGGCTGGGACGCCGACGCCTGGGGTGCGGCGCTGGACGACTACTGGGCCGAGTACGACAGCCTGGGCACCGGGCCGGACGCCCGCGGCCCGAAGCTGCTGCAGATCGAGGAGCTGCCGGCCGACGGGCTGTGGCGGGTGCGGCAGACCTTCCACGACCCGGCGGGCGACCACGACTGGGGGATCTCCGGCGAGGTGGACCTCACCGCGTCCGACTCCGAGGGCCGCGCGGTGCTGAAGGTGACCCGTGTGGGCCGCCTCTCGGACATGCGCTGACGCCGGGGGCTGGGCGTGCGCCGCGCCCCGGGCATGACTGAACCGCCCCGCGGGCTCGCCTGTTCGCGGGGCGGTGCCCGGGACGGTCCCGTCTCGCGGGACGGTCACGGCCCGCGGGACGGTCGCGGCCCGCGGGACGCTACCGGCCGCCCGCCCGGCGGCCGGTGACGTCGGTCAGGCGCCGTCGCGGGCGGCGACGCCCATGTGCTCACCGACCTTGTTGACCAGCAGCTCCGTCTCGTAGCCGAGCTGGCCGGTGTCGGTCTCGCCACCGGTCAGCACGGCCAGCGCGCTGCCATCACCGGCTGCGGTGACCAGGAGCACGCCGTCGTCGAACTCGATCATGGTCTGGCGGACATCACCGCTGGAGAACTGCCCGCCGATGTTCCTGGCCAGGCTGTAGAGGCCGGAGGCGACGGCGGCGAGCCGCTCGGCGTCGCCCCGGGCGAGTTTCCGGCTGGTGGAGGTGACCAGGCCGTCGCTGGACAGCAGCAGGACATGACGCACGCCCGGTAGCCGTTGCGTCAGATCGTCCAGCAGCCAGTCGAGTGTGGTGCTCAGTGCCATGGCTCTGCTCCCATTTCCTTCGGGCGACCCGCGCCCACAGCCTTCCCCACCCGGCTGCCGAGAGCAACCTCTCGGACACCCGGTGGCCGAACAGCGCACGATTCGGGGCTAATCCGTGCCTACGCGGACAGTGCGGCATCCTGGGCCGCGCCGTACGGCAGCGGTTCCTCGGGCGACAGCAACGACGCCGGGAGCAGCACGGAGGCCGCCGTCCCGGAGTGCGCGGCGGTCCGCAGTTCCACGCGCACGCCGTGGCGGGCCGCGAGCCGTCCCACCACGAACAGCCCGAGCCGGTCGGGTTCTTCGGGCCCGGGCGCCTCGCAGCGGGCGATCCGGAGGTTGGCGTGCCGGAGTGCGGCGATGTCCAGTCCGGGCCCCCGGTCCTCGACGACGCACTCGAAGCCGTCGGGCCGGGCGTGACCGGTGACCCGGACCCAGGTGTGCGGCGGTGAGAACCGGGCCGCGTTCTCCAGGAGTTCGGCGAGCAGATGGGTGAGGTCGGCGACGGCGCCGCCGGCGACGCCGACGCCCGCCGCGGTGCGCAGCTCGATCCGGCGGTAGTCCTCGATCTCGGAGACGGCCGCCTGCAGCACGGTGGCCAGCGGCACCGGCGCGCTCCAGCTGCGGGCGGGCTCGGAGCCGGAGAGCACGAGCAGCGACTCGCACTGGCGGCGCATCCGGGTGGAGAGATGGTCCAGCCGGAACAGTTCCTCCAGCGCCGACGGGTCCTCGGTACGGCGCTCCAGCTCGTCCAGGAGCACGAGCTGCCGGTTCACCAGGTGCTGGCCGCGCCGGGCGAGGCTGACCAGCGCCGGGGAGATCCCGTCGCCACCGGAGACCAGGCTGTCGCCGGAGACGGGGGCGCCGCCGGAGATCCCGTCGCCACCGGAGACGGGCGTGTCGGCGGAGACGGGGGTACCGTCGCCCGCGTTGCGCAGCGCCGCCCGGTGCATCGCGCCCAGCGCCTGCTGGACCCGGGCGATCTCGTCGTGGGCGCCGGGGTGTTCGGGCGCCTCCGTGGCGATGTCCACCGAGCCGCCGGAGCGGATACGGCGCATCGCGCGCGGCAGCTTGCGGCGGGCGATGTCCAGCGCTTCCGCGCGGAGGGCGGCGAGGTCCGCGAGCAGCTCCCGCCCGGTGCGCAGCGCGACGAGGACGGCCGCCCCCAGTGCCAGCAGCCCGAGCAGAACCAGCGCTCCGGCTCCGCCGAACCAGGACCCGTCGCCGGCGTCCTCCCGGGCCTGCGCACGCGCCGTCTCCCTTACCTCGGCCAGTTCCTCGGCCAGCGGCCCGTGGGCCGCCTCCCAGCGCGGCCAGGCCGCGTCCGCCGCCGCGCCCGCGGTGCCCGGTCCGGCGGCGACGACCTCCTCGGCGGCCCTGCCCGCCGCCGCGTGCTCCGCGCCGTCGAGGACGGCGGTGAGGCGCTCGGCTGCCTCCGTGGGCAGGGAGCCGGGGGCGGCGTCCTCCAGCGCGCGTCGGCCGTCGCCCGCGGCGGCGAGGCCGCGCAGCTGGGACGGGGTGAGGGTGCCGGGGCCGCGCGCGGCGAGCATCAGGGTGTCCTGGCGGGCGAGGAGTTCGGCGGCGTGGTCGAGTTCGGCGGCGGGCGGGCGGGCGTCGCCGGTCCCGGCCAGCGCGAGCACGGCGTCGACGGCGGCCGTGTGGGCGGTGTGCAGCTCGGCCCAGTCGGCGCTGCCGGCGGCCGCGCGTTCGCGTGTCCGGTCGAGCTCCTTCAGCAGCTTCACGGCCTCGGGCGCGAGGTCGGGGTCGAGGGTGCGGGCGGCGTCCCGGGTGCGGTCGGCGGCCTGGGCGGCCGGTCCGGCGTTCCGTGGGTCGTCGAGGGCCAGCCAGGCGGTGGTGGCGCGCCGTTCGTCCTGGAGCGCCTGGACGACGGCGTCCGGGGCGGTCCAGGACTCCACGGCGTCGGCGGCCTCCCGCTCGGCGGAGAGCCGCTGTGCGGTGGTGAGCGCGGTGTGGCACCACAGGAGGGCGAGGGCGGTGAGGGGGACGGCGAGCAGGGCGAGAAGCCGGGCCCGCACGGTGCGCGTTCGGGGTGGCTGCGCTGTGTCGATCATGGGCGTGCTGGCTCCCGGGCTCCGGACGGACGCGCCACACCGGCGGGGTGGGCCCGTCACCGGTGCGTGCGCCGGCGTGCCGCGTGGGCACGCCGGTCCCGGACGCTAGCCGCGCTCAGCGGACCGTTTCTGCCGCTGTTCCATGCTGGGCGGAATATGACGACGACACGCGCCGCCGCGACAACTACCGATCACGCACGCGCAGATCATGCGCGGCGCGCTTTCGGATTCTTGCGGTTCCGGTCAGTGGCGGTCGCTGTGCTCTGCCGCGCGCCTCGGGCGCCCCGTCTACCCCACCGGCCCCACGGGGGCTGGGGCGCGCGGCGGGCGCGCCGCGAGCCCGTCGCCAGGTGCGGCGACGGGCGGTGGGGCGACGCGGACGGTGCCGCGCCCCGGGGCGCGGCACCGCGTGACGTCAGCGGCTGGCGGCGTAGGTCCGGAACGCGGCCTGGGTAGCGGGGCCGGCGATGCCGTCGATCGCGCCGTCGTAGCCGTAGGACTGGAGACGGCGCTGGAGCGCGCGCACCGTGGCGGGGCCGACGACCCCGTCGATCGCCCCGGTGTAGCCGGCGCTCCTCAGGCTGCGCTGCATGGCCCGCCAGCTGGCCGGGCCGAGCTGACCGTCGATGGCCCCGGTGTAGCTCCAGAGGTCCCGCAGGTAGACCTGCAGGTTGCGTGCCTGGGCGGTGGTCAGACCGAGGTTGACCACGGCCAGCGGGGCGACGGACTCCGCCGCGGGCTGCTCGGCGGAGGTGGACGCGGAGGGGACGACGGGCACGGCGGCGGCGGGGCTGGCCGCCAGCACTCCGCCCAGCACGCCGGTGCACAGGAACAGGGTCACCGCTACGCGCGGACCACGACGCTTGTGCATGTCTTGTGACTCCTCAGGGGCGGGCGTGCGGCCCGCGCCGGGGTCCCGGCGCGGCACCTTGCACGCTTCTTCCCCACGGCGGTGACCACGCGACCCGGAGTTCCGGGCCGCCGGCACCGTTCGGGGGCGAGACCACTCTCCCCCGGGAGGGTCCGGGCCCGCATTGATCATCAGAGCCATCGGCTTGACAGTGTGCGCCAGTCCGTCAACCAGCGGTGCCGGCGCGGGACGGGACGGCACCAAGACGGCGCCGGGCCGGCCGGGCCACAGCGACAAGCTGTGGCCCGGCCGGCCCGGGAGGTGTGTCCGCCGCTCGACGGCGGCCTGCCGCTAGCGGATCTCCTTGCGGGAAACCCGGCGCAGGCGGCGGCGCTGCGAGGAGTCGAGGGTGAGGTAGGCGACGGCGGGAATCCCGAACATCACCAGCGCGGCGATCCAGAAACTGGTCAGCCACCACAGCACCAGCCCCACGGCGACTCCGCCGATCGCGATCTTTCCGCTCGTGGACATCACGGTCTCCTTCCTCGGCGGGCGGCCCCCGCTCACTGTTGAGGACGTCATTCCCCACGCGGAGGTTGCCTACCGTTTCCGGCACGCGCGGTCCGCCCTGCCTCCAGCTTCCCACGGGGGCGGCACTCCGCCGTCGTCGGCACGGGTACCGGCTGGGGTACCCTCGGCCCCCTCGTCGCCACTAATCAAATTTGAGGAGCATTCCGGCGCTGTGACCGCTCTCCCCTCCGCTCCCCCGGGCACACCCGCACTCCGGCTCTCAGCCGCCGAGCTCGCCGCGCTGGCGGGCTGCGCCGCCGTGCTCCTGCCGGCCGATCCGCCGCGCGCCTCCGAGGTGGCGTTCTGGCGCCCGGACGGCGAAGCCCCGCTGCCACGGCCGCCCGAGCGCGGCTACCTCCCGCTGGAGGTGGCCCTGCCGGACCGGGCCGGAGAGATCGCGGTGTGCGAGGTGCCCTCACTGCGGCTGACCGTGGCCGAGGCCGTCCCCGCGCTCACCCGGGCCCGCGCCGCCGGGACCGGCTCCGCCGCGGGCTTCTGGGGCCAGGCGGCCCTGCTGGCGCTCCAACTCGCGGCGCGCGGACGGCTGCTGCCCGGGCTGACGCCCGACGACATCGACGCCTGGCGCCTCGGGCCACTCGACGCGGAGGACCTGAAGCGGCTGGAGGAGCTGGCCGCCGCCATGCCACCGCACGCCCACGCGGTGCCGCTGACGCCCACGGCGGAATCCGCGTCCGCACGGCCGGCGGCGGACGAGGCTCCGGGGCACGACAGCCCGCGGGCAACGGTGCGGCTGCCCGAACCGGGAGCGCTGCTGCGCGCGTTCCTCGGCGCCGTCGCCGACGGACTGCCCCGTACCCCCGCCGCCGCACTGGCCGCCGGCGGCCCGGCCTTCGCGGGCCCGGCGCCCCGGCGGCTGCCGCGCCACCGGGCCTGGGCGGACGCCGTGGCCGCCGGTCACGACGCGGGAGTGCGGCTCTCGCTACGAGTGGAGGCCCGTGGCCCGGCGGAGGACCCCGCCGCCAGGCTGCGCGCCGTACTCCAGGCGCACAGCCTGGCGGACCCCTCCCTGGTGGCCGACACCGCGCGGCTGTGGGACGGCGACGCCCCGGCGGGCTTCGGACCGGCGGCCGGGCGGGAGGTGCTGCTGGCGCTGCGCCGGGCGGCGGCCGCCTGGCCGCCTCTGGGCCGCCTGCTGCGCACGGCGGTGCCGGACGCCCTGGAACTCGCGGACGAGGAGATCGCCGAGCTGCTGGGCGCACCGGCCACCGACGCCCTGCGGGCAGCCGGCACCGAAGTGCACTGGCCCCGTGAGCTGCTGCGCACCCTCACCACCCACGCCGAGGTGGGCCCGCCACCGGGCGCGCCCACCGGCGCCCCCTCGCTCCTCTCCCCCGACGCCGTGCTGCGCTTCGACTGGCGGTTCACGCTCGACGGCCACGAACTGACCCGCGAGGAGCTGCACCGGCTCGCCGAGGCGAGCCGCCCGGCGGTTCGGCTGCGCGACCGCTGGATGCTCGTGGACCCCGCCGAGGTGCGCCGCGCACTGGACCGGCGGGACAGCCGGGTGGACGCCCTCACCGCGCTGGGCGCGGCTCTCACCGGCACGACCGGTGAGAGCGGGGACCGGGTACCGGTACGCGCCACCGGATGGCTGGAGACCCTGCGCGAACGGCTGACCGACCCCGACCGGCCCGGCCCCGAGCCGGTGGAGCCACCCGCCGAACTGGAGGCGACCCTGCGCGACTACCAGCGGCGGGGGCTGGACTGGCTGCACCGGATGACCTCCCTGGGCCTGGGCTGTGTCCTCGCCGACGACATGGGGCTGGGCAAGACCCTCACGCTGATCTCGCTCCATGTCCACCGCGCCCGCCAGGAGTCGCCCCCGGGGCCGACCCTGGTGGTCTGCCCGGCGTCCTTGCTCGGCAACTGGCAGCGCGAGATCGGCCGGTTCGCCCCGGCGGTCCCCGTGCGCCGGTTCCACGGCGCCGCCCGCGACCTGGAGGGGCTCGCCGACGACGAGTTCGTGCTGACGACCTACGGCACGCTGCGGCGCGACGCCGAACGGCTGGCCGCCACCCGCTGGGGACTGGTCGCCGCCGACGAGGCGCAGCACGTGAAGAACCCGCACGCCGCCACCGCGCGGGCCCTGCGCACCGTCCCGGCCGGAGCACGGGTCGCGCTGACCGGCACCCCCGTGGAGAACAACCTCACCGAACTCTGGGCGATCCTGGACTGGGCCACCCCCGGTCTGCTGGGTCCGCTGAGCCGCTTCCGGCACCGCTGGGCCGACGCCGCCGAGAGCGGCACCGACCCGGAGGCCGCCCGCCGGCTCGCCGCGCTGGTGGGGCCGTTCCTGCTGCGGCGCCGCAAGTCGGACCCCGGCATCGCGCCGGAGCTGCCGCCGAAGACGGAGACCGACCGGGTGGTGGCACTGAGCCCGGAGCAGACCGCGCTGTACGAGGCCGTGGTGCGCGAGGGGCTGGAGGCGGTCGCCGAGAGCGACGGCCTGGCGCGCCGGGGTCTGGTCGTGAAGCTGCTGACGGCGCTCAAGCAGGTCTGCAACCATCCCGCGCAGTACCTCAAGGAGAGCGACCCGGTCCTGACGGGGCGTTCCGGGAAGCTGGAGCTGTTCGACGAACTCCTGGGCACCATCCGGGCGGAGGGCGCGGCGACTCTGGTGTTCACCCAGTACGTGGCGATGGCGCGGCTGCTGGAACGCCACCTGGCCGCACGCGGGGTGCCGACCCTGCTGCTGCACGGCGGGACGCCGGTGCGCCGCCGCGAGGAGATGGTGCGCGCCTTCCAGGACGGCGAGGCGCCCGTGTTCCTGCTGTCGCTCAAGGCCGCCGGGACCGGCCTCAACCTCACGCGCGCCGAGCACGTGGTGCACTTCGACCGGTGGTGGAACCCGGCGGTCGAGGCGCAGGCGACCGACCGTGCCTACCGCATCGGCCAGGACCGGCCGGTGCAGGTCCACCGGCTGATCGCCGAGGGCACCGTCGAGGACCGGATCGCCGCGCTGCTGCGCCGCAAGCAGCGGCTGGCCGACGCGGTGCTGTCCGGGGGCGAGGCCGGTCTGACGGACCTGAGCGACGCCGAACTGGCGGAGCTGGTCGTGCTGCGGGGTGCCCGATGACACGAGGACACGAGGACGGCCCGCCGCCCGGGAGGGACGACGGGACGGACGACGCCACGAACGACGCGATGGACGGCGCGGGCGCGCAGCGGGCCGCCGAGCGGGTGCTGGAGGCGCTGCCCCCGGTACGCGGGCGCGGCTTCGCCACCACCTGGTGGGGCCGGGGCTGGCTCAAGGCGCTGGAGGACACCGCGCTGGACTCGGCCCGGCTGGCCGCCGGCCGCAAGCTGGCGCGCGCGGGTGCGGTCGGCGCGGTGCTGGTGCGTCCGGGCCGGGTGACCGCGGTGGTGCGCGGACGGGACGGCACGGGGCACCGGGCCGACGTGCTGCTGCGCACCTTCGCTCCCGGTGAGTGGGAACGGCTGCTGGAGACGGTCGCGGCGGAGGCCGGGCATGTGGCGGCCCTGCTGGACGGTGACATGTCACCCCGGCTGGTCGAGGACGCCGAGGTCGCCGGGGTGGAGTTGCTGCCCGGCATCGGGGACCTGGAACCCGAGTGCGCCTGCGGGGAGTGGGACCACTGCGAGCACACCTCCGCGCTCAGCTACCAGGTGGCGAGGCTGCTGGACGCGGACCCGTTCCTGCTGCTGCTGGTGCGCGGGCGGGACGAGGGGCGGCTGCTGGCCGAACTGCGGCGGGCGGGCGCGGCGTCGGCGGCGGAGGCGGTCGGGCCCGACGGCACCGGCCCGTCCGACGCGTCCGAAGCGCGGGAGGAGCGGGCGCCGGCGGGTGTGGACGCGGCGGACGCCTACGCACGGCCGCCGCTGCCGCTGCCGCCACCCCCGGCGCTGCCCGAGGCGCCCGGGACATCACCGTCGCTGACGGCGGCCGGGGACGGCGAGGATGTCGACGGCGAGGCGCTGGAGTTCCTGGTGCGGTGCACGGCCCGTCGGGCGGCGCGGCTGCTGGCCGAGGCGCTGGCGCCCGGCCACGCGCGCACCGCACCGGAGCCCGCGCTGACCGACCCCTGGGAGGACGCGGCCCGGCTGGCCTCGCTCGGCCGGCCCGGCCGGCGTCTGGCGGGGCGGCTCGCTGCCGGCTGCGGCCGGGACGCCGGAGAGCTGGCGGTCGCCGCCGCCGCGTGGGGCCACGGAGGGCGAGCCGCGCTGGAGGTGCTGGACGGGACACCGGCCGGGGCCGACCCGGCCTCCGTTCTCTCGGATTCCGCGGACGACCCGGCGGGTGGGGGCGGCTGGGAGGACGTGGGCGGTCGTCCCCGGCTCAGACGCTCGGGCGACCGCTGGACGGTCGTCGGCGAGGGACTGCAGCTGCGGTCCGGCGCGGACGGCCGCTGGTGGCCCTACCGGCGCACGGGCGGACGCTGGTGGCCGGCCGGACCGGCAGAGCCCGGCCCGGCCGCGGCACTCGCGGCGGCCCGGCTTGCGGCCGACGAACTCGCGCAGCCGGCCACACCGCCCGGGACGGTGCCGGAGCGGGGCCGCTGAGGTGGTTCGCGGTCGGCGGACCGCGGATGGCCGTGGCTCTTCGAGCGGGCGCGGCCGCCGATGACTTCGGAAGTCAGGTTCGGCTTGCTGTCATGATCGACGGCAGTCGGTGTCGAGGTCGGTCCGGGAGCTGCTGATGGATATGGCCGTGTCGGGGTACTCCGCGCGGGTGTCCGCGTACGCGGGTGTGGGCGCACGCCTGTCCCTCCTCAGTGACCGGCGGCTTCAGGAGGCCGTGGCCGCCGCCACGAGGCTCGGTTCCGGCATCGGCGGCAGGTCGGCGCAGATGCCGGTGGAGGGGGTGCCCGTCTTCGTCAAGCGGGTCCCGCTGACGGACGTCGAGTTGCGGCCGGAGCACGTGCGGTCGACCGCCAACCTGTTCGGTCTCCCGCTCTTCTATCAGTACGGCCTGGGGTCGGCGGGGTTCGGTGCCTGGCGGGAGCTGGCGGCCCACATCCTGACGACGAGCTGGGTTCTGGAGGACGCTTACGCGGGGTTCCCTCTGCTGTACCACTGGCGGGTCCTGCCGGACAGTCCGCCCGACGGCTTCGCCGACGAGTTCGGAGGTGTCGAGGGGGCGGTGGCACATTGGGACGGATCGCCGGCGGTGCGCCGCCGGCTGGAGGCCGTCGGGCGGTCGTCGTTCAGCCTGGTGCTGTTCCTGGAGCATGTGCCCCGGACACTCGGTGACTGGCTCGACGGGGCACGGGACGCGGCCTGGCAGGGGCGCGCGGGTCCCTCGCCCCACCTGTGGGTCGAGGACGCCCTGCGGCGGGGGACTGAGTTCATGAGCGCGCGCGGGCTGGTCCACTTCGACGCGCACTTCTCCAACCTGCTCACCGACGGGCGGCAGGTGTACTTCTCCGACTTCGGGCTGGCTCTGAGCCGCGACTTCGAACTCTCGGCGGACGAGGACGTCTTCCTCTCCGACCACCTCCTGTACGACCGCTGTTACGCACCGGGTCACCTGCTGCGCCATCACCTTCCCGACGGCGTGCGCGGCGGCGCGGGCCACGGGAGGTTCCTGCGCGACTGGGTCGCGGGCCACCGGCCCCACGGGGTCCCGGAGGACATCGGCGAGATCGTCGGCCGTCACGCGCGGCAGGTGATCGTCCTGGACGACTTCCACCACCGTCTGGCCGGCGAGAGCAAGGGCACGCCGTTCCCCGCGGCCGAGCTCCGGCGAGCGCTGGGAGGCGTGTCGTCGTCGCCGGAGTGAGGGCGCGCGGCCGGGCCCCGTCGGCCCGGCCGCGCACGCCCCCGAT
>NZ_BHZI01000079.1 GCF_004305975.1 Streptomyces otsuchiensis
GGCCGGGGCGGGCCGGGTTGGCGGTACCGGTGGTCGTCGGCGCGGGGGCGGCCGGGGAGGTCAGCTCCGCGACGGTCCGCAGCTGTTCGGGCCGGACGGCGGGCGGCGGCGTCGACGGGCTGGAGGTGGTCGCGGCCGGTCCGGAGGCGGTGTCGATCCCGGCGTAGCGCAGGACTTGGGTGAGGACGGCGTGGTCGGTGCCGAGCTGCCTGCGGATGCCCTCGGCGGGCGGGGTGCCGGGTACCGGGGTGTAGGTGTGCAGCTGGAACTGGTCGGAGGCGGTCGGGACCGGGCTCGCGCTCAGGACCACGGCGTCGGGGTCGTCGGGCGTGTGGGTGAGCCGCACGTCGACGTGGAGCTGGTCGCCGGAGTCGGGCAGCGTCAGGCCGTGGTTGACGTGGGTGTCGGTGAGGTCGCGCAGCCGCTGCTCGATCTCGGGCACCCGGTCGGGCGTGACGCCGTCGCCGGGCCGGACCGGCAGATCGACCGTCAGCGTCCGCACCCAGCGCCCGTCATCCGCCTGGACGCGCTGCACGGTGGTGCGGACGACGGTGTCCTGGCGCTGGGGGGCCTGCTGTTGCGTCGTCGCGGGGTCCACGGGCGGCGGGAGCAGCGTGTACACGGTGGTGACGGGCGCCTGCTGCTGGTGGTGCTGCCACTGCTCCGGCCGGACCGGGTCGGGAGTGGGCAGCACCCGCCCGTGGTCGTCGACGCGGGGCGGCGTCTGCTCGGGTGGTGTCTGCTCGGCCGGGGTCCGGTCGGGCTGGGTCCGGTCGGCGGGCGTCTGCGCGGGCGGTGCCTCGTCGCCGGGCCTGGTGACGGGCGGTGCGTCCGTGGTGCTCGACTCGTCGGTGGGAGTGGTCTGTTGGGCGGGCGGCACCGTGGTGGTGTCGCCGGGCCGGGGGGAGGGGCCGGGCTGTCCGGTGGCCGGGCCGGTGTCGGTGCGCGGCCGGTCCGTGGTCTCCGGAGTGGCGCCGGTCTCGGCGCGCGGCGGCACCACCGAGGACCCGCCGCTCTCGGTGACCGGACGGGAGGTGCCGGGTTCGGGCGCCGGGGCCGGCCGCTGGACGACGGGGTCGGCGGGGGCGGCGGGCTCGGCGGTGCGGTCGTCCGGGACGGGCGTGGTCCCGTCGGGTGGCACCACGGCCGGAGGCGTGTCCGGCGTGGTGACCGGGGTCTGGGTCGGCGTGTTGACCAGAGGCGGAGTGACGGTGCCGCCGGGTATGACCGGTGCCGGAGACACGGGCGGGCCGACGGTGCCGAGGGCAGGCGGGATCACGGGGGTCGTGCCGGGTGTGACCGGCGCCGTCGGGGTGACCGGCGAGACCGGGGCGGGGGTGGTTTCGCCCGGGGTACTTGTTGGCGGCGGTGTGACCGTCAGCGGCGGTGTGACCGGCGTCGCCGGCGGGGTGATCGCGCCCGGCGCCGTCGGGGAGTACGGCGGTGGCGAAACCGACAGGTCCACCGGTGGGTTCACCGGCCCGTTCACCGGCCCGTTCACCGGGACGTTCGCCGGCAGGTTCACCGGCCCGTTCACCGGGACGTTCGCCGGCAGGTTCACCGGCCCGTTCACCGGCACGTTCACCGGAGTGTTGACGGTCGTGTTGACCGGAGGCACGTAGAGCGGCGGCGGGGTGGGGAGCGGACCGCTCTCGGTGACCGGTGTCAACGCGCCCTTGTCGGTGAGGGCAGCCACGGGAACCGGAGGCGTGTAGGGCGGCGGCGCGACCGGCGTGGGCACGGGGGTGGGCAGCGGCGCCTTCTTCCCGAGCCCGTCAGGCGGTGGTGTCGAGACGGTGGGCGGCGGTGTGATGACGGCCTTCGGCCCATCCGCGGGGACGGGCGGCGGCGGGGTGGTCCCACCGAAGCCGTCGCCGATGGGGCCGCCCGAGGGGTTGTTGTCCAGCCCCGGCGGCCGGTTCATCCACCGGTCGAACCCCGCCTTGGCGCCGAGGTAGACGCCGGTCTCCAGGAAGAGACCGCTGATGCCGGAGAGACCGCCGCCGACCAGCGACATCGGGTTGAACTCCCACCGGCCCTCGAAGAGACCGTTGACCAGGGACTCGGACCCGGCGTCACCGACGCCCTCGGCCACGAAGGACCGCGGGATGTTCTCCAGGAAGTCGGGCCACGCGCTGCCGCCCGGGTTCGGGGCGCCGCGGAACGGGTTGGGCAGGGCGTGGAAGAGGCCGGCGGTGAAGAGGCCGGCGGTGAAGCCGAAGAACCCGGCCTTGCCGACCGCTGCCCAGTCGATGCTCCCGGGGGCACGCGCACCCTTGTTGAGCTGCATCATCGCGACGCGGGTCGCGAAGGTGATGATCGCTTCCTGGAGCGCGCTGCTGACCGAGGGGAAGAGGATGCCCTGGTTGGAGAGGCGCTGGATGACGAGCAGCACCGTCAGCGTGCTGCGGGTCTTGGCGAGGGCGGCCTGCGTCAGCGAGGTGCCGCCGGTGAAGAAGGCCAGCGCGGCGAGCAGCGCCAACTGGGCCAGGAGCATCAGGATTTCGGCGATGATCTGCCACTTCGCCTCCATGATGTTCCTGGAGTGCGCCACCTGGTTCTGTGCCAGGTCCCGGCGCAGGTGGGCGGAGAGATCCCCGAGCCGGTCGTCGCCCTTGGGGTCGGTGATGGTCTGCACCGCCGACTTGAACTCGGCCGCGACGTGCGGCGGCAGCGCGCCGTCGACCTTCCCCATGACGACGTTGAGACGTCCACGGACACGGTCCACCGAGTCGGCGAGGTTCTCCAGCGGCATCCGGCTGTCGTAGGCCATGTCGGACGACGCCTGCATCGGCATGTGGCCGATGAGGACGAAAAGCATCCGGCGGACGTCCTGGGAGAACTCGATACTGTCGGGGACCACGGGTCAGAACCGTCCGCCGCCAAAGACGCCGTCGCTGTCCTGGCCCTGACCGAGCGCCGCGATGTCTTCGAGCGCCTCACTCTGCATGTCCTGGATCTCACGCAGTTCGTGGAAGTTCGCCTCGTTGATGTGCCCCATGGACTGCGCGACGTAGTCCACCATCATCTCGACCTGGTCCACGGTCTCGTTCCAGCGCGGGTGCTCCGTCTTGTAGAAGTGGTCGCTGTCGTCCACGCCCATCCAGTTGTGGTACGCCAACGTGCTGGAACGGAACTCGGGGGCGAGCCGACGCATTTCGGAGGCGATGCCCTCGCACTCGGAGATGAACGCGGCCAGCCGCTGGGGGTCGGCTTCGAAACTGCTGCCTGGGACGGACATGGTGCCTCCTACTCGCCCTCGTGGATCTCGTCGCGAAGCCGCGCGCTGCCGCGTCCTTCGTTGACGTTACCTCGTGCGGCGGTCTCCTCCAGCGGCGCGAACAGCCTGGCCCAGTCGTCGGCGGCGGCCTCGCGGCCCTCCTCGGAGGTGTTGGCCGACAGCGCGTCGGCCAGTTCCGTCAGCGGGCGCAGGGTCTCCATGACGACGCGGGCCATCACGGCCTGGGCGTGGTCGGCCGCCTCCATGGTGGCGGCCGACAGCTTCTCCGCGCTCATGGAGCGGTGCCGGCCGTCGAGGAACCGGATGTCCTCGATCCGGCCCTGCGCGGAGACGGTCACCTCGACGCTGCCGTCACGTGAGCGCGCCGTCTCGCTCATGGCGCCGAGCTGGTTCTGCGCCTGGGCGGCGGCCTGTTCGGTCTGCCGCAGCTGCTCCACGGCCTTCGCCAGCTGTTCCTCGATGTCCATCGCGGGGCTACCCCTTTCCTCGTTCCGCACGCCGGTCAGCACGCCGTTCCGCACGCCGTTCCGCACGCCGTTCCGCACGCCGGTCAGCGGCCGATGACCGCCGGGGCGCCGCCCTCGTCGCTGCCCCAGACATCATCTTCCTCCTCCATCCAGGAGGCGCGTTCGCGACCGCTCTCGGTCTGCTGGCCGCCGCCTCCCCCGGGCGGGGGCGCGCCGCCCATCGGCGGCATCATGGGCATCCCGCCGGCGGTCTGCATCCCGCGCGCCGCGGAGATGGTCTCGACGTCACCACCGGCCCGGCGCTGCGCGTGGCGCTGCAACGCGTTGTCGTCGTGGGTCAGCCGGGCGCGCTCGGTGTCGCCGGCTCCGCCGCTGACACCACCGCCCATCCGGGCGCCGGGCGGCATCATGGGCATCCCGCCACCGCCGCCCATCGGGCCGTTGCTGTTGCTGCCGAGCCCGTAGCCCGCGCCTCCCGGCGACCGGTCGTACAGCTCCTCTTCCCAGCCGCCGTAGGACGGGCTGTACACCGTGCGTCCGCCGGGCGCGGAGTTTCCGACGATGTCGTTGATGGACTCGCCGGGGCGCAGGATCTCGGTCCGGGTGGTGCCGTCGGGGTAGGTGGTGCGCACCTCGCCCGTGCCGGGGTCGATGGTCCGGACGGTCCCGTCGGGCAGGCGGGTGGTGATCTCACCGTCGGAGGAGCCGATGGTCCGGGTGGAGCCGTCGGGGTACTCCAGGGTGACGGTGCCGTCCGGGTTGAGCGTGGTGGTGGCCGGCGCGGAGGGGCCACCGGCGCCGCCGCCGGGACCGCCGCCGCTGCCGACGCCGCGCAGCTGCTCCTGGTAGCGGCGCTCGGCCTCCTGCTGCCGCTGGTCGGCCTCCGCCTGACGCTCGGCGACGCGCTGCTGTGCCTCGGAGTTGCGCTGCTCGGACTCGGTGCGGATCTGCTCCTGGCGCTGCTGCTGTTCCTGCTGCTGCTGGGAGGCTCGCTGCTCGGCCTGTTCCTGCCGCTCCTGCTGCTCGGTCTGCATCCGCTCCTGGAGCCGCCGCTGTTCCTGCTGCTGCTCGGCAGCGCGCTCCTCGGCCTCCTCCTGGCGCTGCTGCTGCTGCTCCTGAAGCTCCTCCTGGCGCTGCTGCTGCTGTTCCTGCTGCTCGGCGGCGCGCTGCTCCGCCTCTTCCTGCCGCTGCTGCTGCTCGGCCTGGAGCTGTTCCTGGCGCTCCTGCTGCTCGGCCTGAGCCTCTTCCTGCCGTTCGCGGTAGTCGGACTCGGTCTGCATGCGCTGCTCTTCGGCCTCGCGCTGCCGCTCCTGCTGTTCGGCGACCTGCGCTTCCTGGCGCTCCTGAGCCTCCTGCTGGCGCTGCTCGGCTTCGCGCTGCTGTTCCTCCTGGCGGCGGTTCTGCTCCTCGACCTGCTGTTCCTGCCGCTCCTGGGCTTCCTGCTGGCGCTGCTCCTGCTCCTGTTGCTGCTGGAGGGCGCGCTCCTCGGCCTCGTCCTGGCGGCGTTGCTGGTCGCGCTGCATCCGGGTCTGGTCGCCGCGTGACTGCGTCTGCATCATCATGGCGCGCTGTTCGGCCTCGTTCTGCCGCTCCTGCGCCTCGCGCTGCTGCTCGTCGGCGCGGGCCTGCTGGTCGGAGACCTGCTGCTCCTGGCGCTCCATCGCCAGTTGCTGCTGCTCCTCCTGGCGCTGGTTCTGCTGTTCCAGCTGCTCCTGGGCGCGCGCTTCCTGTTCCTCCTGGCGCTGGTTCTGCTGTTCCACCTGCTCCTGGGCGCGCGCTTCGGCCTCTTCCTGGCGCCGGTTCTGCTCTTCCATCTGCTCCGCGGCGCGCGCCTCTTGCTCTTCGCGCACGCGGTCGGCCTCGGCCTTGTCGTTCTCGTACCGGGCGTCGGCTTCTTCCTTGGCGGCGTCGGCCTTGGCTTCCTGCTCCTCGCGGAGGGCGTCGGCCTTGGCTTCCTGCTCTTCGCGGATGCGGTCGGCTTCCTCCTTGGCGGCGTCGGCCTTGGCTTCCTGCTCCTCGCGGATGCGGTCGGCCTTGGCCTCCTGCTCCTCGCGGATGCGGTCGGCCTCGGCCTTGTCGGCCGCCGCCTTCTCCTCTGCTTCCTTCTTGTCCCGCTCGTAGCGCTCCAGCGCGTCCTTCTCGGCCTGTTCGCGGTCCGCCCGGTCCTTGTCGGCCTGGGCCCGCAGGTAGCCGTCGTTGAGGTTGATCGTCTGGGTCTGGACCTGGGTCGGGAAGTCCGGGGTGTTGAGCGCGTTGCGGATGGTCCGGATCGTCTCGCGGGAGATCTCGCCGAGTTCGTCCTCGACGCTCTTCTCCCAGCGCTTGACGGCCTCTTGGCCGACCCGCTTCCAAGTGTCGAGGTCGGTGAGGGCCAGACCACTGGAGCCGCCGACGGTGACCGTGTCGGAGAACCCGTCCTTGTCGACCTTGTGGCTGCCGGTGCTGCCGCCGTACCGCCCGGAGGTGGTGGACTCGTACTTGTACGACACCTTGCTCATGTTGTTGTCCCAGACCTCCTCGGTGACATCGAGAAGGACCTCGTTCAGCCAGGCCAGCGGATTGCCGTAGTTCTCCTGCCAGAACCACCACTGGTTGCGGAGCGCCTGTACCGCTCGCTCGATCTCCATCCGGGCCGTGCGCAGCTCGTGTCCGTGTATGGAACCCAGCAGCCCGCCGAACGCCGTTGGGAACTGCTCGGAGTAGGAGCCGTAGACGCGTCGCAGACCGCGAATCAGGTCGTGGAAGACGCCCGCCGCCTGCCCCTTCCAGGCCGCGGTGTCCTGGCCGAGGTCGTGCTCCCAGTCCTGGAGATCCCGGTGCTGGTTGTGGAAGAACAGCGCGACCCGGTCGAAGGCGGCCGCGGTCCGGGTGAGGCTCTCCAGGCTGACCGCCGCGCCCCGGCCGATCGCCTCGGAGTCGTTCCAGGTGAAGCCCACGGTGTCGCCGTCGTTGAGGAGGGCGTCCAGGGCCTTGCCGCTGCCGTAGACGTACTGGGCGACGGGCCGGTTGTCCCAGACGACGTCCTTCTTGGAGTCGCCGATGTCGTGGTTCAGACTGCTGCCGAACTCACTGCCGGACCGCAGACTGCCGTGCGCCGGCGGGTCGCCGGAGGAGCTGGTTCCGAGCATGGTGATGCGGGCGCGCTTCATCCGCACCCGGGTGCCGACGGACGCCGTACCCGACCCGCCGCTGGTGGGCGAGTAGAAGGGGATGACGAAGTCGGTGTTCTGGACTCGCCACGGGGTGTTGGCCAGCCGCCATTCGCTGAGGTCGTCGATGGCGTCGAAGATGGCGTCGGAGTCGACGCTGCCGTTGGAGATCTCGACCCGCATCAGCGGGATCTCGTTGTTCCCCTTCAGGTTCTCGAAGACCTTCGAGGCCTGGGGAACGGGGTAGCCCGTGATGGTTCCGACGGCCTCCCGCCAGGCGTCGTCCTCGTCGACGAACTGGTTGCTCCCCGATCCCTCATCCGAGGAGCCACCTGAGCCGCTGGAATCGCTGGAGTCGCTGGAGTCGGAGTCTTCCTGGTCGGGCACGAGAGTTCTCCGGTGGCGCTGTGGGGGTCAGGGGAGCGGGGTCAGCTGTTGTCGGAGCCGGAGTTCGAACCACCGCCGAGCCGGCTGTCGATGCCCTCGAACACGTCGAGGAAGTCCTGGCCGTCGATCTCGGTGAGGTTGCCCCCCTGGGTGGTCATCAGGGTGTCGATCGTGGTGATGAGGTTGTCGGTGACGTCCTTGAAGAGCTTCTCCTGATCCCCGAAGATCGTGTGGAGGCTCGAAGCCGACTCTCCCATCGCCGAGTTGAGCTGCTGCCCCTTGCTCTCGAAGCTGCCCGGCAGCAGCATCGCCCCGAGCGACAGCGGCGCCGTCCGGCCGTGGTCCGCCGTGTCCGTGACGTCGATGTCGCCCTTGCGGGAGAGCGTCGTCATGGAGGGGGCGTCCGTCTCGTCGGTGTTCATCTCCCGGATCCGCTTCTCGAACGGCTCCACCCGGTCGGAGAGAAAGGCCTGGAGTCCGGCCTTGTCCATCTTCAGCGGACCGGTGTCGGAATTCGGGTCCTCCGTGCTCACGCGG
The DNA here is from genome assembly GCF_004305975.1 of Streptomyces otsuchiensis. Taxonomy (GTDB): domain Bacteria; phylum Actinomycetota; class Actinomycetes; order Streptomycetales; family Streptomycetaceae; genus Streptomyces; species Streptomyces otsuchiensis. The sequence continues at coordinate 7,782 of NZ_BHZI01000079.1, forward strand.
CTGCTCCTTCCGGTGGGTCAGTGGCGGTCGGGTCGGTGGCGGTCGGGCGGTGCTGGATCGACTGGTGGCCCGCGGGCCGTGGGCGCGGGTCAGCGGCCGATCTTGACTCCCTGCCACATCTGTCCCAGCGAACGCTCGCCGTGCCGGTAGTTGTCGGAGAGGTTGTCCAGGAGGAGGGAGTTGTTCTTGAGCATCTCCTCCATGTTCGTGACGGCCCGGTCCCACGCCGCCTGCTTCTCGGTGTAGGAGTCCTTGTCCTCACCGACCCAGCTGGACTTGAGGGCGGCGAGCTCCTGCTCCAGGGTCGAGAGCAGGGTGCGGATCGCCCGCGTCTGGTTGATCAGGTCGTCGGAGGCGTTGTTCACGCCTCCGTAGTTCATGTAGATGGAGCCTTCGCCGAAGTCACTCATGTTCGCGTCCTGTCGCTCGGAGGATGACGGGGAGGGGCGGCGGGTCGAGGGGCCCGGCCGAATGCGGTACGGATCAGCCCTGCAGCGTGTCGAACACGGCGTTGGACTGCGACTGCCTCTGGTGGATCTCGTCCTTTGCCCGGCTCTGCTGGAGACCGTGCGCCTGCAGGGTCTCCTCAAGGGCGTTGATCATGTCGGTCAGGTTGGTGTGGATGATCCCGGCCTGGAGCTCCCAGCTCTCGATCAGGTTCTTGTACTCCTGGCCGTCGGCGCCCTTGTAGCTCCTGAGCAGGTTGTTCTTGGTGTTCTCGACCTCCCCGATGCAGCGGGTGACGCCGCTGGAGGCGGTGCCCAGTGCCTGGATTCCGCTGCGTGTGGCGGACTCCTCAGATGCCTGCAAGCCTTCAGCCATGTGCCCGGCCCTTCCGTCCTGGGTACGGCCTGAGCGCTCGTCGGCCGCGTCCCGTCCTTGTGCTGACAGGCCCTCGCCGCACCCCGGCGGGTGACGGCCGCGCGGTGGGGACCGCGACCCATGCTAGGTACAGCGTGTTGTGACGGAAGTGCCGGACGTTGTCCTCAGATTGTCTTTTCGTTGCTTTCTGCCTCGGAGCCGTCGATGACGGCGTCGTCCTGCTCGCCGGGGGCGTCGCAGAACGGCTCCGTCAGGGACACCCGGCCCTCACGCGCGTCCAGTTCGGAGAGATCCGGGCCGGAGGGGACCATCGCCAGCAGCGGCGCGGGGATCTCGCCCGGCTCGGTGGAGCCGTACCCGAGCGCCGCAGCGGCCTCCTCGCCGTCCACCCGGTGCTTCACACCCGCCTCGGTGACCAGGTACAGCGAGGGCCCGATGCGTCCGCCGCCGGCGCCGACGGCCCGCACCAGGGTGCCGCCCCCGGCCGGGACCACCACATGGTCCACCGGGGTGCAGGCGGGCGCGGCCAGATCCGAGGAGAGCTCGGAGGGGGCGCCCAGCGCCACGGCGTCCACCATGCTGACGCTGATCCGGGTGCCCTGGCCCTCGGGGAGGACGCTGGCACACAGCGCGCCGTCGTCGGCGAGCGCCACCGCCTTCGGCGGGGCCTCCGGCATCGCACCGGCGCGCCCTCCCGGCGTCTCCAGCAGCAGCTCCCGCACGCTCTCCGAGTCCAGTGGCAGCGGCCGGGGCGTCTGGCCGTCGTAGGCGTCGGCACGGGTGCCGGGGTCGCCGAGGATCAGCGCGGCCTCGGTGGCGGTCAGCGGTGCCAGCCCTTCCTCGCGCAGCTGGAAGTAGCGGGCCTCGCCACCGGCCACGGTCTGCTCGAAGACCTGCCCCACGGTGCCCACCCCCTGCGGCCCCGCCTCGCCCAGTCCGGAGGCCTGCGGCGGACTCAGATCCGGTCCGGGCGGCAGCGAGTTGAGGAAGGCCGCGGAGACCACCACGGCGTTCTGCGCGGAGTAGCCCAGCGCTTCCAGGGCGCCCGCGTCGGCGTCCAGCCGCAGGCGGCTGCCCTGCCACACCAGGTAGTCCTCGCCGTCCGGCCCGCGCACCAGCGCCGCCTCGTCCGAGGCGAGGCCGTCGCCGCCGGGCTCCTCGCCGACGGCGAGAGTGGTGAACGCGGAGTCCTCCGCCTCCTCCGCCTGGTGGTCGCGCGAGGCGCACACCAGCCACGGGGCGCTCGTCTCCGCGTCGCCGGGCGGCAGTTGGTCGGGCGCCCCCGGGATGCCCACCGGGGTGCCGCGCGGGGTGCCCCGCAGGGACTTGCCGCCGACCGTGGTGGTGCCGAGGTCCGCTCCGGCCAGCAGCCGGGCCGACGCGTAGTTGCGGACCGGCCGCAACCGCTCGTCCAGGTACAGGTAGCGGGCGCCGGTGTCCTTGTCGACGACCAGGTCCCCGGAGGTCTGCCAGGACGTCTTCTTCCCGGGGCTGAACATGCCGAGCACGAACGAACCCGCGGTCAGGATCACCGCGATCACCACGCCCCACACGATGCCCCGGTTGGTGCGGGCCTGCGGGCTCTCCGGCGCGTCCGGGTCCGACCGCAGCATCGCGGAGGTGAGCCGGCTCATCAGGAACATGTGGGCCTGTACCTGGTCACGTTTGGTCTGCATCGTCGCTCCCTGGCCTAGCCGTTGATCGAGCGCAGCGCGCCGTAGACACCGAGGGCCCACAGAGTCAGCGGCAGCATGCTGATCGCCGCCGCCGACTGCAACAGCTCAGCGGCCCGGCCCCAGTACGGGACCAGCCGCCGGCCCGGAACCGTCCAGGACGCGATGGCCAGCGCGGCGGCCACCGCCAGCAGCCCGGCGGTCAGCAGCAGCCGGCCCACCGTCGTCGTGGTGGTGGCCAGCCCGAACGCCAGCAGCGCCACCCCCAGCACACCGGGGGCCACCAGCGACAGCCGCTGCACGGTGTTGCCCAGCGCCCGCGCGTGCAGCAGCAGAAGCAGCGACAGCGCGACCATGGTCAGCACCTGGGCGAGCGTCGGCCGCAGCGACAGCCCGAGCAGGCATGCCGCGCACAGCACCGCTATCGCCCCGTACAGGCCGGTCATCCAGCCGTCGGCCAGCACCGTACGGTTCTTGACCGCCGAGGGGGAGTGCGGCTCGATGCCCTCCTGGAGCTGCTTGGCGTTGGTCGGCAGCGGCGGCATCTTCAGCCCCGACATCCTGAACGACAGCGAGGGCACCAGGGCGCCGCAGATCACCGACGCCAGCGCCAGCACGCCCGCGACCTCACCGACCGCGAGGTCGGTGGTCATCATCAGCGCGCCACCCGCCGCCGCGCCCGTCGCCACCACGGCCAGCGCCAGGAACAAGGCGGCGAACGCGGCGACGGCGGCGACCGCCAGCATCGCCGCGCCGAGCGCGGCGGCGCCGGTCGCCAGGGCGCGGGCGCCGAGTATCTCCGCGTGGTGGGCCCCGCCCAACTCGCCACCGGGCAGCAGCCATCCAGCGAGTGCGACGTAGGCGACCGCCGCGACACCGAGAGCCGCGCCCGCGCCCGCGTCGCCGACCGCCCGGCTGGCGGCGGCGGCCCCACCGAGGAGCACCAGCCCGGCGACCCCCGCCATCACGGCGTTCACGGTGTCCGCGGGCGGGTGAAGCAGGACGGCCAGCCCGGCGGCCAGGGTGAGCAGCAGCATCCCGAGGAGCAGCCGGCGCGCCGCCGTGGCGCTCCAGCCGAAGGGCCGCTCCTCCATGGTGTCGGCGACGCCGTCCACCAGGTCGTCCAGCACCACTTCGGGGAGCGCGTCGGAACGCGGACGCAGGTGGAGGGTCTCGCCGTCGACGATCCCCACCGCCTCCAGCGTGCGTTCCTCCGCCAGCGGGGCGCCGCCGAGCCGCTGGAGGACCCAGCCGCCGTGCTCCAGCCCGGTTTCGGCGGCTTCCTCCCCGGCGTGGTCGACGACGGTGTACAGCAGGTCGGCCACCGGTACGTCGGAGGGCACGGCCAGGTCCACCGTGCGCGCCGGGGTCCGCACGGTGACGCGGCACAGGCTCGGTGCTGCGAGGTCGGTCATGGTCACACTCACGCTTCCCTGCGGGACGACGACATCCCGCCAGTCGGTGAACCGGACAGGTGGCACGGCCGGGCCCCCGCCGCGGTGCGGGGCCGGATGGCGCGGTACGCGCGCCACCGGCCACCGGTGGCCGAAGCGCGGCTGCGAAAGGGGGGACTTACTTTCCCCATCGTCTGTACTGGATCGTAGACTCATCCCGTCCGGCACGGGATCGCGCTCCCCCGTGGCGGCGTTCCGCGGCCGGGGCCGGCCGTCTCCGGGTATTCGCGTGCCGGGGCTCCGGCCACCCGCGCCGAACGCGATGTCCCCGTCCCGCGCCGTCCGGCCGGGACCGTCCGCCCGTCCCGGGCGGGTACGCACCGAGGAGAGCGCCTGTGACCACCGTCCTCTTCCGCCGCCCGGCCCGTCGCCGCGGTCCGGACATGCCCGAGGGCGAGCTGACGCTCCAGGAACCGCCGACGATGCCGGAGGTCTCCAACGACAGCTCCCAGGTGTGGAACTACCTGCCGATGGCGCTCATGTCGGTGTCGATGATGCTGATGTACATGCGACCGGGCGGCGCGCGCGGCGACAACTTCATCTATCTGATGCTCGGCATGATGGTCGTCTCGGTCTCCGTGATGCTGCTGGGCAACGTCTTCCGCCGCAACGCCGAACGCAAGCAGAAGCTCAAGGGGGAGCGCCGCGACTACCTGCGGTACCTCCGCAAGACCCGGCGCAAGGTGCGGGTGGCCGTCGCCGAGCAGCAGAAGGCGCTCGCCTGGCGCCACCCCGACCCGGCCGGACTGGGCGCGCTGGCCGGTACCAGCCGGCTGTGGGAACGCCGCGTCGAGGACGAGGACTTCGGTGAGGTCAGGGTCGCCGTCGGTGACCAGAAGCTCGGGCTGCGGCTGGCACCGGAGTCGGCCAAGCCGGTGGAGGACCTGGAGCCGCTGAGCGCCCACGCGCTGCGCAGCATGATCCGCGCCTACGCCACCGTCCCCGTCCAGCCGATCGCCGTCTACCTCCGCGCCTGGTCCAAGGTGCTCTTCCGCGGCGACGCGGACCGCGCCCGTGACCTGACCCGCGCCGTTCTCGCCCAGCTGACGGTGGTCCACTCCCCGGACGACGTCTGGGTCGTGGTGTGCGCGGGGGAGGACCGCTCCGGGGACTGGGACTGGGTGAAGTGGCTGCCGCACTCCCTGCACCGCACCCGCACCGACGGCGCGGGACCGGTCCGGATGGTCTGCTCGAACGTCAGCGAGCTGGACGACCTGCTGGGCCCCGAGTTCGCCGAACGCCCGCCCTTCGCCGCCGACGCGATACCGAGCCGGGACGAGCCGTTCGTGGTCGTGGTCCTGGACGGCGTCGTCGCCCCCGAGGGCCACCGGGTGCAGGGGCCGGGTTTCCGCAACGCGGTCGTCCTGGACGTGGACTCCACGCTGGCCTGGCGGCCAGGCCGCTCCACGCTGCGCCTCGACCTCGCCGAGCCGACGCTGCGGCTGGTGCGGACCGACCGGGAACGCAAGGAGCAGTTCACCGAACTGGGCCGGCCCGACTCACTGGGCGCCGGCGCCGCCGCCGGGGTCGCCCGGCGTCTCGCGCCCTACCGGCTGTCGATGGCGCAGGAGTCCGGCGCGGAACCGCTGGCCCACGACACCGAACTGACCAGCCTGATCGGCATACCCGACCTCTACCGCCACGACCCGGCGGAGCTGTGGGCACGGCGGACGGGATCACAGCGGCTGCGCGTGCCGATCGCCCTGGACTCCGAGGGCCGCCCGGTCGAGCTGGACATCAAGGAGTCGGCGCAGGGCGGAACCGGCCCGCACGGCATGCTGATCGGCGCCACCGGCTCCGGCAAGAGCGAGCTGCTGCGGACCCTGGTCCTGGGCCTGGCGCTCACCAACTCCTCCGAGACGCTCAACTTCATCCTGGTGGACTTCAAGGGCGGCGCCACCTTCCTCGGCCTCGACGAACTCCCGCACACCTCGGCGGTGATCACCAACCTCGCCGACGAGGTCGAGCTGGTGGCCCGCATGTACGACGCGCTCCAGGGCGAACTGGTGCGCCGCCAGGAGCTGTTGCGGTCCGCCGGCAACTACACCTCGGCGCTGGACTACGAACGGGCCCGTGCCGACGGCACCCCGCTCGACCCGCTGCCCAGCCTCTTCGTCGTCGTCGACGAGTTCAGCGAACTGCTTTCCGCCCACCGGGACTTCCTGGAGCTGTTCGTCATGATCGGCCGCTTGGGCCGCAGCCTCGGTGTCCATCTGCTGCTGGCGTCGCAGCGACTGGACGAAGGCCGCATGCACCAGTTGGAGAGCCACCTGTCCTACCGGATCGGTCTGCGGACGTTCTCCGCGATGGAGAGCCGTGGCGTGCTCGGTGTCCCCGACGCCTACGAGCTGCCCGCCCAGCCCGGCAGCGGCTTCCTCAAGAGCGGCGTCGATCCGCTGACCCGCTTCCGTGCCGCCTACGTCTCCGGCGTCTACGAGCGCCGCAGCGGCTCGGCGCACCGCGCCCGGGTCGCCTCCCAGGTGGTGCCCTGGACCTCCGAATGGGTCGAGCCCCGGCAGCAGCCGGAACACCAGCCGGTGTCGCTGGAGAAGGAGGAGAACGAGCCCGGGCTCCCGCTGCTGGACGTCGCCGTGGACCGCATGCGCGGCGCCGGGCCCGCCGCCCACCAGGTGTGGCTGCCGCCGCTGCGCGACCCCGACACCCTCGACATGCTGCTGCTCGCCCCGCCTGCCCCGGTGCCCGGCCGTGGCCTCTGCTCCCCACGCGCGGGTGATCTGACGGTGCCCATCGGCGTCGTGGACCGGCCCTTCGAGCAGCGCCGCGACGAACTCACCGTCGACCTCTCCGGCGCCGGCGGCCACGTCGCCATCGCGGGTGGCCCGCAGAGCGGCAAGTCCACCCTGGTCCGCACCCTGCTCTGCGCGCTGGCTCTGACCCACACCCCGCGCGAAGTGCAGTTCTACTGCCTGGACTTCGGCGGCGGCACCCTCGCCGGGCTCAGCGGCCTGCCGCACATGGCGGGTGTCGCCGCGCGTATGGACAGCGAGCGGGTCGGCCGCGTCGTCACCGAGGTCACCAACCTGCTCGCACAGCGGGAGCGGTTCTTCCTGGAGAACGGCATCGACTCGATGGCCTCCTTCCGGCGGCGCCGCGCCGCCGGCGAGTTCCCCGACCAGGAGCACGGCGACGCGTTCCTGGTGGTCGACGGGTGGTCCACGGTCCGCCAGGACTTCGACGTCTACATCCCCACGCTCAGCGCCATCGCCGCCCGCGGCCTCAACTACGGCATCCACCTGGTGACCACCACCGCGCGCTGGGTGGAGCTGTCGGCGGCCGTCCGCGACCAGTCCGGCACCCATCTGGAACTGCGGATGGGCGACGCCATGGACTCCAACATCGATGTGCGGAAGGCCGCGGGCGTGCCGCGCGTCCCCGGGCGGGGACTGACCAACGAGTCGAAGCTGCACTACCTGAGCGCGCTGCCCCGCATCGACTCCCGCACCAGCGGTGAGGACCTCTCCGAGGGCGTCGCCGACCTCGTCGCCCGCGTTCGCGAGCACCACAGTGGGCCGGCCGCCCCGCCGGTGCGGATGCTGCCCACCCTGCTCGACGCCCGGGAGCTGCCGGCCGTGGAGGACGGGCCCCGCGTGCCGCTGGGCACCGAAGAGAACCAGATGGGCACGGTGTGGCACGACTTCTCCGTCACCCCGCACCTGGTCGTCGTCGGCGACTCCGAGAGCGGGAAGACCAACCTGCTTCGGCTGGCCGCCCAGGCGATCACCAGCCACTACACGCCCGCCGAGGCGCGCATCATGGTCGTCGACTACCGGCGTGAGCTGGTGGAGTCGGTGCCCGAGGAGTACCGCCTGGGCCACGCCGTCACCATGGACGGGCTGAAGGAGCTGATCGACGGCGCCGCCCGCGCGGTGCAGACCCGCGTCCCCGGCCCGGACATCGCGCCCTCCCGGATGCGGCGCTGCGACTGGTGGAAGGGCCCCCGCCTGTTCATCCTGGTCGACGACTACGACATGGTGGCGACCGGCGGCCCGCTGAACCAGCCGTTCGCACCGCTCCTGGACCACCTGCCGCTGGGCTACGAGGTCGGCCTCCACCTGATCGTCACCCGCTCCGCCGCAGGCGCCGGACGCGGCCTCAACGACCCGCTGCTGCGGCGGATCCTGGAGGTCAACAGCCCCGGGATCATGCTCTCCTGCCCGCCCACCGAGGGCTACGTCTTCGGCAACGTCAAGGGCCGCAACCTGATACCGGGCCGGGGCGTGCTCATCACCCGCCGCAAGGAGACCCGCATCCACACCGCGTGGCTGGAGCCGGGAGCGCCCGACGGCTCCGACGGGTCCGAACTCGACCTGGAGAAGCGGTCGTGAGCGCCGCCAGCCGTGCCCCGGCCGACGCGGCGCCCGCCACCGCGCCGCCCGCCGCTCAGGGCGACCCCGCGCCCACGTCAGCGCCCGCCGCCGCCACCCGCGTCGTGTCCGCCCGTGGGCGGCACCGGCGGGCGGGGCGGGACCGGCGGCTGCGAGGGGACCATCCCCGTCGGGCCTGCCTGCGGCAGCCAGTGGTCGCCCGTTCGCTGCCCGCTCATCGGCGTCCCGCCGTGCGGTGTCATGGGAGTTCCCCCGCCCGGTGTCGCCGGGGTCCTGCTCTGCGGCACAGCGTCCGGCAGCTCGATCCTGCCCGAGTCGGCGGCGTGGTCGCCTTCGGGCTCGGTCTCGCGCCGCTGCCGGACCCGGCCCCCGCCGTCACCCCTTCCGCCGCCGGGCGGCGCCCCTGGGGGCTCCTCGCCCGCCGGACGCCAACCGCGGGCCTTGCCGCGCGGCACCACGGCGATCAGCGCGGCCACCAGCAGTGCCACGGCGACGCCGATCCCCGCCGCCCACAGCGCCCGCTCCGCGGGCTCGTCGGGCGCCGCGGGCGGGACCACGCCCGGGGCGGGCTCCGGCACCGTCCCCGGCACGTCCAGGAACGTCGTCAGCGCGGCCACCACGTCCAGCCGGGGCACGATGTCGGGGTACGCCGAGGCGGTCAGCCTGCGGAACACCTCGCCCGCGTCCAGCTCCGGCTGGTAGGAACGGACCAGCGCCGCGGCACCCGCCACGTGCGCGGCGGCCAGCGACGACCCGGAGCCCAGGTAGTGACCACCCCCCTGCGGGCCGACGCCCACCACCGCCCCGCCGGGCGCCGCGAGATCCGCGTACAGCGGCAGCGGCGCGCCTTCCGGACGCGCGTCCTGCGGCCCGAAGTCGATCACCGACAGCACCTGCGGCATGCTCGCGGGCCAGTAGTCCTGCTGCGGCAACTCCTCGCCACGCGGGGCCTCTTCCTCCGCGACGTCGGGTGCGGCGGGGGCCACCACCAGCACGTCGGCCTCCACTGCCTCCTCGACGGCGGCGGCCACCTCCTCGCTCTCACCGCGCAGCGCCAGCCCGACGTAGACCACCGACGCCCCGCCGTCGACCGCGCCGCGGATGCCCTCGGCCAGCGAGTCGGCGTCCGGAGCGCCCCGTTCGTCGGTGCCGCGCGCCGCCAGCACCCGCGCGTCCGGTGCCACCCCGGCGACCGGGGCGTCACCGTCCGCCGTGCCGGCTATCAGCCCGGCGACGAAACTCCCGTGCCCGACACAGTCCTCACCGGCGTCACCGATGGCAGCCACCCGGCCGCCCAGCGCGGCGAGTTCGTCGCCGACGCCGGTGCTCACCACGCCGACGGTGACACCCTCACCGGTCGACAGCTCCCAGGAGCGGGCGAGTTGCAGCGCGCGCCACGTCCACGGCCGGGACTCCACGGTCGTCTCCGAGGCGCCGGTGCACGGGGCGTCGTCCGCCAGCCGCAGCACCAGCGGCGGCAGGGACACCGGGTCGTCCTGGGCGTGGGCGGGCACGGACACGAGAGTGAGCATCGCGAGGGCGGGGAGAACGGCAGCCGCCGTGCCAGCCGCCGCGCGACGACAGAGGTCGCCATACATGTGGCCGATCATAGAAGCACGTTTCCCCAGCGGCTGCGCCGGAGCCCGTCGGTTCCCGCCAAGCCGGCGAGCCAGGAGGTCGCATAGTGTCACGGCAGGTACTGACCGTCAGTCCAGATCGGTCCGACGCCTACCGGACGATCGGCGAGGCACTGGCGGTGGCTCGATCGGGTGCCGTGGTGCGCGTCATGCCCGGCCGCTACGCGGAAGCCCTGACCATCCGGACCCGGGTGACCCTGGTCGGGGAGGGCGATCCCGGCAGCGTCGAGATCTGCCCGCACCGGGGCACCGCCCTCACCCTCGCCGCCGACGCCGTCAAGCTCACCGACGTGACGCTGCGCGGCGGCAGTGACGACGTCGCGGTGGTGGACGCCGCGCGCGGCCAGGTCGCGATGGACAACTGCACGGTGGTCGGGGCCGGCTGGACCGCCGTCATCGCCCGGGACACCGGCTCGCTCGCCATGCGCGGCTGCCGCGTCACCAACCGGGAGGGCGCGGGGGTCGTCGACACCTCCGAGCACCCCAGCGTCATCGAGGACTGCGTCCTGGAGAACCTCGGCACCTCCGCCGTCGTCCTCGGCCAGAACTCGCGCGCCATGGTGCGTGGTTGCCGGATGCGCGACGCGCGCGGCAACGGCGTCCTCGCCAACGGCGAGGCCCAGGGCTCCATCGAGGCGTGCGACATCGCCGGGACCGGCAAACCGGCCATAGCCCTGGAGGGTTCCTGCACCACCCGGGTCTCCGGCACCGCCATCCGGGACAGCGCGATCGGCGTCTACATCACCACCGCGGCCCGGCCGCTGCTGGAGGACGTCACCGTCACCAACACCTCCGGCCCCGGCATCGCCCTGTCCGCCGGCTCCGACCCGCTGCTGCGGGCCTGCGCCACCCACCGCACCAAGGTCGAGGGCATCGTCGTCTCCGACCGCTCCCGGGGCACCTTCGAGGACTGCTCGGTCAACGCGGCGGGCGGCCACGCCATCCGTGTCACCGACGCCAGTTCGCCGTCCTTCCTGCGCACCGAGATCCGTGACTGCTCCGACGCGCTGGCCTCGATCCTGCTGGAGGAGGACGCCAGCGCCGAGTTCGACCGCGTGGAGGTCAACGGCGGCTCCGGCGCCGCGCTGACCCTGCGCACCCGCGCCAACCCGATGATCCGCCGCGGCCTGTTCCGGTCGCCCGCCGGCGCCGGTGTCCAGGCCGTCGAGGACGCGCGTGGCCGCATCGAGTTCACCGTCGTCGAACAGGCCGGCGGCGACGCCCTGCACACCGCGTCGGGTGCCACCACCCAGTTCGGCGACTGCACCGTGCGCGGCGCCGGGGGCGCCGGGCTCCACATCGGCGACGGCGCCGTCATCACCGTGCGGGACCTGGAGACCGACGCGAGCCACGCCTCCGGCGTCTTTGTGCTCGACGGCGGCGAACTCGCCCTCACCCGGGGCCGCGTCACCGGCTCCGGTGCCCATGGCGTGCTGCTAGCCGCCGGATCGCGCGCCGAACTCGTCCAGTGCGACGTCAGCGGCAACGTCGGCGACGGCATCCGCGTCGACACCACCGGCCCGGTCTCCCTCTCCGGCTGCACGGTCCGCGACAACCGGGGAGCGGGCCTGACCCAGCAGCGCCCCAGCGAGGCGCTCCAGGTGCTGGACCTCTCCAGCGCGGAGAACGGCGCCCCCGACGAGTGGGGTGCCGAGGTCGCCGAACGCGCCGCCGCCCGGGGCGGCTCCGGCGGACCCGGCGTCGACGAGCCGAAGGAGCCGCTGGAGGAACTGGAGGACCTGATCGGCCTGGAGGGCGTCAAGCACCAGGTCCGCACCCTGGTCAACCTCAACCAGCTCTCCCAGCGCCGCATCCGGCTGGGGATGCCCGTCGCCTCCATGAGCCGTCACCTGGTCTTCGCGGGCCCGCCCGGCACCGGCAAGACCACCGTCGCCCGCCTCTACGGATCGATCCTCGCCCAGCTGGGCGTGCTGCGCTCCGGCCACCTGGTGGAGGTCTCCCGCGCCGACCTCGTCGCCCAGGTCATCGGCGGCACGGCCATCAAGACCACCGAGGCGTTCAACCAGGCACTCGGCGGCGTGCTGTTCATCGACGAGGCGTACACCCTGGCTCCGGAGGGCGGCAGTTCCAACGACTTCGGGCGTGAGGCCGTGGACACGCTGCTGAAGCTGATGGAGGACCACCGCGACGACGTCGTGGTCATCGTCGCCGGCTACAGCCCGGAGATGACCACCTTCATGGAGTCCAACGCCGGTCTGGCCTCCCGCTTCACCCGCACCATCGAGTTCGCCAACTACTCGGTGACCGACCTGGTCACCATCACCCGCAACATGTGCGGCGCCCACCAGTACGAACTGGGCCCGGGGACGGTGGAGGCGCTCGCCGCCTACTTCGAACGGATGCCGCGCGACGCCTCGTTCGGCAACGGACGCGAGGCGCGCCGGGTGTTCGAGGAGATGGTGGACCGCCAGGCGTTCCGGCTGGGCACCATGACCGACCTGGCCGAACGCGACCTCACCCTGCTGATGCCGGAGGACGTCGCGCCGAAGGCGGAGTCCGACGAGGACCCCGGCGAGGACCGGGAGGTGATGCTGGCCCGGCTGGAGGCGATGGTCGGCCTCGGCGCGGTCAAGCGCGAGGTGACCGACCTGGTCAGCCTGCTGTCCACCGCCCGGCAGCGGGAGGCCGCGGGGCTGCCCGCGCCCAAGGTCAGCCAGCACCTGGTCTTCTCCGGCGCCCCCGGCACCGGCAAGACCACCGTGGCCCGCCTCTACGCGGGGCTGCTGCACTCCCTCGGGGTGCTGCCGCGCGGTCAGCTGATCGAGGTGGCGCGCGCCGACATCGTCGGCCGATACGTCGGCCACACGGCGCAGTTGACCAAGGAGGTCTTCGAAAGCGCCCTGGGTGGTGTGCTGTTCATCGACGAGGCGTACACCCTGACCCCGGAGGGCAGTTCCAACGACTTCGGGCGTGAGGCCGTGGACACGCTGCTGAAGCTGATGGAGGACCATCGCAACGAGGTCGTGGTCATCGTCGCCGGCTACACCGGGGAGATGCGGCGCTTCCTGGACTCCAACCCGGGTCTGTCCTCCCGCTTCTCGCGCTTCGTGGAGTTCGAGAACTACACCACGGAGGAACTGGTCACGATCATGGAGTACCAGGCCGACGAGTCCGGTTACACCTGCGCGCCGGAGACGCTGGAGGCCCTGCACACCCACATCGACGCCCTGCCGCGCGACCGGTCCTTCGGAAACGCCCGGCTGGCACGGCAGTTGCTGGAGGGGATGGTCACCCAGCAGGCGCGACGGCTCAGTTCCGTCCGGGAGCCGACCGTGGACGACCTGCGCCGCCTGCTCCGCGACCATCTCCTCCACCAACTCCTCTCCCATCCCCGCCGTCCCCAAGGACCGCGCGCACCGCACGGCGCCGATCTGCGACGGCAGGGTCTCCAGCGTCACTGGCGCGCAGCGC
>NZ_BHZI01000080.1:0-10360 GCF_004305975.1 Streptomyces otsuchiensis
GCGCCGGGGGTGCCTGGGGTGGCGCCGGGGTCGGCCAGGGCCGCGGCCTGTTCGGCGGCGTCGCGGTAGCGGCGGTGCAGCGTGACCAGGGCGCGGGCCAGCGCAGGGTGGTCGCGGACGGCCTCCGCGATCTCCTCGGCGGGCGGCGGGGTGCCGCACGCCTCGTCGCCGAGCGCCGTCCGCAGGTCGGTGGCGAGCCGTTCCTCGTCCGCGCCGGAGAAGAACTCCGGCTCCACGCCGAGGACTTCGGCGATGCGCAGCAGCACGGAGGCCGACAGTGGCCGCTGGCTGTGCTCGATCTGGTTGAGATAGCTGGTGGAGATGCCGAGCCGCCGCGCCAGCTCCACCTGGTTCAGGCCGTGTTCGCGGCGCAGCCGCCGCAGCCGGGCGTGGGCGTAGATCTTCCGGGCGCCGCGTCCGGACCCGTTTCGGGGGGTTCCTCGGGGGGTGCCGGACGACGGCTCCGGGTCGTGCCGCTGTCCGTCCGCGCGCGTCATGGTCCTCGCACCGCCTCCGCCTGGCCGGCCGGCTGTCCCGGCCGCCCGCCTGTCCCGTCATTTGCGAAAGTACCATCCGCAGCTTTCGCAAGATTCGCCGTTTCGCAGCGACACACTGTGCGGATTCCGCAGCGTGGAGCGGTCGACGGACCACGGCGGCGCGGGGATGCTCGGATGTGTAACGTGCCGACCCGTACCGTCGAGGAGCCCGCGTGATCGACCACTCCGTCCGCGTCCACCCCAGCGCCTCCCACCTGCCCCGCGAGGAGCAGCTGGCCTGGAAACTCGCCGCCGTCGCCACCGGCACCACGGCTGCCGGGATCGACGCCGAGACCGCCGCCATGGCCGTCAACCGGGTGATCGACAACGCCTCCGTCGCCGTGGCCTCGCTGCGCCGCCGCCCCGTCGCCGTGGCCCGCGCGCAGGCCACCGCCCACCCCGTCACCGGCGGCGGCGCCGGCGCGACCGTCTTCGGCGTCGGCCCCGACTTCCGCGTCTCACCCGAATGGGCCGCCTGGGCCAACGGCACCGCCGTCCGCGAGCTGGACTTCCACGACACCTTCCTCGCCGCCGACTACTCCCACCCCGGCGACAACATCCCGCCGCTGCTCGCCGTCGCCCAGCACACCGGCCGCTCCGGCGCCGACCTGCTGCGCGGCATCGTCGCCGCCTACGAGACCCACGTCGCCCTGGTGCGCGGCATCTGCCTGCACGCCCACCGCATCGACCACGTCGCGCACCTCTCCGCCGCCACCGCCTGCGGCCTGGGCGCCCTGCTGAAGCTGGACACCGCGACCGTCTACCAGGCGGTGCAGCAGGCCGTGCACACCACCACCGCGACCCGCCAGTCCCGCAAGGGCGAGATCTCCAGCTGGAAGGCGTTCGCGCCCGCCTACGCCGGGAAGGCCGCCATCGAGGCCGTGGACCGCGCGATGCGCGGCGAGGGCGCCCCCTCACCGATCTACGAGGGCGAGGACGGCTACCTGGCGTGGATGCTGGACGGCCCGGACGCCGAGTACACCGTCTCGCTGCCGGGCCCCGGCGAGCCGCGCCGGGCGATCCTCGACACCTACACCAAGGAACACTCCGCCGAGTACCAGGCGCAGGCCGTCATCGACCTCGCCCGCTCGCTGCGCGCCCGCCTCGGCCCCGTCGACCGCTTCGCCGCCGACATCGCCTCCGTGGTGCTGCACACCAGCCACCACACCCACCAGGTGATCGGCTCCGGCTCCGGCGACCCCCAGAAGTACGACCCGAACGCCAGCCGCGAGACGCTGGACCACTCGGTGCCCTACATCTTCGCCGTGGCGCTCCAGGACGGCGGCTGGCACCACGAACGCTCCTACGCGCCCGAGCGCGCGCGCCGCGCCGACACCGTCGAACTGTGGCAGCGGATCTCCACCGTCGAGGACCCGGAGTGGACCCGCCGCTACCACCACCCGGACCCCGAGCGGCGGGCGTTCGGCGGCCGCGCCGTCGTCACCTTCACCGACGGCCGCGTGGTGGAGGAGGAACTCGCCGTCGCCGACGCCCACCCCGCCGGTGCCCGGCCGTTCGCCCGCGAGCAGTACACGGCGAAGTTCCGCACCCTGGCCGAGGGCGTCGTCGAACCCGGCGCGCAGCGCGTCTTCCTGGCCGCCGCCGAGGGCCTCGCCGACCTCGACGCCGGCGGCCTCGACGCGCTCTTCCCCACCACCGACGACACGGCCCTGGCCAAGTCCGACGCCGAACTCCCGAAGGGGCTGTTCTAGATGCTGCACACCCGTACCACCCCCGCCCAGCGGCGCCGCGCCCTGCGCGAACAGCTCGCCTCGGGACGGCTGTTGCGGGTGCCCGGAGCGGTCAACCCGCTGTCCGCGAAGCTGATCCAGGAGACCGGCTTCGACGCGGTCTACCTCTCCGGCGCCGTCCTCGCCGCCGATCTCGGCCTGCCCGACATCGGGTTGACGACCTCCACCGAGATCGCCGCCCGCGCCCAGCAGATCACCCGGGTCACCGACCTCCCCGCGCTGGTCGACGCCGACACCGGTTTCGGCGAGCCGATGAACGCCGCCCGCACCGTCCAGCTGATGGAGGACGCCGGGCTCGCCGGCCTCCACCTGGAGGACCAGGTCAACCCCAAGCGCTGCGGCCACCTCGACGGCAAATCCGTCGTCCCGCGCGAGGAGATGACCCGGCGCCTCAAGGCCGCCACCGACGCCCGCCGCGACCCCGACTTCCTGCTGATGGCCCGCACCGACGCGCGCGCCCTCGAAGGACTGGACGCCGCGATCGACCGCGCCAAGGCGTACGTGGACGCCGGCGCCGACGCGATCTTCCCCGAAGCACTCGCGGACGAGAAGGAGTTCGAGACCTTCCGCGCCGCCGTCGACGTCCCGCTGCTGGCCAACATGACCGAGTTCGGCAAGAGCGCGCTGCTGGACGCCACCACCCTGGAGAACCTCGGCTACAACATCGCGCTCTACCCCGTGACCCTGCTGCGCCTCGCGATGGGCGCCGTCGAGGACGGGCTGCGCACCCTCGCCGCCGACGGCACCCAGCGGGCCCTGCTGGAGAAGATGCAGACCCGCTCCCGGCTGTACGAGCTGCTGGGCTACGAGGAGTACGCCGCCTTCGACAGCTCCGTCCACGACTTCACCCTTCCGCCGGGCACCTGACCGGGCCGGGCCGGGCCCGGGGGCCCACCACCGCCCCCGGGCCCCGGCCCTCGCCTTGTCGCCGCACCACCACGACCGACCACCACGACCGACCGCCACGACCGACTGCCGCCGCCGTGCGCGCGCCGCCGGTCCCCCAGCCGTACCCGAACCCGCCCTCTTCCGGAGGTACCGCCATGGCAACCGCCGCCACCTCGTCCGGCAACACCGGCCCCGCGTCCGCCGCTTCCGACATCCACCGCGGACTCTCCGGCGTCGTCGTCGACACCACCGGCATCTCCACCGTCATCGAGGCCAGCAACTCCCTGACCTACCGCGGCTACCCGGTCCAGGAACTGGCCGCCTCCCGCTCCTTCGAGGAGGTCGCCCACCTGCTGTGGACCGGAGAACTCCCCGACACCGCACAGCTCCGCGCCTTCGAGGCCCGCGAGCGGGCGCTGCGCCCCCTGGACCGCACCACCGCCGAGATCGTCGCCCGACTGCCCGAGACCTGCCACCCGATGGACGTGCTGCGCACCGCCGTCAGCTTCCTCGGCGCCGAGGACCCGGCCGAGGACGACGGTTCCCCGGCCGCCAACCGCACCAAGGCGCTGGCGCTGCTGGCCAAACTCCCGACCGTGGTCGCCGCCGACCAGCGCCGCCGTCGCGGGCTGACCCCGATCCAGCCCGACCCCGCACTCGGCCTCGCGGAGAACTTCTTCCACATGTGCTTCGGCGAGGTGCCCGCGCCGGAGGTGGTGCGGTGCTTCGAGATCTCGCTGATCCTCTACGCCGAACACAGCTTCAACGCCTCGACGTTCACCGCCCGCGTCGTCACCTCCACCCTCTCCGACCTGCACAGCGCCGTCACGGCCGCCATCGGCGCGCTGAAGGGACCGCTGCACGGCGGCGCCAACGAGGCCGTGATGCACATGCTCAACGAGATCGGCGACCCCGCCGACGCCGACCGCTGGCTCACCGACGCCCTGGCGTCCAAGCGCAAGATCATGGGCTTCGGCCACCGCGTCTACAAGCACGGCGACTCCCGCGTCCCGCTGATGCAGGAAGCCCTCGACCGCCTCATCGCCGTCAATGCCTCGCCCGAGGTCACCCGCCTGGCGACGCTCCACACCGCGCTCCAGAAGGCCATGGTGGAACGCAAGGGCATCCACCCCAACCTGGACTACCCGGCCGGTCTCGCCTACCACCTCATGGGCTTCGACATCCCCGTCTTCACCCCGATCTTCGTGATGAGCCGCATCACCGGCTGGACCGCGCACATCGTGGAGCAGTCCGAGGGCAACACCCTCATCCGCCCCCTCGGCGCCTACACCGGCCCCGCCGAACGCCACGTCCCCGCCGCCTGACGGGGGGCGGTGGCGGCGCGACATTCACCGTCGTCACGGCGCCTCGGTTGGGTGCCGTGACGACGCCCGAAGCGGGTTGTCCCCGAGGGTGTGCAACGAGGTGCCACAGGGTGACACCGAGCGCTACCGTGGCGATGTGACCGTTCAGCCTGAAATCACCCAGTGGGACCTGCGTAACCGGTCCCGGGAGGTTATGGACGCGGTACAGGGCGGCCAATCGTTCACTGTCACGCGCGGCGGACACCCGATCGGCCAGCTCGTTCCTCTACGCCGGTACGGTCGCTTTGTCTCCCGGCAAGAGTTCGCCGCCATGTCCAGGACTGCCTCCGGCACCGATCTCCACACGTTCCGTGCCGAGCAGGAGACCACGGCGGACATGTACTCGGACGACCCCTATGACCGCTGACCACCCGACGTACGCCAAGGTCTCCTCGGCAGCGACATCGTCATCCTGTGGAGGCGGGTGGAGCCCGACGAGCTACCGATGAGATGGCGATCACCGCTATCACCTGGCCGAGCTGTCCGCCGGCCCGCACGAGGTCCGCCGCAACGACAAAAAGAGCACCTACGACGGGTACCAAGGGGCTGGCAGCCGTCCTGACGGTCGTACCGGTCATCGCCCGCATCCTCGGCACGGTCGCTGACCCCACGGCGCCGACGCGCCACGGCCGCCCCCCCCTGAGGGGAGAAGAGGGCCGGCAGGCTCGTCAGGCGAGAGATGCCACCTCTTGGTTGCTGCCCCACTCAGGGGCGATGAGGACGCCGAAGCTCCGGCATCGCCGTGTTCCTCTCGTTGCTACCCCTCTCAGGGGCGATGAGGACCCCCGCGCTCTTCGAAGAATGCCTCGCCGTCCTGCGCGTTGCTACCCCTCTCAGGGGCGATGAGGACGGGGAATCCCCCGCGACCGTCGTCCGCGAGTGGCCGTTGCTACCCCTCTCAGGGGCGATGAGGACCCATCTCCCGCTCGCGGGCGGTCAGGGCCCGGACGCGGTGTTGCTACCCCTCTCAGGGGCGATGAGGACGTCCCTACACGCGTACGCGTATACGCGTACTTGGGGCCCGTTGCTACCCCTCTCAGGGGCGATGAGGACCCCACTGTGAAGGTGCAGGTCGTCGGGGGTGCTGAGGCTGCGTGAGGGCGGTGGTTTTCAGCGAACCTCCGGTAGTGCGGAGAACCCGGGAGTGTTGCTGAAATCCGGGTGGATTGGGCACCGCACAAGCCTAGCGCTTTCGGTGTGGTGAGGTCTGGTCTCGGTGTTCTCCGGCCGGTGGGAGCCAGGGGCCGTTTCCGCTCCCCGGAATGGGATGGCGGCTGTGTCAGGGGAGGTGCAGGATGCGGGGATGTTGAACGAATCCGCTGAAGCCAGTCCGCCGCGTCTGCTGTGGGAGCAGCACTGCTGTCTGCCGCTGGAACGCAACGCGCCGGTGGGGGAGTTGGCGCGCTATCTGCGGCGCGGTGGTAGCTACACCTCGGTGAACGTGGGCTACGCGCCTCACAGTGGGGAGTTCGTGGACGGGCTGCTCGCCGCTTGGCGGGAGCGCATCGCGGGCGACGACCGGTTCCGGCTCGTGGCGAAGGTCGCGGAGGTGGACGCGGCCGTCCGGGCGGACCAGATCGCGGTCGCCTTCGACCTGGAGGACTCCGGGCCACTGGAGGGCCGGCTGGAGCGGGTTCAGCACTACTACGACCTCGGGGTACGCACCCTGCTCCCCAGCTACAACAACCGCAACGCGGCCGGGGGCGGCTGCCTGGACGCCGTCGACGAGGGACTGACCGCCTACGGCCGCGCGCTGGTGCGGGAGATGAACGCCGTCGGCATGGTCGTGGACGGCTCGCACTGCGGTGCTCGCACCGGGCTCGACCTCAGCGAGTCCACCGAGCGTCCGATGGTGTACTCCCACTCGTGTATGCGCGGGCTCTGGGGCCACCCCCGCAACATCACCGACGACCAGGCGAAGGCGTGCGCGGAGACCGGCGGCGTCGTCGGCATCACCGGCGTCGGCATCTTCCTCGGACCGAACGACGCGAGCCTGGACGCGCTCGTGCGGCACATCGACTACGCCGTGGAGCTCGTGGGTCCCGAGCATGTCGGCGTCTCCACCGACTACCCCTTCGACCACGACGACTTCAACGCGCTGCTCGCCGAGAGCCCCGAGCTGTTTCCCGAGTGCTACACCCGCTGGGGAGCGATCGAGTTCATGCCGCCGGAGACCCTGCTGACGGTCGAAGACGCGCTGCTCGCGCGCGGCTACCCGGACGACGCCGTCACGGCGATCCTCGGCGGCAACTTCCACCGTGTCGCCTCGGCGGTCTGGCGGTAGCCCCACCTTGGCTCTCAGCGCGAGGCGCGGAGTCTCACCGGCCCCCCTCTCAGTGGCGAGGAGGGCCGCGCTGTGACGGCAGGGGCGGGGTCCCCCATGCGGGGCATGGGGGGCCCGTCTGGCTCTCGGTGCGATCAGCCGGTGATCTCGCCGGCCTTGACGCCTGCCACGAACGAGGCGAACGCAGTGGTCGACACCGCGAGTGCCGGGCCGGCCTCGTTCTTGGAGTCGCGGACGGGAACCAGGCCGTGGAAGGGGGCGAGGTTCACGGCGACCTCGACGCACTGGCCGCCGTTGTTGCTATAGGAGGACGTGAACCAACGGGGCGTCTCGGTTGTCATGGGGTGGCCTCTCGTAGCTGGTCGGATCGGTGCGGTCAGCGCTCGGCGAGCAGCGCGGGAGGGAGCTCCGCTCTGGCGCGTTCCCGCAGTTCGCGGGCTTGGGAGTGGTGTCGATATGGCTCCAGGGACCGGTACATGGTCTCCATGTTCCTGTCGACGCGCCCGGATTTCACGGTGGGATACTGCTCCAGCGCCTTGGTCCAGTGCTCGCAGGCTGATTCGAGGTGCCCGACGGAGAGTTGGCGTTCTGCGAGCATCGAGGTGAAGCGAATGCCGCTTCGCTTGCTGTCGTTGTTTCGATCCCTGAGCCGGAAGTGCCGTTGCAGGGAGGCGACGCTCCCTTTCGTGTCGCCCAGTTCGTTGCGTACCTGGGACTCGTGATAGGCGAGTGTCGCGGGCGCATAGCCGCCGAACGTCTTCGTTTGGCTCTCTGCCTTTTCGAGTTGGGTGGTGGCCTCGGTCAGGAGTCGGTGGGCGCTCCGCCTGTCTCTCTGCACGGCGTAGGCGTGCGCTTGCTGCCCCGCGAGGAACGCCCTCATGCGGGGTTCGCCGGTGGGCGGGGCGCTTGCCGCCGCGTCGGCGTACCGGACTGCGCCAGCTCCCATCCCGAGGTCTGCCGCCTGTACGGACATGCCTCGGAGGATATGGCAGTAGGTGAAGTGGTCGCCGCTCGCTCCGGCCAGCTCCAGGCCCTTGACGTAGTAGTGCTGCGCGAGCCCGTGAAGACCTTCGTCAACCGCCATCCACCCGGTCAGGTAGTAGAGGAATGCGGCTGCCCCCATCATGTCTTTTCGGACGTGCTCGTGTGCGTCGGCCCGAAGGTAGGGCGCGACCGTGTTCACCAGGAACGCCGCTGCCATGGGGCGTGCGTGCCGCCCGCCGAACTCGTCGTCCAGCGCGGACAGCCTCTCCGTCATGGCCGACACCGTCGCCACGTCCGCACGGCCGATCCTGATGTCCGCCCCCGTGCTCACGGCCTCCATGCGTCCGACCACGTCCGGCCAGCCCGGCACGGTCAGCGCCACGGAGCAAAGGCTGGCGCCCAGGACGGATCGACGCGAAGGACTCATATCGTGTCTCCCGAGTTCGACGAGTTCTTCGACGGTACTCGCGGATCGGCCGGCGCTGGATGGTGTCTCGAAGGGTGTTCGCTGCGCGAGACCGGTCGGCCCCGCTTCTGCGTCAGGACCATCAGCAATGCAGAGCGTTAGGCTCCGCCTCTGTTGCTGCCCCTCTGGGGGGCGATGAGGGCGCGTGATACACGACGGGTCGCTTGCGACGAATCCGGTTGCTACCCCTCTGAGGGGCGATGAGGACGCCTGGCGGATCGTCACCAGCATCTCGGCCCGCTCGGGGTTGCTACCCCTCTGAGGGGCGATGAGGACGCGGCGCAGCGGGCGGACAGCAGCTCGTACGCCTGCTGTTGCTACCCCTCTGAGGGGCGATGAGGACGGCGGGCGACGCACTGCAGGGCGGCGATGTCGTCCTGTTGCTACCCCTCTGAGGGGCGATGAGGACCTCCGCGGCTGACAGGTCTTGGCTGCTGCTGGTCACGTTGCTACCCCTCTGAGGGGCGATGAGGACCGCGGCTTTACCGTGGCGTCGTCATCACGGAGAAGCTGTTGCTACCCCTCTGAGGGGCGATGAGGACTAGGCATGGAGGTAGTCGGCGAGGCCCCGACCGGCGGTTGCTACCCCTCTGAGGGGCGATGAGGACCCCACTGTGAAGGTGCAGGTCGTCGGGGGTGCTGGGGCTGAGTGAGGGCGGCGGTTTTCAGCGGACCTCCGGTAGTGCGGAAAACCCGGGAGTGTTGCTGAAATCCGGGCACGGTGGGTGTCAGGCGAGAGGAGCGCTTTCGGTGCAGGCCCCTGCTCTCATGCTTGCCACGAACGAGGAGAACGCCCCGGCCGGAAGTATCAGGGTCGGAGCGGCCTGGTTGTTGGAGTCGCGGACTGGGACCACGCCGTGCGATGCGACGAGGTTGGCGGCGACCTCGACGCACTGCCCGTCGTTGTCGCTGTACGAGGATCTGAACCGTCGGGGGCGTCTCGGTCGCGGGAAGGCCTTTCGTGACTGGTAGATCGCGGCCTGGGCGAGCGACTCGGTCTGTGGCGCGTGGATCCGACGGTTGACAGTGCTTCCCGAGCCGAACGCCGCCTCCGTCCTCCGGTGGCCGACGTGACGGCGGGGACAGGGCCCCACCATGCGGGGCATGGGGGGCCCTGTCTGGCTCTAGGCGCGATCAGCCGGTGATGTCCCCGGTCTTGACGCTTGCCACGAACGACGCGAACGCAGTGGCCGACACTGCGAGTGCCGGGCCAGCGGTGTTCTTGGAGTCGCGGACGGGCACGAGGCCATGCGTGGCGACGAGGTTCGCGGCAACTTCTATGCAGGTCCCGCCGTTGTCGCTGTACGATGACTTGAACCAATGGGGGGCATTCGTCACGGATTTTCCCTCTCATGCCTCTCGGATCAGGGACACGGAAGCCGCCTGGGACAGCGCTTCAGTCTGTAGCTGATGGTAGGCCGTCAGTAGAGGCAGGACGGAGCTGCTGTCACGTTCCAGATGCCCCCGTGTCTGTGACTCGGCGTAAGCCAGTACGGAGCGGTCTGGCATCGTCAGCAGGTTGACCGGGAGGTTCAGCGCCCTCCGTGCTCCCATGCTGAATGGGGCTACTTGCAGGCTTGTGTTGTACAGATCGGCGAACTGCTCCAGGTGATCCAGTTGGGCCGCCATGACGTCCGCGCTGCCGACCCTCCGCCGGATGCAGCTTTCGTCGAGAACAACGAGAATGAGTGGCGGGCGATCGCGCTTGAGCGCTGCCTGCCGCTCGGCCAAGAACGCGACCCGTTCGTTGGCCTGTTCGGGCGTGGTGGCCCCGCGTCGCACCGCGCTGTTGGCCAGTTCTTGGGCGTACTCCGGTGTCTGGAGGATCCCCGGAACAACGCCAATGTCGTAGACGCGGATCTCAGCCGCGCGGCCTTCGTGCCCGACGTACTCGGGGAAGCCCTCCAGCAAGCTGCCCTGTCGGATGTCACGCCATTCACGCTCGAACGAGTCGGCGGAGTCCCCGGTGCCGAAGGCACGGTCAAGGCGACGTGAGAACGGGAGGGTTGGCGGTTTGCGACCAGTTTCGACTGCCGAAATGTGCTGGCTCGAATAGGACACCTCCTGGGCCAGCTCCTCCTGGCTCC
>NZ_BHZI01000080.1:10460-21060 GCF_004305975.1 Streptomyces otsuchiensis
CGGTTTGCGACCAGTTTCGACTGCCGAAATGTGCTGGCTCGAATAGGACACCTCCTGGGCCAGCTCCTCCTGGCTCCACCCGCGAGCTTCGCGGAACCCCCGCATGCGGGCACCGAAGGCTGCCACCGGCCCCGCCTCAGGGTTCAGCTCCTTGCGATTGACCACGCCAATACCGTCCCTTCCTTCGTCCCTGACTAGTTGAAGGAAGGCCAACTCTAGTCCAGCCTGTGACTCCTGGGTAGTGGAACCACTACGGAGAGGAGTGGTCGTGTGTGCTGAGATTCGGCCCGCCGGCTGGAACCACCCCGAACGCCTCGTCTTGGCGGTGGCTGGATGATCGCCACTGGACACTTCACTGACGTGGAACGCGCGGCTGAACACCTGCGCTCCGCCCTCGCAGCCGCAGGCATCGCCCTCCCTGTGACTCCCCACTCGCGGGTGTGGGACTGCCAGACGCGCCGCCCTGTGCGGCTCGTAGCCGTCGAACCGATGCTTCCCGGTGTTGCGCTGGCGATGGCCGGAGTGCTGCGGGCCGGGGCGCAAGCGGTCGAGGAAGACCGAGAACACGTGGCGCCACTCGCTGAACTTCGCGTGCGATCAGCTCAGTTGGGTCGGGCTGTCGATGCGCACCTGAAGGCGTTGGGCAAGCGATGAGTGGTGAGTATCGGTTCGCGAGGTTCCGGCTCGTGTCCACCGGGGGGCAGTTGGTCTTTCGTGCCCAGTGCGAGGTGTGCGAGGAGCTGGGGCCGCAAGCGGGGACGGGGGATGCCGCCATGATGTGGACCGTTTTCCATCTGGACGACTATCCCGACCACGAGGTCTTCCGGGAGCTGAGTTCGACGCCCTACCGGGTGTCGCGCCGATGAGGCGGCGACCGGGGCCGGACGGCTACTGGTGCGAGACCGTCGTGCGCAGCCCGGATGCCGGAGGCGAATGGCACCTCGGCGGGCACTGGGCACACACCCCCGACGCGGCGCTCCAATGGCTACGCGGCCAGGCCCTGCGACTGGCCGACGCCCTCGAACCGCTCCCCGGCCACGGCCCGTTCCCCGACAGCGCGCTCCATGCCGTGGAACGCCCCGGCCAGGACGGCGGGCACCGCCCCGGCCAGCTCCTCCGCGACTGGGCCGCCGACACCGCCTACCACCACACCCAGCGCCAAGCCCTGACCTCCGGCCGCCCCATCAGCGCCAACACCCGGGGAACGGACCGAATCTGCGGGTTCGGGGAGGTCGAGGTCCTCTACTCCCTCTCCGCCCGCCCCATCCGGCGCGACGCCGCCACCCGGCGCCTGCTGCGCGCACTCTGAACCACCCCGCCCCACACCCACCTCAGCCAAGGGACGCCCATGTTCGAAGACATCAGCTTCGCCAACTCCGACCGTGAGGAAGTCGAAGACGCCGCGAGGGAGTTGTTCAACCACGTCAAGGACCTCGGGGTCCGTCTGGACGACATCGACGTCCTCGACCCCTGCGACGGCTGCCGACGCCACGCCTACCGCGTCCACCTCGGCAACCTCACCGCCGACGAGGTGACCACCCTCAACACCGCACTGCGCGAGCACCCCGGCACCCACTCGGCAGGAGACCGGCCATGACCCAGCTCCGCGCCCACGCGCTGCGCCTGCCCGCCGACCAGATCCAGATCGGGGACTACCTCACCGTCGGCGGCCTGACCACCCGCGTCACGTTCGCCGAACACCGAGGCGGACTCGTCCGCCTCGAACTCGACACCACCACCCGCATGACCGTCCAGCCCACCATGGCACTCACCATCACCCGCCCCCGGCCGGCGCCGTGGTGACGGCACCGGGGCCACCCCGCTCGCGCGCCCGTCGGTCAGCCGGGCCGCCGGTCAGTCCGTCGTGCGGTCCCTGGTCGCGGGGGCCGTGCCGGGGGTGGCCGTGTCTGCCGGGATCGGTTCGGCGACGGGCGGGAGGTTCATCACGGTGGTGCGGGCGGCGACGCGCTGTTTGCGGGAGTGGCGCAGGGCGTCCCAGGTGAGGATGGTCAGGGCGAGCCAGACCAGGCCGAAGCCGATCCAGCGCTCGGTCGGCATCTCCTCGCCGAAGACGAAGAGTCCGAGCAGGAACATGGCGGACGGTGCCAGGTACTGGAGCAGGCCGACGGTGGAGAGCGGGATGCGGACGGCGGCGGCGCCGAAGAAGATCAGCGGCAGGGCGGTGGCCAGTCCGGTGCCGATCAGCAGCACCATGTGCAGTGGGCCCTCGCTGGCGAAGGTGGAGTCCCCGCGGCCCATCAGGACCAGCACGAAGATCGCGGCCGGCAGGAACTGGAGTGCGCAGTCGGCGCTGAACCCCTCCAGGCCGTCCAGGCCGGTGGTCTTCTTCACCAGGCTGTAGATCGCGAAGCTGACCGACAGGGCCAGGGAGAGCCATGGCACCTCGCCGTAGGCGAAGCTCATCACCAGTACCGCGAACGCCCCGATGCCGACGGCCACCCACTGGGCGGGCCGCAGCTTCTCCCGCAGCAGCAGCACGCCGATGGCGATGGTCAGCAGTGGGTTGATGAAGTAGCCGAGGGACGCCTCAATGACCTTGTCGTTGGCGACGGCCCAGATGAAGAGGAACCAGTTGACGGTGATCAGTGCCGCCGAGACCAGCACCAGTCCGAGGCGGCGGGGGTCGCGCAGCAGCGGCATCACCCAGGACCACTTGCCGAAGAGCGCCAGGATCACCACGGCGGTCGGCAGCGACCAGGCCATGCGGTGGGCGAGCACCTCGGCGGGGGCGGTGGACCTCAACAGGTCCCAGTAGAGGGGGAGCAGCCCCCAGAGCCCGAAGGCGACGAATCCGTAGACCAGACCTGTGCGGCTGGTCGCCGACCCGGCGGACCCTCCCATGTTGCCTCCCGAGTTCGGTGGGACGTCGACCCGCGCCCCGCCTGACGATAAGCACCGGGCGGTGGCCTGTCATTCCCTATTCCGCATTATGGACCTGACGTCGCCCCCGGATACCCGCGCGACACCTGCCACCCGGGTCACGTCCGTCACATCTGTCACCTGCCACATCTGTCACCTCCGCCACGTCCACCACGGGCCCGGCACGGACGACGGGCGTGGGCCCGGACACCGAGAAGCCTCGGTGTCCGGGCCCACGCCCGTCGTTCGTCGGTGGAGCGGCCGTCGTCCGGCCGGTCGTCCGCCCGCGGTCAGCCCGTCGTCAGCCCACGACCGTCCAGGTGTCCTTGCCGGCGAGCAGCGAGGACAGGTCGCCCTTGCCGTTGCGCTCCACGGCCGCGTCCATCTGGTCGGCCATCTGGTCGTCGTAGACCGCGCGCTGCACCTGCCGCAGCACCCCGATGGGGGTGTGGTGCAGGGTGTCGTTGTCGGCGAGGCGGGAGAGCGCGAACGCGGTGGTCGGCGAGGCGGCGTGCGCGTTGTGGGTGAGGACCCCTTCCGCGCCGCGCTCGGTGACGTCGACCACGACGAGGTCGCCGGTCTCGCCGTCACGCACGACGCCCTTGCGGCCGAGGCCGTCGCCGCCCTCCTCCTCGGTCCACGGGGTGCCGAAGCGGATCGGCGCGCCGTGCTCCAGGCGGATCACGGCCTCCTGCGCCTGCTGCTTGTCCTTGAGGGCCTCGAACGCGCCGTCGTTGAAGATGTTGCAGTTCTGGTAGATCTCGATCAGCGCCGAGCCCTTGTGCTGCGCGGCCTCGCGGAGCACCGAGGTGAGGTGCTGGCGGTCGGAGTCGACCGTCCGTGCCACGAAACTGGCCTCCGCGCCGAGGGCGAGGGAGAGCGGGTTGAACGGGGCGTCGAGCGAGCCCATCGGCGTCGACTTGGTGATCTTGCCGGTCTCGGAGGTCGGCGAGTACTGGCCCTTGGTCAGCCCGTAGATCCGGTTGTTGAACAGCAGGATCTTGAGGTTGACGTTGCGGCGCAGCGCGTGGATCAGGTGGTTGCCGCCGATGGACAGGGCGTCGCCGTCGCCGGTGACCACCCACACCGAGAGGTCGCGGCGGGCGGTCGCGAGGCCCGTGGCGATCGCCGGAGCGCGGCCGTGGATGGAGTGCATCCCGTAGGTGTTCATGTAGTACGGGAAGCGGCTGGAGCAGCCGATGCCGGAGATGAAGGTGATGTTCTCGCGGGCCAGGCCGAGTTCGGGCAGGAACCCCTGCACCGCCGCGAGGATCGCGTAGTCACCGCAGCCGGGGCACCAGCGGACTTCCTGATCGGACTTGAAGTCCTTCATCGTCTGCTTGGTGTCGGTCTTGGGGACCAGGGTGAGTGCCTCAGTGGGCATCGACGGCCTCCTTCAGGACGGTCGCGAGCTGCTCGGCCTTGAACGGCAGACCGGTGACCTGGGTGACCGACTGGATGTCGGTCAGGTACCGGGCGCGCAGCAGGGTGGCGAGCTGTCCCAGGTTCATCTCCGGGACGATGACGTGGTCGTACGCGGCGAGCACGTCCCCGAGGTTGGCGGGGAAGGGGTTGAGATGCCGCAGGTGCGCCTGGGCGATGTGGCCGCCCACGCGCCGGATGCGGCGCACGGCCGCCGTGATCGGGCCGTAGGTCGAGCCCCAGCCCAGCACCAGGACGCGGGCCTCGCCGTCCGGGTCGTCCACCGTGAGGTCGGGGACGGTGACCCCGTCGACCTTGGCCTGCCGGGTGCGGACCATGTGGTCGTGGTTGGCGGGGTCGTACGAGATGTTGCCGGTGCCGTCCTGCTTCTCGATGCCGCCGACGCGGTGTTCGAGACCGGCGGTGCCGGGCACGGCCCACGGCCGGGCCAGGGTCTCCGGGTCGCGCTTGTACGGCCAGAAGACCTCGGTGCCGTCGTCCAGGGTGTGGTTCGGCGCGGTCGCGAACGGCACGCGCAGGTCGGGGAGTTCCTCGGTGTCCGGGACCCGCCAGGGCTCGGAGCCGTTGGCCAGGTAGCCGTCGGAGAGCAGGAAGACCGGGGTGCGGTAGACCAGCGCGATCCGGGCCGCCTCCAGCGCCGCGGTGAAGCAGTCGCCGGGGGTGGACGGTGCGACGATCGGCACCGGCGCCTCGCCGTTGCGGCCGTACATCGCCTGGAGCAGGTCGGCCTGCTCGGTCTTGGTCGGCAGCCCCGTCGACGGCCCGCCGCGCTGGATGTCGATGACCAGCAGCGGGAGTTCCAGCGAGACGGCCAGGCCGATCGTCTCCGACTTCAGCGCCACACCCGGGCCCGAGGTCGTGGTGATCGCCAGCGATCCGCCGAACGCGGCGCCCAACGCGGCGCCGATACCGGCGATCTCGTCCTCGGCCTGGAAGGTCCGCACACCGAAGTTCTTGTGCTTGGACAGCTCGTGCAGGATGTCCGAGGCCGGGGTGATCGGGTACGAGCCGAGGTAGACCGGGAGTTCGGCCAGGCGGCCCGCGGCGACCAGGCCGTAGGAGAGCGCCAGGTTGCCGGAGATGTTGCGGTAGGTGCCGGGCGGGAACGCCTTCGTCGCCGGCGCGACCTCGTAGGAGGTGGCGAAGTCCTCGGTGGTCTCACCGAAGTTCCAGCCGGCCCGGAAGGCGACGATGTTCGCCTCGGCGATGGCGGGCTTCTTCGCGAACTTCTGCCGCAGGAACGCCTCGGTGCCCTCGGTCGGACGGTGGTACATCCACGACAGCAGGCCCAGCGCGAACATGTTCTTGGAGCGGCCCGCCTCCTTGCGGGTCAGCTCGTAGCCCTTGAGCGCCTCCACGGTCAGCGTGGTCAGCGGCACCGGGTGCACGCTGAACGCCGAGAGCGAGCCGTCCTCCAGCGGGTTGGCGTCGTAGCCGACCTTCGCCATCGCGCGCTTGGAGAACTCGTCGGTGTTGACGATGATCTCCGCGCCGCGCGGCACGTCCGCGATGTTCGCCTTGAGCGCCGCCGGGTTCATCGCGACCAGCACGTTCGGGGCGTCACCCGGCGTGAGGATGTCGTGGTCCGCGAAGTGCAGCTGGAAGGAGGAGACACCCGGCAGGGTGCCGGCGGGGGCGCGGATCTCCGCGGGGAAGTTCGGCAGGGTGGAGAGGTCGTTGCCGAACGACGCCGTCTCCGAGGTGAAACGGTCACCCGTCAGCTGCATACCGTCACCGGAGTCGCCCGCGAACCGGATGATCACCCGGTCCAGGCGGCGGACCTCCTTGGCGCCCGAGGACGCCGGTGCGGCGGCGGTGTCCCGCAGACCCGCCGGCTCCTGGGTGTCCGCCGGGCCGGCGTCCTGACTGGCTTGTTCGACCTGGCTGGTCACTGCTGTGGCCCTCCCTAGAGGCGGCTGTGCCGCCATCGTACGTGGGTAAGGGTCGCCTTCCCTTGGGCCGGTCACATCGTGGACCCGGAATCGAGACGGTGCACGCGCCCGGCGCGTACCGCCGCCACCCGCGCGCCCCGCCCCGATCCGGGCCTCCCGCGCCGTGCCACCGCCGCCCGCGAGCAGCACACGAGGTGCCCGCAGGGGGTGAGCACGCCGCCCGTCGCACCGGACCGCCGGTCCGCGACCCTCACCCTCACGAGTTCAGATACGTCAGCACCGCGAGGACCCGGCGGTGATCAGCGTCACTCTGCGCCAGGCCCAGTTTCATGAAGATGTTGCTCACGTGCTTCTCGACGGCGCCGTGGCTCACCACCAGCTGCGCGGCGACCGCCGAGTTGGTGCGGCCCTCCGCCATCAGCCCCAGCACCTCCCGCTCCCGCGGCGTGAGACCGGCCAGCACGTCCTGCTTGCGGCTGCGGCCCAGCAGCTGCGCCACCACCTCCGGGTCCAGCGCGGTGCCGCCCTTCGCGACCCGCGTCACGGCGTCCGCGAACTCCCGCACATCCGCCACCCGGTCCTTGAGGAGGTACCCGACGCCGCTGCCGGAGTCGGCCAGCAGCTCCGTCGCGTACTGCTCCTCCACGTACTGCGACAGCACCAGCACGCTCAGCTCCGGGAACTCCTTGCGCAGCGCCACCGAGGCGCGCAGACCCTCGTCGGTGTGGCTCGGGGGCATCCGCACGTCCGCCACCACCACGTCCGGCAGGGAGCCGGCCGCGGCCAGCTCCCGCACCGCGCGCACCAGCGCGTCCCCGTCGCCCACCCCGGCGACCACCTCATGGCCCCGGTCCACCAGCAACCGCGTGAGCCCCTCCCGCAACAGCACCGAATCCTCGGCGATGACCACCCGCACCTGGCTACTCCGTCCGCCCCGGCGTAAACGTTCCGCTTCGGGCTCAGCATCTCACCCCGCCGCCCCGCGCGGACGGCTCGCGGAGGCACTTCCCGGGCGCATCGCGGCCCGCCCACGCTCGCGGGCCGCGACACCCGCCGGGCCGGGCGGCCCAGCGGAACGTCGGGCCCGGCCCCGGCGAGCGGATCAGGCCGCGTCGCGCTCCCGCCACGGCAGGACCGCCGTCACCGCCGTCGGACCGCCCTGGGGCGAGGACACCGCCAGCATCCCGTCCACCGCCTCCAGCCGCTCCGCGAGCCCGGCCAGCCCCGTGCCGTTCCCGGTCGACGCACCGCCCACCCCGTTGTCGGTGACCTGGAGCATCAGCCGCTCCCCGGCCCGCCACACATCGAGCGTCGCGGCCCGCGCCCGGCTGTGCTTGCTGACGTTCTGCAACAACTCCGAAGCCGTGTAGTACGCGATGCCCTCGATCGCCGCCGCCGGACGCCCGTCCAGATCGGCCTCCACCGTCACCGGCACCGTGCAGCGCGACGCCACCGCCGACAACGCCGGACCGAGTCCCCGGTCGGTGAGGATCGCCGGGTGGATGCCCCGCGCCAGATCCCGCAGCTCCTGGAGCGCCAGCTTCACCTCGCCGTGCGCCGCGTCCACCATCCGCGCCGCCGTCTCCGGGTCCTCGGTCAGCTTCTCCTTCGCCAGCCCCAGATCCATCGCCAGCGCCACCAGCCGGGCCTGCGCACCGTCGTGCAGATCCCGCTCGATGCGCCGCAGATCGGCGGCGGAGGTGTCCACCACCCGCGACCGGCCGGTCTCCAGCTCCCGCACCCGCGACTCGTCCGACGACGGCCCCAGCAGCCCCGACACCAGCAGCCGGTCCACCACCGCCATCCCGCGGATCAACCAGCCGGCCGCCAGCAGCACCAGCGCCCCGAGCAGCGGCGCCAGGATCAGCTCCAGCGGCCCGTCCCACACCCAGCCGCCACCCTGCCCGTCGACGTTGACCCCGACCCGGTCGCCCTCGGGCAGCGTCCAGAACCACACCGGGTACGTCAGCGCGCCCAGCCCGGCCGACCAGAAGGCGACGACCAGCGAGAACGTGATCACCGCCCACGGCAGGTGCATCAGCGCGTACACCACGCTGCGCCAGCAGCTGCCGCTGCGCAGCACCGCGCCCATCCACACGAAGAACCCGCGTCGCTCCGAACGCGACAGCAGCGGCGCCGGCTCGGCCACCCGCATCCGCAGCAGCCCGCGCGCCCGCGCCCGCTCCACCATGCCGAACCCGCGCGTCGCGATCAGCGTCAGGCAGAGCAGCGGCAGACCGACGAACGTCACCAGCAGACCGGCGCTGACCGACATCGCCGTCACCGTGAAGACGAACGCCGTCAGCGCCAGCGGGAAGTTCAGCAGCAGATGGACGCCCTCGCGCAGAGTGCGCGCCCCGAACATCAGGCCGAGCGCGGACCGGTACCAGGAACGCGTCGGCGGCCGCTCCCCGGCCCACTCCGTCGTGACGGTGCTCATCTCCGCGTGCCCTTCTGCCGAATCCCGCATCGTCTCCCCACCCTCCCGCGTCCACCGCCACGACCACCATGGGGCGCGTCGGTCAGCGGGGGTGGGGTTAGCACCACCTTCGACGGCGGCGAACGCACCGGAGCGCACCGGTCACAACCGCCCGCGCACCCCCTAGACTCCCGTCCGTACGGATCACCGACCGGGCCGGTCGCCGGGGCCACGGCCGGGTCCGGGGCTGCCGTGGCGCGGCGCTGAACCAGCACCGCTGACCCAGCAGCGCTGTACCGCACCATCGCTGTACCGAGACCAGCACATCACCACAGAGGGGCCCAGGTGCCGGACTACTTCCACGGCTACGCGGTCGTCGGGCTGGTAGCGGTCGTCGGAGCGCTGTTCGTCGCCGTCGCCTTCACCGCGGGCAGGCTGCTGCGGCCGGTCGTACCGACCCAGGAGAAGCTGCTCGTCTACGAGTGCGGCGTCGACCCCGTCGGGGAGGGCTGGGCCCACACCCAGGTCCGCTACTACATCTACGCCTTCCTCTACGTGATCTTCGCCGTGGACGCCGTCTTCCTCTTCCCCTGGGCCGCGGTCTTCGCCGGCGAGGGCTACGGCGGCGTCACCCTCGTCGAGATGTTCCTCTTCCTCGGCTTCCTCTCCACCGGACTGCTCTACGCCTGGAAGAAGGGTGTGCTCACATGGACCTGACCCCGGTCACCCGCCCGGGCCAGGACGGACCACGGCTCGGCGCGCTCGCGCGACTCGCGCCCGAACCGATGAAGGTCGTCCTCAACTGGGGCCGCCGCTACAGCCTCTGGGTCTTCAACTTCGGACTCGCCTGCTGCGCCATCGAGTTCATCGCCGCCTCCATGTCCCGGCACGACTTCATCCGGCTCGGCGTCATCCCGTTCGCGCCCGGCCCCCGCCAGGCCGACCTGATGGTCGTCTCCGGCACCGTCACCGACAAGATGGCGCCCGCCGTCCGCCGCCTCTACGAGCAGATGCCGGAACCCAAGTACGTCATCTCCTTCGGCGCCTGCTCCAACTGCGGCGGCCCGTACTGGGACTCCTACTCCGTGACCAAGGGCGTCGACCAGATCATCCCGGTCGACGTCTACGTCCCCGGCTGCCCACCCCGGCCCGAGGCCCTGCTCCAGGGCATCCTCAAGCTCCAGGAGAAGATCGCCGAGGAGTCCACCGCCGACCGCTACGCCCGCCGCACCCCGCCGCCCGCCGCGCTCAACGCGCCACTGGTCCAGGCCCCGGCCGAGCGGACAGGACAGGACCCGTCCGGGCCGTCCCCCGAGACGCGGCCGGAGGGGGAACGGTGACCGGCTGGCTTCCCGTGACGCCCGTCGAACTCTTCGGCGAGGGCGCCACCGCCCACGAGGCGTACGGCCTCCTCACCGTGGACGTGCCCGCCGAGCGGTGGACCCGGGCGGCCACCACCGCCCGCACCACCCTCGGCTGCGACTTCTTCGACTGGCTCAGCGCCGTCGACGAGCCCGGCACCGGCTTCCAGGTCTGCGCCCACCTCGTCGCCCTCCCCGGCGGAACGCCGGACAGCCGCGCCTCCGGAGAGCAGCCGCGCACCTCCCCGCAGGCCCTGCTGCTGCGCACCACCGTCCCGCACGACGCCCCCGAACTCGCCACGCTCACCGGCGTGTTCGCCGGGGCCGCCTGGCACGAGCGGGAGACCCACGAGATGTTCGGCATCGGGTTCGCCGGACACCCCGGACTCCACCCGCTGTTGCTCCCCGACGGCTTCGAAGGACACCCGCTGCGCAAGGACTTCGTCCTGGCCGCCCGCGTCGTGAAGGCGTGGCCGGGCGCCAAGGAACCCGGCGAGGCCGGGCACGGCGCGCCCAAACGCCGCCAGACACTGCCACCGGGCGTGCCCGATCCCAACGAGTGGGGGCCGCTCAAGGGCCAACTGCCGGACGCCCCGGCCCGGCCC
>NZ_BHZI01000081.1 GCF_004305975.1 Streptomyces otsuchiensis
GGGTCGACCGTCCGGGCGGTCCCGGGGTCGGAGACCAGGGCGACCGGTGCGGAGTCCGCCAGCAGGTAGGCGGTCCGCTCGGCGGGGTAGGACGGGTCGATCGGCACGTAGGCGGCGCCCGACCGCATGGCGGCGAGCAGCGCCACGACCAGGTCGGAGGACCGGGTCAGGGCGACGGCGACCCGGGTGCCGGGGCGGGCGCCGCTCGCGGCGAGCCGGGCGGCCAGTTCCTCGACGCGGCTGCCGAGTTCGGCGAAGGTCAGCGTGCCGTCGGCGCCGACGACGGCGGTGGCGCCGGGTGTCGCGGCGACCTGCTGGGCGAACCGGACGGGCAGCGGGGTGGCGTCCGGCACTGACCGGACGGCGGAGCCGTCGGCGCCGACGGCTATCGCGGTGGTGGCGGTGGTGGCGGGCGTGCCGTCCGTGACCGTCGCAGCGTGCCCGGTGCCGGTGCCGGCCGCGACGATCCGTCTCCTCTCGGCGTCGTCGAGCAGACCGACGGAGCCCAGCCGTGCCGTGGGATCGGCGATGAAGGCGTTCAGCAGCCGGACCAGCCGCTCGTGGTGGACCGCGAGGTCGGCCTCGGAGTGCAGGTCGGCGTTGCCGAGCAGGTCCAGCCGCAGGCCGCCGTCGGCGAAGGACGCGTGGGCGGCCACCGCCATGTCCTCGACCGGGCCGATGGAGAGGTTGTGGAGCGTGGCGGTGCCGGTTCCGAAGGCCAGCGTGTCGTCGAAGGCCATGACGTTGACGACGGGTCCGGTGAGGCGGTCGCGCCGGCCGAGCAGTCCGCGCTCGCGGCGCAGCTCCTCGGAGGGGAAGCGCTGGTGCTTCAGCACGGTGCGCACGGCGCGGGAGGTGCGGCGCAGCAGGTCCTGGACGCGGTCGGACGGGGAGACGGTCAGCCGCAGCGGCAGGATGTTGGAGACCATGGCGGGGGTGAGCCGGGCGGTGTCGGTGCGGCGGGTGGTGACCGGCAGGCCGAGCACCACCTCGGACTGGCCGCGGGCGCGGTGGAGATAGGCGGCGGTGGCGGCGATGAAGAGGGTGGGCCAGCCGGCGCCGGCGGAGCGGGCCGCCTCGCGCAGGCCGGTCAGCCAGTCGGCACCGAGTTCCCGGCCGGCCCGGGCGGCGGTGCGGGCGGGGGGCGCGGCGGCGTCCCGCAGCCCTCCCGGCTCGGGCATGTCCCGCAGGTAGGCGGCCCAGAACTCGCGGTCCTCGGTGAACTGCGCGGACTCGCGGTAGGCGTGTTCCTCGGCGAGCAGCGGAGCGAGCGGGGCGTGGAAGGGCGGGATCTCCGCGTCGGGGTCGGTCGCGTACCGGGTGTACACGTCGGCGATGCGGCCGAGGGCTAGCGCGGCACCGTAGCCGTCGATGGCGAGGTGGTGCACCTGCTGGTGGAAGAACCAGTGCGTGTCGGCGAGCCGGAGCAGGGTGAGGCGGATGAGCGGGCCGGTGGCGGGGTCGTCGGTGACGCCGAGGGCCTCGCCCATCAGCCGGTGCGCCTCGGCGAGTGGCTCGCGGCGGTCGCGGAGGTCGACGACCTCGACGGGCAGGTCGATCTCGGCGGCCACGCGCTGGAAGGGCACCCCGTCGCGCTCCCCGAAGGTGACGCGGAGGGCGTCGGCCTCGGTGCCGACCTGCCGGACCGCGCGCCGCAGCAGTTCGGGGTCGAGCGGTCCGCGGATGTCGGCGTACTCGGCGATGTTGTACGCGGGGCTGGTGGGGTCGATCTTCTGGGCGAACCACAGGCCGAGCTGGCCGGCGGTCAGGGGGAGGCAGGAGGCGGCTGTCTCGGACACTCGTGATCACACCTAGCGCGGATTTCGGTGACGGCTCGGCTGGGCGCCGGGGCGGGGGCGGAGATTCGGCCTCGGGTGCCGTGACGGCACCTTTGACCCGGAAGGCCCCCTACGGGCGGGATGGTTCTTGACTCTGCGTTCGGCGCCGGTGGCGCTGAGGGATTGGTGATGTGTGACAGGTCACACCACGTGGCGGGTGGGGCGGCCGTGACGACCGGGGCGATCCGACGATCCGACCAATCCGATGACCGCCACGGTCCCGAACCCCCGGTGGACCGACGTTGTCGACAGACCGGAGAACGTGACGATGAGGAACACCCACGGACGACGCTGGGGTGCGGCTGTCGCTTCCGCCGCGGCGCTGGTGATGCTGACGGCGACGGGCGCGCAGGCGGCGTCCGCGAGCTCCTCCGCCGGGGCGGCCAAGCCGACCGCGAGCTACACCGGTTCGGTCAGCACCCAGAGCCAGGCGGGCAACGCGAACAACACCGGCGGCGGAGTGCAGGGGTGGCAGCTGTGTCTGCTCGCCTCCTGCCAGACCGGCACGGGCGGCAGCGGCGGGGCGCAGGGCGTGCAGGGCATCAACCTCTGCCTGCTGGCCCTGTGCTCCGTCCGGGGCTGAACCCACCGCCACGCGGCCGGCACCGGGGAACGCCCGGCCGGAGGAAGGCTCTTCCTCCGGCCGGGCGTTCCGCACGTCCACGGGTGGCGGCACCCGGGCGCGGGGGCGCCGCCGCCCGGCGCGCTGGCACCGTACGGGCCGCTCGTTCTGGCACCATGCCCCCATGCGGGAACAAGCGGTCCCCGTCCTCCGGGTCGCCGACGCGGAGCGGGCCATCGCCTGGTATCTCAGTCTGGGGTTCCGCCCCACCTGGGAGCACCGCTTCGAACCCGGGCTGCCGGCCTTCGCCTGGCGGCGGAGTTCGCGGTGACGGTGGAGGAGATGCCCTGGGCCCGCGAGATCCAGCTGCGGGACCCGGACGGCGACCGGCTGCGGATCGGCACACCGAGCGGCTGGCCCACCCACGGCGGCCACGGTCGCCCGGCACACCTCACCTCTCCCCCGCGTCCACTCCCCCGAAGGAGCCTCGGCATGGCCAGGTTGCTGTACTCGGTATCGATGTCACTGGACGGCTACATCGCCGGCCCCGGCGGAGACATGTCCTGGCTGGCCGGCCTACTCGGCCCGAACCCGCTGGTGGACGAGCTGGTGCCACAGGTGGGCGCGCTGCTGGTCGGCCGGCGGACCTTCGGCGGTGACGACCCCTACCGGGGGACGGAGGGCGAGGGGGAGGCGTTCGGCGGCGGCTGGAGCGGGCCGCAGTTCGTGCTGACCCACCGTCCGCCGCCCGGGCCGGTCCCCGGGGTGACCTTCGTCGGCGATCTGGCGAGCGGCGTGGCGGCGGCCAGGGCCGCCGCCGGTGACGGCTATGTCAACGTGCTCGGCGCGGACCTCGCCCGGCAGTGCCTGGCCGCCGGGGAGCTGGACGAGATCCTGAGCTGCGTCGTTCCGGTGATGCTGGGCGACGGCACCCGGCTCTTCCACGAGCCCGGAGGCGCCCGGGTGAGGCTGGAGCCGCTGACGGTGAGCCCGACGACGGGCGCCGCCAACCTCTGGTACCGGGTGGCCCGCGACGACGACCCGGCCGCCCTCACCAACCGGGTCTGACGCGGGCTCAGTTGCCGAAGTCGTCCCTGAAGTCCTGTTCGCACTGCTCGATCTCGGCCTGGCCGTTCGCGTTGTCGAGGCAGTCCTGGAGGTTCTGGAACTCCTCGGAGTTCCAGACCGAGACTCCGAACGCCAGAACCGCCGCGCCCGCGATGAGCCCCAGAGCGCCGAGGACGGCGCCGATCGCCGCCATGGTCCCGTTGGTGGCCTCTCCCCGCCTGGACCTCCGGAAGCCGATGATGCCGGTGGCCAGCGCGGCGATACCGAGCAGGATGCCCCCGGCCACGGTCCAGAACGTCAGCGCGGCCAGGATGCCGGTGGCCAGGGCGGCTACGCCCGCGCCGTTGCGCGGGGCGGCGGGGCGGCCGTCGAAGTGGGCGTGGCCGTAGCCGCCCTGTCCGCCGTGCTGTCCGCCGTGCTCAGGCGGGGGCGGGAAGCCGCCCGGCCCGCTCCGGCCGTACCGGGCGTCGGGGTCTGACTGCGCGTTCATCGTGTGCCCTCCCGTTCGGTTCCCTGGTGGGCAGGCGCGTGCCCGGCGGGCCACCGGACAAACAACCCGTCGGCCACCATGGCGGGTTCCGGCCCCGGCCGCCTCGCCGGGCCCCTGACCAGGGCCGTGGCGTTACTCGTCGAAGTGGATGGTGCCGTCGTCGTCCATGGCCGGGTGCATCTGCGACGGTTCGTGCGGGTCGACGTCGGAGGGGCGGGGCCCTTCCGGTCCGTCGGGCCCGATCCGGACGATGCGCCCGATCCGGGCGATCGAGAAGTGGCGGGTGCCGACGTCGAGTTCGTCGGCGGTTCCGTCGGCCCTGAACTCCTCGGCGACGCGCGCGTACTCGGCCTTCTCGGCCTCACTCAGCGGGGAGACCAGGGGGAAGGTCTCCTTGAGCGCGTAGTAGAGCCACCGGCGGGCGCCGTGCGCCGTGGCGAACGGCGTGGTGGTCATCCCCCAGCCGCCGGGGGTTCGTTCGACGACGCGGAACGCGGGCGGCAGCACGACGACGCCCGGGTGGGTCTCCAGTGCGCGCTCGGAGTCGGCCCGGACGTCGGCCGGGTAGCGTTCGCTGCGGTAGCACAGCCCCATCAGCGCCAGCCGTTCGGCACCGGCCATCACACCGGAGGCGGCGGCGTGGTCGATGACGAACCCCACATCCGGCTCCGGGTCGCGGTCCCGGCCGTCCCAGGTGGTCTTCTGCGGAACAGGGTCGGTCGGCCGGGCCGGTTCCGGGCCGTTCTCGTCGAGGTAGAGGAACTCGTCCGCGCGCACCACCCGGTAGTCGAGCCCGTCGACGGTCAGTTCGTCCACCCGCTCCTTCTCCAGCACGGAGACCGCGTCCAGGAGACGGCGCCGCACCACGGGGTCGTCCGTGTCGTCCTTCGCGCGGAACCACAGCGCGGAGTGCAGGATGTCGCGGGCCTGCTGACCCGAGCCCTCCGTGAGACCGGCGAACACCCGCCACCGGCCGCCGTCGCCGGGACTCTGGGTGGCCACGCCGAACAGCGGCCCACGGATCGTGTAATGCGTGTAGCGCCGGGCCGCGAGGGCCGCGTCCACCTCGACAGCGGCGGCGACGGGGTGGTCTGAGTGCTCGATGCGCATGACCAGGGGTTCGGGCTGCGTCTCTTCGTGACTGCTCACCTCCGCATTGTGATCACACGGCGGAGGCGCGTGTCAGCCGATCGCCCGGATATCGGCCGAAGTGACGGCGCGGCGTCCGGACTTGTTCGAACAGCGGCGGGCGAGGTTCGGACACCGGCCCACCGGTCAGCCGCCGCCGGGCCCGCTCGGCGGGCCGTCGGCGGGGGCCCGCGTGGACACCGGGCCCCCGGCGGGGTCGGCGACGGCCGGTTCGTCGGCGGTGTTCCCGGTGGTGTTCCCGGCGGGGAGGGGCCCGGGCACCGGCCGCGCGGCGACGGCCTGCGGGCGCTCCCCTCCCCCGTCGGCCGCGGCGGCCCGCCGCATGGCGCGCGCGGACAGCACGATGCCGGTGACCGCCAGCGCCCACAGGGGGTACTGGGCCAGCCACGCCACTCGGAAGGCGGTCGCGTTGAAGCCGCCGAAGGCGGTGAGCAGCAGTCCCATCAGCGCCAGGACGACCGGCGTCGCCGAGTAGCCGCCGAGGTTGGCCATGCCCTGCGCGATGCCCAGCCGGTGCGGCGGGATGCTGGCCCGCGCCACGTCGAAGGCCACCACCGAGCCGGGACCGCCGATGCCGAGGACGACGACCAGCACCACCAGAAGCCACAGCGGAGCCTGGCCCCGCCAGGCCAGCAGCACGGTCCACACGGTCGCGGTGAGCCCGATGACGGCCAGGAAGATCCAGTCGCGGCGGGCGGGGTACCGCGCCGCGAGCAGCCCGATCAGCGGGCTGGTGCACAGCGCCGTGACCACGATCAGGGTGATCAGCAGCGCGGCGGCGGTCGCCGTCAGTCCGTGCACGGAGACCAGGTAGGGCACACCCCACAGCAGCGAGAACACCATCATCGAGAACTGGGTGCCCATGTGCCCGAAGAACGCCAGCCGGATACCGGGGACGCGCCACACCGCCGGCTCGGTGCGCGGCGCACGCCGGCGGCGGGGACGCGGACGGCGGGGCCACGGGCGGCGCCCGCGTGATCCCGTGGCGGGCACCGGCTGCCGCGCCCCCGGGGGCGGGGCGACCGGGGCGACCGTGGCGACGGCGTACGGGCCCCGTCGCACGACGCCCCACGCCAGCGCCGCCGTCAGCAGGCTCGCGAAGGCGGCGACGGCGAAGGCCCGGGTCCAGCCGATGCCGTGCAGCAACGCCAGGAACGGCACGGCGGAGAGCGCCTGCCCGGTCTGCCCCAGGAAGGTGGTGACCTGGGTCAGCACCGGGACGCGGCCGGCGGGGAACCACTGCGGGATCAGTCCGAGCACCGAGACGAAGACCAGCGCGTCACCGGCGCCGACCAGCACCCGGGCGAGCGCCGCCAGTGCGAAGGAGTCGGAGACGGCGAGGGTGCCCTGACCGATGAAGAGAAGGAGGCCGCTGACGGTCAGCGCCGCCCGCGCTCCCCAGCGGTCCACCGCGATTCCCGCCGGGATCTGCCCGGCGGCGTACACCACGACCTGCAGCAGGACGAAGGCCGACAGCGCGCCGGCCCCGATCCCGAACTGCTCGGTCGCCTCCAGTCCGGCCACGCCGAGTGTCGTCCGGTGGAAGACCGCCATCACGTAGGCGAGCAGCGCCGCGACCCAGACGGCGTACGCGGTCCTCGCGCGTCTCACCCGCACCGCTGCTCCCGGCCGGCGCGGAGAGACGGACGCACGGGTCGGCGGGCGGCGCCGGACGGCGGTGAGTCAGTGGGCATGCCACCCACTCTTGCAGGTGACCGCGGAGCTCCGCGCCCGGCCTCCCGGCGGCGGACGGGCGAGGGACGGTCCGTGCCCGGCCGGGCACGGACCGTCGGCGGGGGTCAGCCGGCGGGCTGCCACAGCCCGGCGAGGGTCCGCTCGGTCAGCACCTCGGCCGGCGGCCCCTGCGCGAAGAGCAGGCCGTCGCTCAGCAGCAGGCAGTGCTCGGCGCGCCGGGCCGCCTCCAGGTCATGGGTGGCCTGGACGACGGTGACGCCCTCGGAGGCGAGTTCGGTGAGGACGGCGTCGATCTGCCGACGGGCGTCCAGGTCGAGGCCGGTCCCGGGCTCGTCGAGCAGCAGCAGGTCCGACTCCTGGGCGACTCCCTGGGCGACCAGGGCACGCTGGCGCTGACCGCCGGAGAGTTCGGCGAGCTGCCGGCCGGCCAGGGGCGCGATGCCGAGCCGTTCCAGTGCGGCGTCGACGACCACGCGGTCCCGCCGGGTCAGGCGGCGCCATGGCCCCCGGTCCGCCCAGCGACCCATCTCGACGGTCTGCCGGACCGTCAGCGGGAGCGCGGCGGCGTCGGTGCCGCGTTGTGGCACGAAGGCCGGTCTCCGGGTGCCGTGGTGGTGGACCGATCCGGCTGTCGGGCGGATCACACCGGCGATCACACCGAGCAGCGTGGACTTGCCCGAACCATTGGGCCCGACCAGGGCCGTAGTCGCCATCTCCGGTATTTGAGCGGTGAGTTGGCTCAGAACCGTTCGCCCGGCGTAGCCGGCGGCCAGTTCGGTGACGCCGACCCGCGGCCGGCGATCCGTGGTGCTCATCGGAACCCCCTCTTGTAATTGATAATCGTTTTCATTGTAGTGTGCGGGCCATGGAGTGGTTGACCGGTCCCTTCGAGGTGA
Organism: Streptomyces otsuchiensis; assembly: GCF_004305975.1. Taxonomy (GTDB): domain Bacteria; phylum Actinomycetota; class Actinomycetes; order Streptomycetales; family Streptomycetaceae; genus Streptomyces; species Streptomyces otsuchiensis. The sequence goes on from NZ_BHZI01000081.1 coordinate 7,699, forward strand.
CCTTTGTGCAACGCGCCCTGTGGGGCGGCGTGCTGGTGTCGCTGATCTGCGCGCTCGCCGGAACCTGGGTGGTGCTGCGCGGCATGGCGTTCCTCGGCGACGCGATGTCGCACGGCCTGCTGCCCGGGGTGGCCCTGGCCTCGCTGCTCGGCGGCAACCTGCTGGTCGGCGCGGCAGCGAGCGCTGCGGTGATGGCCGCCGGGGTGACCGGACTGGCGCGGGTGCGGCGGCTCTCCCAGGACACCGGCATCGGGCTGCTGTTCGTCGGGATGCTCTCCCTGGGCGTGATCATCGTCTCCCGGTCCCAGTCCTTCGCGGTCGACCTCACCGGCTTCCTCTTCGGGGACGTGCTGGCCGTCCGCGAACGGGACCTGGTTCACCTGGTCATCGCCCTCGCCGTCGCGGCGACCGCGGCGGCCGTGGGGCACCGCGCCTTCCTGGCCCTCGCGTTCGACGAGCGGAAGGCGCACACGCTGGGGCTCCGGCCCCGGCTGGCACACGGCGCGCTGCTGGGGCTGCTCACGCTGGCGATCGTCGCCTCCTTCCACATCGTCGGCACCCTGCTGGTGCTCGGCCTGCTGATCGCGCCGCCCGCCGCCGCCCTGCCGTGGGCGCGGCGCGTCCACGGGGTGGTGGCCTCCGCGGCGCTGCTCGGGACCAGCGCGACCTTCCTCGGGCTGCTCCTCTCCTGGCACCTGGGCACCGCGGCCGGCGCGACCATCGCGGCCGTCGCCGTGGGCCAGTTCTTCCTCTCCGTCGCCGCGGCCGCCGTCCGCGACCGGCTGGCAGCCGGCCGCCGTCGCCGGCACCCGGCGGACACCGCCCCCGTGGACCGGCCGGGCCCGCTCCGGCCCGCCACCACGGCGGGTGCGACCCAGCTCACCGGCGCGACCGCCGGCAAGACCACCGCCACGACCACCACCGCCGACCGGAGGCAGACCGCATGACCCCCACCCACCACGGCGTCCCCCGCGCCGCCGCCGCGCTCGCGGTCCTCGCCGCGCTGGCGGTCACGGCCACCGGCTGCGCCGGCGACACCGGGAGCGGCGACCCGGACGGCGCCGCCGACACCGGGGAAACCACACCGCACGGCTACGTCGAGGGCGCCGAGGAGGCCGCGGAGCAGCAGTCACGGCTGGTGCTCGCGGACCCGGAGACCGGCGCCGTGCGGGTGCTCGACCTGATCACCGGGGAGAGCCACCCCCTGGACGACGTCCCCGGCACGACGTCACTGCGGACCGACGGCCGCTTCGCCCACCTCCACACGGACGCCGCCACCCACCTCCTGGACAGCGGTGCCTGGACCGTGGACCACGGCGACCATGTGCACTACTACCGGGCGGCCGTCCGCGAGTTGGGCGCCGTGCCCGCCGACGGTCCCGGCGCGGTGCGTGCCGACGCCCGCCTTCTCGCCGTCACCGACACCTCCGTGGACGGCCCGCGGGACGCACTGCTCTTCGCCCGCGATTCCCTGGAGTCCCCGGAGACGGAGGCGATACCCGACGGCACCCGGCTGGCCGGCCCGTTCGCCGGCCCGGTCATCCCCTACGCCGAACACCTCATCGCCCCGGACGGCGGCGACGGCCCGGCGTCCGTCGGCGTCCACACCCGTGACGGGGAGCGGGTCGACACCCTCGAACCACCCTGCGAGGACCCGCACGGCGACGCCGTGACCAGACGCGGCGTCGTGCTCGGCTGCGCCGACGGAGCCCTGCTCGTCACCGAGGACGACGGCGTCTTCCACGCCGAGAAGATCCCCTACGGGGACGCGGTACCGGCGGCCGAACGGGCGCGGGAGTTCCGCGGCCGGCCCGGCAGCACCACGCTCACCGCCCTCGCCGGGGACGAGGCGGTCTGGGTACTGGACGTCACCGAACGCGGCTGGACCCGGGTGGAGACCGGCCCGGTCGTCGCCGTCAACACCGCCGGGGAGGGAGCGCCACTGCTCGCGCTCACCGCCGACGGCGTACTGGAGGGGTACGACCTCGCCGACGGCACCCGCACCACCGCCGTCGAGCTGCTGCGGGTGCCGCCGGAGAGCGGTGGCCGTCCCGTCATCGAGGTCGACACCAGCCGCGCCTACGTCAACGACCCACTCGCGCGCACCGTGCACGAGATCGACTACAACGACGACCTGCGGATCGCCCGGACCTTCGAACTCGACCTCGCGCCGGGCCACATGGTGGAGACGGGCCGGTGAGGCGCCGCACCGCGGGCCGCCCGCGCGCCCGCGTCCGCACCCGTGCCCTGCTCCTCGCCGGCGTCGCCGCCCTCGCCGCCGTGGCGGCGGCCGGCTGCGGGACGGACGGGGGCGAGCGTCCCAGTGTGGTGGTCACCACCAACATCCTGGGCGACATCACCCGCGAGATCCTCGGCGAGGAAGCCGAGGTGACCGTGTTGATGCGGCCCAACGCCGACCCGCACTCCTTCGGCCTCTCGGCGGTCCAGGCGGCCGCACTGGAGCAGGCGGACCTCGTCGTCCACAACGGGCTCGGGCTGGAGGAGAACGTCCTGCGGCACGTGGACGCCGCCGCGGAGGCGGGCGTCGCCACCCTCGCCGTCGGTGACGCCGTCGACCCGATCGCCTACCGCTCCGACGACAGCGCCGGGCAGCCGGACCCGCACTTCTGGACCGACCCCGACCGGGTGCGGACAGCCGGCGCGCTCATCGCCGACCACGTCGTCGAGCACGTGACGGAGGCGGACGACGCGGCTGTCCGCGCCAACGCGGCCCGCTACGACGCCCAACTCGCCGAGCTGACCGGGTGGATGGAGGAGAGCTTCGCCGAGATCCCCTCCCGGGACCGGCAGCTGGTCACCAACCACCACGTCTTCGGCTACCTGGCGGAACGGTTCGGCTTCGAGGTCGTCGGGGCGGTGATCCCGAGCGGAACCACCCTGGCCTCGCCGAGCTCCGCCGACCTGGCCTCGCTCACCCGGGCCATGGACGAGGCGGGCGTGCGGGCGGTCTTCGCCGACTCCTCGCAGCCGGAACGGCTGGCGCAGGTCCTGAGCCAGGAGACGGACAGCGAGATCAGGGTGATCCCCCTGTTCACCGAGTCGCTCACCGAACCGGGCGGCGGCGCCGGGACCTACCTGGAGATGATGCGCGCCAACACCACCGCCATCGGTGAGGGCCTGACCGGCCGCTGACCCCTGCGCGCCCACGCGCACCCCGGGCCGCGCGCCCCGCACCCGCCCGTCACCACCGGTGGCGGAGATCCGCCGCGCCCGGCCACCCGGAAGAAGACGTCACCGCGGATCCCCGCGGCGAAGGAGAGGAACACACAGTGAAGAAGTCGCTACGCAACCGGTCCGCCTCGGCGGTCGCCCTGACGGCGGTGGCCGCCCTGGCCCTGTCCGCCTGCGGGTCCCAGGACGACGACACGGACACCGGCAAGGCGGCCGGTGGCGGCACCGGGACCACCTCGGACGGCACGCCCGCGGCCGAGGTGGACGACGCCCTGGTCGTGACCTACGACGGCGGCCTGTACGTGCTGGACGGCAGCACCCTGGAGATCGCCGCCGACGTGGAGCTGGAGGGCTTCAACCGGGTGAACCCGGCGGGCGACGACCGGCACGTCATGGTCTCCACCGCGTCCGGCTTCCGCGTCTTCGACACCGCCGCGCAGGACTTCACCGAGGCGGAGTTCCCCGGCGAGAAGCCGGGACACGTGGTGCGGCACGCGGGGAAGACCGTGCTGTTCGTCGACGGCACCGGAGAGGTCGTGGTCTTCGACCCGGCGGACCTCGCCGACGGAACGCCCGAGCCCAGCCGCACCTACACCTCGCCGGAGCCGCACCACGGCGTCGCCATCGAGCTGGAGAACGGCGAACTGCTCACCACCCTCGGCGACGAGGAGAGCCGGGTCGGTCTGGCCGTCCTCGGCGCGGACGACGAGGAGCTGGCCCGCAACGAGGACTGCCCCGGCGTGCACGGCGAGGCGGCGGCGAAGGACGAGGCGATCGTCGTCGGCTGCCAGGACGGCGTCCTGATCTACCAGGACGGCGAGTTCACCAAGGTGGACAGCCCCGACGACTACGGGCGCATAGGCAACCAGGCGGGCAGCGAGGAGTCCGCGGTCCTGCTCGGCGACTACAAGTCGGACCCGGACGCCGAACTGGAGCGCCCCGAGCGGGTGTCACTGATCGACACGGTCAGCGGCGAACTGCGGCTGGTGGAGCTCGGTACCAGCTACTCCTTCCGGTCGCTGGCCCGCGGCCCGCACGGCGAGGCCCTGGTGCTGGGCACGGACGGCGCCATCCACGTCATCGACCCCGAGCAGGGCGAGGTCACCGACACCCTCCCGGTCGTCGGTGAGTGGCAGGAGCCACTGGACTGGCAGGAGGCACGTCCGACGCTGTTCGTCCGCGGCCACACCGCCTATGTCTCCGAGCCGGCCGAACGTGCCCTGCACGCCGTCGACATCGAGTCCGGCGAGACGCTGGCCTCGATCACGCTGCCCGAGGCCGTCAACGAGGTGACCGGCGTGGTGGCCGGACACTGAGACTCTCGTTCCCGAAGGCCGCGTCCGCCGCGCCGCCACCGCTGAGCGGTGGCGGCGCGGCGGACGCGCGTGCGCGCGGGTGCGGGGCCGGGCGCACAACGGTCAGCCGGCGGCCGCCGGGGCGGGAAGCCGTCCGATCAGGGCGGTGAGCTCGGCGAGTTCGGCCGGGGCGAGGTCGGTCAGCGGGGGACGCACGGGCCCGGCGGGCCGGCCCACGGCGGTCAGCCCGGCCTTGACGATGCTCACCGCGTAACCGGGCTCGCGGTCACGGATGTCGGTGTAGGGCAGCACGAACTCCCGGAGGTGGGCGAGGACGCTCCCGTGGCGGCGCTCGCGCACCGCGGCGTAGAACTCCAGCGCGAACTCCGGCAGGAAGTTGAAGATGGCGGACGAGTAGGTGGTGACGCCGAGTTCGAGGTAGGGCAGGGCGAACGCCTCGGCGGTGGGAAGCCCGCCGATGTAGGTGAGTCGGTCACCGAGCCGGGTGTAGATCCGGGTCATCGCCTCGATGTCGCCCCGGCCGTCCTTGAACCCGACCAGGTTGGGGCAGCGTTCGGCGAGCCGGGCCAGGGTCTCCGCGGTGTAGACGGCGTTGGCCCGCGAGTAGAGGACCACACCGAGCGAGGTCGAGCGGCAGACGGCCTCGACGTGCGCGGCCAGCCCGCGCTGCCCTGCCTCGGTGAGGTACGGCGGGAAGAGCAGAATGCCGTCGGCGCCCGCTCGTTCGGCCGCGGCGGCCAGCTCCACGGCGGTGGCGGTGCCGTAGCCGGCCGGCGCCAGGATCGGCGTCCCCTCCGGCGCCGCCGCGACGGCGGCGCGGACGACCCGCTCGACCTCGGCCGGAGTCAGCGAGAAGAACTCACCGGTCCCACCGGCGGCGAAGAGTCCGCCGACCTCGTACTGGCCCAGGTGGGCGACGTGTTCGCGGTAGCGGTCCTCGTCGAAGGTGAGGTCCGCGTGGAAGTGGGTGACGGGGAAGGACAGCAGCCCGGCTCCGATGCGGCGGGCGAGTTCGTCCGGGGGAAGAGACATCTGCGGATCGCTCCTGAGAGGGGTGACGGCGAGCGGGTGCGGGGGGGGGCGGGGTGCGCGGTGCGGTGGGAGACGGCGGCGCCGGTTCAGCGGCGGTCGCCGGTCTCGTACGACTCGCGGGTCCAGGCCCGCGCCTGGTCGGTGAGGGTGATGCCGAGGCCGGGCCGCGCGGGCACGGCCATCCGGCCGTCGCGGATCTCCAGCCGCTCGTGGAACAGCGGCTCCAGCCAGTCGAAGTGCTCGACCCAGGGCTCGCTGGGGTAGGCCGCGGCCAGGTGGAGGTGGATCTCCATCGCGAAGTGCGGCGCCAGCTGGAGGTGGTGGTGGTCGGCGAGGGCGGCGAGCCGCAGGAACTGGGTTATGCCGCCGATGCGCGGGGCGTCCGGCTGGATGACGTCGGCGGCGCCGTGCCGGATCAGCTCCCAGTGCTCCGCCACGCTGGCCAGCATCTCGCCGGTGGCGACGGGGGTGTCGAGCGAGGCGGCGAGCGCGGCGTGGCCCTGGGCGTCGTAGGCGTCGAGCGGCTCCTCGATCCACACCAGGTCGAACTCCTCCAGCGCGCGGCCCATCCGCTGGGCGGTGGGCCGGTCCCACTGCTGGTTGGCGTCGACCATCAACGGCACGCCGTCACCGAGGTGTTCGCGAACGGCGGTGACCCGGGCCAGGTCCTGGGCACGGTCGGGGTGTCCGACCTTGATCTTGATCCCGGCGATGCCCTTCTCCCGGGAGGCGGTGGCGTTCTCCAGCACCTGCTCCGTCGGGGTGTGCAGGAAGCCGCCCGAGGTGTTGTAGCAGCGCACCGAGTCGCGGTGGGCGCCGAGCAGCTTGGCCAGCGGGAGCCCGGCACGCTTGGCCTTGAGGTCCCACAGGGCGATGTCGAAGGCGGCGACGGCCTGGGTGGCGAGACCGCTGCGTCCGACGGAGGCACCGGCCCACACCAGCGAGGTCCAGATCTTGCCGATGTCACTGGGGTCGGCGCCGATCAGGGTCGGGGCGAGCTCCCGTGCGTGTGCGAAGAGGCCGGGGCCGCCGGCGCGCTTGGAGTAGCTGAAGCCGATGCCCTCGTGGCCGTCCTCGGTGCCGAGTTCGACGAAGAGGAAGGCCACTTCGGTCATGGGCTTCTGCCGCCCGGTCAGCACCTTGGCGTCGCTGATCGGTGTCCGCAGGGGGAGGAAGAGGGAGGAGAGCTTGATCCAGGCGATCCGGTCGAGGGTCGCCTCACCCGCGGCCCGGGCGGTGTTCTGGGGGGTGTGCGTCATGGTCACCACTTCGGTTCCGTACGGGTGTGCGGGCGGGGCGAGCGGGGTGTGCCGGGACGGACGCCGCGCTCGGACCGACCGGGGCCGGTCGGTCCGGTCCGGTTCTCGCACCGGCCTCCCCTCCGACGGTAGGCTCAGCGATTGATCCACGTCCAACATTGTTTTTGGATCAACTGATACCCGATGCGCATCACACCGGGCGCATCACCGAGGCGGGAGGCGGCGGATGTTCACGCTGGCGCAGCTCAGCGGCTTCGTGGCGGTCGCGGAAGAGCTGCACTTCACCCGGGCGGCCGAGCGGCTGCGGATGACCCAGCCGCCGCTCAGCCGGCAGATGCAGCTGCTGGAGGAGGGGCTCGGCGTGCGGCTGCTGGACCGCACCAACCGGTCGGTGCGGCTCACCCCGGCCGGACGCGCCTTCCTCACCGAGGCCCGGCGGATTCTGCGCCAGGCCGAGCGCGCGGCACTGGCGGCCCGGCAGGTTTCGACCGGCGAGGCGGGCTCGATCGCGATCGGCTTCACCGCCACCAGCGCCCACGCCCCGCTGGGAGATCTGCTGGCGGTGGCGCGGCGCACGGTGCCGGAGGCCGAGGTGGTGCTGCGCGAGCTGGTGACCCGTGACCAGCTGGAAGCTCTCGCCGAGGGCACCCTGGACCTGGGGATGGTCCGTCCCGCGCTGCTCGGCCCGGGGCTGCGCAGCCGCCCGGCGATCCGGGAGGGGTTGCTCGCCGCCGTTCCCGGCGGCCACCCGCTGGCGCTGCGCGCGGGCCCGCTGGAGGTGGCGGACCTCGACGGTCAGGAGTTCCTGATGTACTCCCCCGTCGAGGGGCGGTACTTCCACGAGCTGCTGATCAGCGTGTTCCGCGCGGCCCGGGTGGCGCCGGTCTTCACCCAGTACCTCAGCCATGTGCACAGCATCCTGGCGCTGGTCAACACGGGGTGGGGGGTCGCGGTGGTGCCGGAATCGGCGGAGCAGATGCGGTTCGACGGCATCGTGTTCAGGCCGCTGACGCTGCCGGACCCCCGGCCGGTCGAACTGGATCTGGTGTGGCGCGAGGCCAACGACAACCCGGTGCTGGGCACGTTGCTGCGCCATCTGTGACCGGGCGCGCCCGGCACGCTCCGGGGCGGGTCACGGCGGGACGTCAGTCCCCGTCGAGGAGCCCGATGACATCCTCCTGGTCGCGGAAGGTGAGGAAGGCGGCGGCCAGCAGGTACGCCACGTTGGCGAAGACCAGCAGTGAGAAGAAGCTCAGCACCGAGCCGAACGGGGTCCCGTCGCGGAACGCCAGCCACCCGGTGAGGGCGCACAGGACCACCCCGAACCCGACGAAGGCCCGCCGGACTCTCCGGAATCGCACGGGCCCGGTTCTCCGGCGAAGCTGCATGGTTCCCCCTCGGTGGTCCGTGGGAGCTGCTCCCACGGACGACTGGACGCGACCGGTGGTGCGCTCGGTTCCGGTGCGCGGTCACGCGGGGGCGCACACGGCCGGAGCCCGGTACCCCGCGTGGAGGGGTACCGGGCTCCGGACGACGACGTGGCGTCAGCGCTTGGCGACGAGGTAACCCTCGGTCTCCTGCTCGTACTTGAAGCCGGCGGCCTCGGTGATGCCGTAGGGGCCACCCAGGTTCTTGTAGTAGAAGCCCTTGGCCTCGACCTCGTGCTCGAAGCCGGCCTTGACGACCTCGTGGTGGCCACCCTTGTTGTCGCCACAGGCGAACGCCGAACCGGCGCCACCGGCGAGAGCGGCGACGGTGAAGACGCCCGCGAGGACAGCGGAGCGAATGCGCATGGGAAATCCTCCCGAATGAGCGGACAAGTACGAGATCGACCTTGCCCGCGGCCGCCGGTCCGCACAACCGCCGACGCCGCCGGGACACCCGAACGGGGCCTCCCGATGAGCACTTTGGCGGAGCGCTTCCCCCGACCGGGTCTCGCGCCCCTGAGCCGGAAAAAGGCGGGTGCCCGCCACCGCCCGGTGATGACGGGCGGTGGCGGGCACGCGGTGCCGCAGCAGGCGGGCGTACGCGGGTGGTAGTCCCTCTCAGGGAGCGGGGCTCCCGGCAGGGGTGACGGTGCCCTCCCGGCGGTCGGTCTCCTCGGCCGGCGAGCCGGACGGGGTGTCGGACGGAATATCGGACGGTCCCGCCTTCTGCGGCGCACGCCGGACCAGGAAGGAGAACGCGGCACCGACCACGGCGAGCGCCGCGCCCACCAGGAACGCCGCGTGGATGCCGTCGGCGAGTGCCCCGACCTCTCCCCGCCCGTCCTGGGCCGCGGCGGTCGCGCCACGGGTCATCACCGTGATGAACAGCGCGGTGCCGGCGGCTCCGGCGAGCTGCTGCAGGGTGCTGACGATGGCGCTGCCGTGGGAGTACAGCTCGGGGTTGAGGGAACCGAGGGAGGAGGTCATCAGCGGCGTCATCATGAACCCGAGCGAGACGCACAGGAAGACGTGGATCGCGACGATCATCGCCGGCGCCGATCCCTCGCCCAGCCGGGTCATCGCCGCGAGCGCGGCCGTCATGCCGAACGCGCCGGGGATGACCAGCGGGCGCGGCCCGTAGCGGTCGAAGAGCCTGCCGACGATCGGGGCGACGACGCCCATGGTCAGACCGCCGGGCAGCAGCATCAGACCGGTGGAGAGGGTCGAGAGGTCGAGCACGTTCTGCAGGTACAGCGGCAGCAGGATCAGCGAGCCGAAGAGCGCGCCCATGCAGATCACCATCATCAGCACGCCGATGGCGAAGGTGGGCACCGTGAACGGGCGGAGGTCCAGCAGTGCGGCCGCGCGCTTCTGGAGCTTGGTCTGCCGCACGACGAACACCAGCAGCGCCACCGCGCCGACCGCGATCGGAAGGGCGGGCTGGACGGGGGCGTGCCCGGCGCTGGACTCTCCGATGGCGCTCAGCCCGTAGATCAGCCCGCCGAAGGCGAGTGCCGAGAGCACGATGGAGACCACGTCGAAGGAGACCTTGCGGGGCGTGGTGATGTTCTGGATCATCATCGCGCCCAGCACCAGGCTGAGCAGTGCGACCGGGATCACTACCAGGAAGAGCCAGCGCCAGGAGAGCGAGGAGAGGATCAGGCCGGAGAAGGTCGGGCCCACCGCCGGGGCGACGGCGATGACGATCGATATCAGGCCCATGGTGCGTCCGCGACGTGCGGCCGGCACGAAGTTCAGCACGGTGGTCATCAGCAGCGGGATCATCAGCGCGGTGCCGGAGGCCTGGATGACCCGGCCGGCCAGCAGCGGACCGAAGCCCGGGGAGACGGCGGCCAGCAGGGTTCCCGTCGTGAACAGCGTCATCGCCGACAGGAAGACGGTGCGGGTGGTGAAGCGCTGCAGGATCAGGCCGGTCGTCGGAATGACCACGGCCATGGTGAGCAGGAACCCGGTCGTCAGCCACTGGGCGGTCGAGGCGCTGAGGTCCAGGTCCTCCATGAGCCGGGGCAGCGCCACGCTCATGATCGTCTCGTTGAGGATGACGACGAAGGCGGACACGACCAGCAGGCCGATGACGATCTTGATCTGACGCGGCATCGCGTCCTGCGACTCGTCGGCGGGCGAGTCGGAGACGGTGGCGGGTGCGCCACGGTCAGCGGACATGCTGGGGGCCTTCCTGATGGTTCGGGTGGTGCGACGACGCCGGGGGATGCTCCCGGGGGCGGGGCGGTCGATTCCGCCCGGGCCGCGCGGGCCGTCCAGGCGGCCGCGCCAACACCTTACGACACTCGTGTCACCAGGTGCCATGTAATTCACTTGGTACCATTGCGCCCATGTCAGCGCCCCCCGGTCTGCGAGAACTCACCCGCCGCACCGTGCGTTCCCGCATCGCCGAGACCGCCGAGGAGATGTTCGCCACAGAGGGATACGAGGCGACGACCGTCGAGGCGATCGCCGAGCGCGTGGGCATGTCCAAGCGCAGCTTCTTCCGCTACTTCGCGTCGAAGGAGGAGGTCGTCATCGAGCACTACGCGCGCATGGGCGGCGCCTTCCTGGACCGGCTGGCCGCCCGCCCCCTCGACGAGCCGGAGTGGGACTCGCTGCGCCGCGTCTTCGATGTCGTGGCCGAGCACTTCGCGGACGCGGAGCGGCGCGAGCGGGGCGCCGCGATGCAGCAGATCGTCGAGAGCAGCCCGGCGCTGCTCGCGGCCTACCTCAAGCACATGGAGAGCATGCACCACCGGCTGGCCGAGGTGCTCCACGAGCGACGGGTGCGACGCGGCGTTCCGGTGGACGAGGACCGGACACTGCTGCGGGCCGTGGTCGGCGCGGCCTTCTGCTGTCTGCACGCGACCGTCTCCCATGTCGCGCACAGTCCCGGGCCGGTCGATCTGGACGCCCGGCTGGACACCGTGATGGCCGCCGTCCGGCCGGCCCACTGCTCGCTCTGAACCTCCGCGGGGCCGGGTCCCACCGCACGGCCGCGGTGGGAGCCGGCTCCCGTCAGTGGTGTCAGTGCGGGTCAGCCCGGGTCAGCCCGGGTCAGTCCACCGGGTTCAACCGGAAGGACTGGCCGGCCGCGCCGGTGCACGGCCGCTGGGTGAGGCGCCCTCCGTTGTCGGCGGACGGGCTGTCCAGGGTGAGGCAGTGGCCGCTGTGGCGGGCGACGAAGCGGTGGGTCCCGTCGGACGCCCGCTCCGCGCGCCACTGCTGGTTGGTGCCGCCCTCGTAGTTCCACAGGTGGACCGGGGCTCCGCTGTGGACGGCACCGGGGCCTCCGTCGACGTCCCAGGAGGTGCCCGCGTGCCGGCTGGTGACGCGGTGGTGGCCCGCGCCGGTGGGGTGGAAGGTCCAGGTCTGGTTGGCCTGGCCCGGGTCACCGCAGCTCCACTGCTGGAGCGCGGCGCCGTTCGCCGTGCTCCAGTCGGCCACGTCCAGGCAGCCGGCGCCCGCGCCGGTCACCTGGTAGCCCGCGCCGGGGACGATCTCCACCGGATCGGTGGGCCCGCCGGAACCCGGCGCCTCCCAGGTGAAGGTGGCGAGTGCACCGGCGGGCAGCGTGTGGCTGAGTGAGCTGCCGCCCTCGGTCAGCGAGAAGGTCCGCGCGGCACCGGCGCGGTTGACGACGAACGCGACGCGGCTGCCGTCCGGGTTGCGGAAGGCGACGTTCTGCACCCCGCCCGGACCCTGGCTGCTGGAGCCGATGACCGCGGCCCCCGGGTCGACGAACTTGGTGAGGTGTCCGAGGACGTAGAACTCGGCGCCGGGGGTGACGGTGGTGCCGTCGATCTCGACCACCCCGTTGCAGCGGTTCTCGCAGTTGCCCTGGTGCGGGCCGCCGTCGGCGTCGAGGGCGAGGTTCCAGGTGATGGTGGTCTCGCCGCCGTTGCGCATGTTGCGCACCACCAGGTTCTCCGCGTGCCAGCCGAGGGTGTCGGCGAAGGTCGCGGCGGGATCGGCGGAGTCGGTTCCCGAGCACTCGGTGAAGTAGACCCGCTTCCCGGCGTCCCGTACCTGGGCCTGTGCCTCCGGGGAGCCCCCGTAGCAGTGGAAGGCCGCGCCCGCCACGCGGTCGATGTCGGACGTGGCGTTCAGGACGTCCAGCGGGTACTGCGGGACGTCCCAGTTGTGGTCGTAGGCGAACAGGGTGGTGGGCAGGCCCGCCTGGCTGAGGGCGCCGTCCAACACCCGGAAGAAGGCGGCCTGCTGGGCGGCGGTCATGTGCATGGAGGGGTAGACCGTCTCCAGCAGCGGCTCGTTCTGCACGGTGAGGTCGCTGAGTTCGATGCCCTCGGCCGCGTAGGCCTCGATGGCGCGCACCAGGTAGCGCGCGTAGTCCCCGTAGTGGGCCGGGTCCAGGCTGCCGCCGTTGAGGGAGCCGCCGGTCTTCATCCACGCGGGCGCCGACCAGGGGCTGCCCATCAGCCGGATGCCGGGGTTGATCTCCAGCGCCTGGCGGACCACGGGGATGATCTGCCGCTGGTCCCGCTCGATGCCGAACTGCCCGGGGGTGTCCTCGTAGGTGTAGAACGAACCGGCGTTGAAGTCGGTGCTGCCGAGCGGCTGACGCAGGTAGCTGAGTCCTATGCCGTCGCCGTCGCGGGAGAACAGCGAGTTCATCAGGGTGTCGCGCTGGCCGGCGGGCAGCCCGCTGATGAGGTGGGCGGATGCCTCGGTGACCGAGGCACCGGCCCCGGAGAACCGCTGGCGTACGTCGCCGGCGTCGACGGCGATGTCGATCGGCTGCGGCTGGGCGTCGAAGGCGACCTCGCCCTGGGGAGCGAGCCGGCTGCCGCCGTCGGCGGTGGTCAGCCAGACCTGCGCGACGGGCGCGTCCGCCCGTGCGGAGGAGGCGGTGGCGAGGCCGAGACCGGTGGCGGCGACGGCCGCCGCCGCGAGCACGGCGGTGGCCCTCCGCAGCCGGGCGGACGGTCGTCGGGGCGATGCGGTGGTGGGGGTCATCACGGCTCCTGGGCTCTGCGGTGGGGGTGTCAGCTGTCCCTGGT
>NZ_BHZI01000082.1:0-2890 GCF_004305975.1 Streptomyces otsuchiensis
TGGCGCGGGCGCCGAGGGTCAGGTAGTCGCCGATGTGGATCTGGTCGGCCGGGAGGGAGAGGGCGCGGGCGCGGGGGATCGGGAGGGTCATCGCCGCCGATCCAGCGCCGGACCGGTGGCGGGGTGGGCGCGCAGGGCGGTGTTGAGAACGGTGATGTCGTCGGTGGTGAGGTTGCCGAGGTGGACGAGGTGGCCGGTGCGGCGGCAGCCGTCGCAGGGGTCGAGGACATCGATGTCGTCGAGGCGGACCCCGAGGTTCTTGACGTGGTTGAACAGTTCCCGGGCGGCTTCCTCGGCCTCCTCTCGGTCGGAGTTGGCGAAGCTGATCTCCTCGAACATGGTGGCTCCTCGGGTGTGATTGAGGCGGGGTGGTTGTTCAGTGGGCCGGCGGGGGAGGCGGGCTTGTCGCGTCCGGACGGTGGGCACCGGGGAGTTGGAGTGCGTGGGCGCGTCGGTGGACGGCGCGGGCGGAGATCGAGTAGAGGACTTCGACAGCGAGTCCGGCGCTTTTCCCGGTGCCTCCGTCGGCCGGCCCCGTGGTGCAGATCAGGTCCGGGCCACGGGTGTTGACGGAAACCGGGTGACCGGCGAGCAGCGCCGCCAGTTGCACGCGAAGGTAGGCCCTGTCGTCGGCCCAGTCGCGGAAGACGGATGCGGCGTCGCAACCGGGCCCGAGCGTGTGCGCGAGCCGCAGCCCTTCCTGTCGTATCCAGGTCAGCGCACCCCAGGCGCCTGGCGTCCACCATCCGCCCAGATGCCATTCGCCGCCGGAGTCCGGGGACCGTGCCACTGTCTCGGCCCAGTAACCGTGCACCCGCCGGGCGGGCCTCACGGAACGCCTCCGCCGAGGCGCGGGCGGCGGCGCGACAACAACTCCCGGCGCGCTTGGTGTTCGGCATGGAGCCTGGCCGTGCCGACGCGGGCCCCGGTGTGCGGCCGGAGTCGCCCGGACCAGTACCCGTGGCCGTCCCGGCTCACCGCTTCTCCAGGCGCGACAGGTGGGCGTCGATCTGCGCGCCCAGTGACGCGCTCCGGACGACGAGGTCTGCGAGCGTCGGTGCCGAGCATGCGCGATCGTCGGAACGCTGCTCCTCAGGAGGACGCGCACCGGCCGTGGGCGGGGCGTTCACGAGTGGGCAATTCGCGAGACATTTATGATGGTTCATCATCTGATCACGCTCTTTATCGACTAACGGGACTATCTGGTGACTCCATGTGCTTCCATGGTTGCTCGCGGCCATCACGCCGCGCCAGGGAGTCAGGTTGGACAGCCCGTACTGTCCACCGAGAGTGGGGGACTGTCATGAAGGTCGAGTCGCCGGTGGTTGGTTCCGAGGGCGGAAACACCTCGCCGCTGAAGGCATTCGGGTATGAAGTGAGGCTGGAGCGCGAACGGTTGCGGATGACGCGTGCCGAGCTGGGGGAGCGGGCGCACTGCGGGTACTCGCTCGTGGCGAAGATTGAGTCAGGCGACCGGGTGGCGGCGAGGGAGTTCGCGGAGACCTGCGACGAGGTCTTCCCGTACGCCAACGGCCGCTTCGTGCGGCTGTGGGAACTGGTGCTGATGTTCGCCTACCCGAGCTGGTTCCGCCCGTACGTCCGGCTGGAGCAGGCCGCCACCATGATTCGTGCGTACCACCCGATCCTCGTGCCGGGGCTGGTGCAGACGGAGGGATACGCGAGGGCGATCTTCCAGGGGCGACGCCCCCCGAACCTCGAAGACCTGGTCACAGCGAGGATGGAGAGGCAGAGGATTCTGTCGAGAGAAGAGCCGCCTCGCCTGTGGATGATCCTTGAAGAGGCCGTACTGCGTCGGGGCATCGCTGAACCATCGGTCATGGCAGCGCAGTTCGAGCAGCTGCGCGGCATCGCGACCAACCCGCACCACGTCGTTCAGTTCATCCCCAGCACTACGCCCAGCTACCCGGCGGTGGGCTATCCGTACAGCGTCCTGTCGTTCGACGAGGGTGCCGACGTCGTGCACGCCGACGGGTTTCCGGCCGGTCATGTGATTGCCGAATCTGACGCTGTGGGGACAGCGCAGCGAGCCTATGATCTGCTCAAGGCCACTGCTCTGCCACCCGATGAGTCGGTCGCGCTGATCGACTCCGTACTCAAGGAACTGACATGACCGAGGTGCACCTGCCCGCCGCCACCGTTTGGCGCAAGTCCACCTTCAGCGGTGACAACGGTGGTGACTGCCTGGAGGTAGCCGACGGGCTTCCGTCGGTCACGCCGGTTCGTGACTCGAAGGTGCCCGGCGGTGCGGTGCTGATGGTCGAGCAGACGACGTGGTCCGCGTTCGTGGAGGCCGTGAAGTGCGGTGACCTCGCGAGCTGATCGTCTCCTACCGCACCTGGTGGTCGATATGTCGGAGTTTGGCAAAGTAAGTAAAATCCGCCCTGTGCCGCTCTAACACCGCAGCTCGGCACCTGTGCTCCCCGCGCATGCGGGGATGGTCCCTGTTCCGCCATGGCCAGGTACTCGTACGGGCTGTGCTCCCCGCGCATGCGGGGATGGTCCCTCGACCTCGAATGGCTCTGGCTCACTCCAGACGTGCTCCCCGCGCATGCGGGGATGGTCCTACGGCTGACCCACTGCGGCCTCGGAGTCCCTAGTGCTCCCCGCGCATGCGGGGATGGTCCCAGTATCTGCAGCAGGACTTTCGGCATGGCGCCGTGCTCCCCGCGCATGCGGGGATGGTCCCGAGACTCCCGGCGGTGTCCTGCCCGGCTCCGAGTGCTCCCCGCGCATGCGGGGATGGTCCCCCCCTGGACGCCGGCCCCCTGGAGGCCGCCGCGTGCTCCCCGCGCATGCGGGGATGGTCCCAGGTCGACTCTGGACATCCACCCCCGGCACGCGTGCTCCCCGCGCATGCGGGGATGGTCCC
>NZ_BHZI01000082.1:2900-20707 GCF_004305975.1 Streptomyces otsuchiensis
ATGCGGGGATGGTCCCAGGTCGACTCTGGACATCCACCCCCGGCACGCGTGCTCCCCGCGCATGCGGGGATGGTCCCGAGACTCCCGGCGGTGTCCTGCCCGGCTCCGAGTGCTCCCCGCGCATGCGGGGATGGTCCCCCCCCTGGACGCCGGCCCCCTGGAGGCCGCCGCGTGCTCCCCGCGCATGCGGGGATGGTCCCAGGTCGACTCTGGACATCCACCCCCGGCACGCGTGCTCCCCGCGCATGCGGGGATGGTCCCAGCTGGCCACCCACCACGCAGGCCCGTGCCACGTGCTCCCCGCGCATGCGGGGATGGTCCCCACGGGCTGCTCTGCAACCCCAGGACAGGGGGGTGCTCCCCGCGCATGCGGGGATGGTCCCGCGCCCGGACGCGAATCGACGCGGCGCCGTTGGTGCTCCCCGCGCATGCAGGGATGGTCCTGCTCGCTCACCTCGTTCGCAATGAGGGGGCAGGGGTCAGTGATCTCCGCGCGGGCCTGGGACGTCGGGGTGCGGTGTCGGTGGGTTGGTGCTAGCGCCGGGGCCTGTCCGGCGGGGACGCGGCTCCGCCGGTGTCGCAGCGGATCCAGTGGTCAGGGGCGGCGTCGGGCCTGCCGGGGACCGGGCGCTGCTCCTCGGTCCACCGTCCACCGGCGACGGCGGTGGCGACGCGTCGCCAGAAGCGCGCGGCGCCGGTGTTCCCCGGCTGGAACGCCACCTCCCACACGCCGGGCCACAGGGCCATCACGTCCTGGGCCGCCTGCTGTCCGATGCCTCGTCCGCGCGCTCCCGCCACCACGAAGAACTCGCTGAGCACGCGGGTCGGTTCGTCCAGCCCTCGCACCAGCGCCAACCCCACCGGCCGGTCCGAACACTCCAGC
Source organism: Streptomyces otsuchiensis (assembly GCF_004305975.1). GTDB lineage: Bacteria > Actinomycetota > Actinomycetes > Streptomycetales > Streptomycetaceae > Streptomyces > Streptomyces otsuchiensis. Next base: position 3,784 of record NZ_BHZI01000082.1, read on the forward strand.
ACGTACGGAGCCCAACCGGGGCTGGTCAGAGCCGTGTCGAGGCGGTCGCTCCGGAACGTCCCGTCCGCGCACGGCAGCACGCCGCTGTGGGCGGACAGGTCGTGGCGGAACATCAGCCAGAGCCGTTCGAGCGGCGCCCGGTCCGTCTCGTCGGCGGGGCGGGGGTTCACATCGGGCGTGGGTGGGCCTCCGGGAGTGAGACGGGTGAGGGCCCGGCCCCGGGTCGATCACCGCTCCGGCGCCAGGCATGGAAAAGCCTCCCGGGGAGCTGGTACCTCGGCCGGAAGGCTGTGTGGTCGCAGGGCGGCGACCGGGCGTCAGTCTACGGGCAGCCCGGCCGCAGCCGCCGGAAAACCGGTCGTGGGTGGCCGGGGCGCGGTGTGAGGATGCGCGGATGCAGAGCTACCAGCGCCATCTGGTGACCCACGCCGACCATCCCGTCGCGGCGCCCCTGTCGGAGGACTCCGTTCGCGTCCTGCTGGACCGGGTGATGCCGCGTGACCGTGCTCCGCTCCTGCTCGACCTCGGCTGCGGGCAGGGCACCTGGCTGCTGCGCGCGCTGGCCGCGCGTCCCGACGCGGAGGGCGTCGGTCTGGACATCGACCCCGCCGGGATCGACCACGGTCTCCGGGAGGCCGAACGCCTGGGGCTCGCGGAGAAGCTCCGCCTGGTCACCGCGGACGCCTCCCGGTATCCCGTCGACCGGCCGGGCGACGTGGTGTTGTGCGTCGGCGCGACCCACGCGTTCGGCGGGCTGCTCCCGTCGTTGGAGGCGGCCGTCGCCCACCTGGCACCAGGCGGCACCGTGCTCCTCGGCGAGGGGTTCTGGGAACGGCCGCCCGGGCCGGACGCCCTGCGGGTCCTCGGCTGCGACGCCGACGCCTACGACGACCTGGCGGGCACCGTACGGCGCGTCACCGACGCCGGCTGGACCCCGGTGTACGGCCACGTCAGCACCGCCGCCGAGTGGGACGACTACGAGTGGTCGTGGACCGGTTCGCTCGCGCGGTGGGCGCTTGAGCACCCCGGCCACCCCGAGGCGCCGGGTGCCGCCGCCCTCGCGGCCGACCACCGCACCGGCTGGCTGACCGGCTACCGGGGGACGCTGGGATTCGTCACCCTCGCGCTGCGCCGCACCCCGCCCACGACGCGCTGACACCTATAGCCATGCTCACATGCTGAGCGACCGCAGCCAGTTGACCTGCTGCACGATCGCCGGACCGGCCTGCGGGCTGGTGGCCGGGATGAGGGTGGTGTGCGTGCGGCCGCCGCTGGTCACCGTCACCTGTACGAAGCCGGTGGTGGTGTCCTCCCGCATCAGCAGGAAGAGCAGGCCGAGCAGGCAGAACCAGACGAAGACACAGGTCAGCACGACGCCGGCCGTGGTGATGGTCCGGTCCGTGCGGGACATGTCGGTGACCGACCACATCGCGCCCTTGAGGGGCAGCGGGCCGCTGGGGGTGAGGACGGCGTCCGGCATCACCGTCATGTCGCCGAGGTAGAGCAACGGTGCGCCCTGCTGGGGCTGGAAGCCCTGCGGGCCGTATCCCGGCGCGTACGCCTGGAGCCCGGGCTGCGGCGCTCCCGGCGCGTACGGCTGGGCGTCGTGCCCGCCGGTGGGCCGGGTGGGGTAGGGGCCCTTGCTCAGGTCGATCGGCTGGGTCACCTGCTGATGGTGCGCAGGCGGCCGCTGACCGGTCGGACCCCACTGGTAACCGTTCGGTTCGGGCTGGTTCACGAGACCCCCACTGCGTGCCACCGCGTCCGGCGGTCGTGCCCGCCGTTCCTAGCAGCAGGGTACGCCAGAGGGGGCTTTGGGCGTCCCCGCGCGCGTGAAAGCCACGTACGCCCGCGTACGGCCGCGTGCTGTCCCGTCCCGGCCGATGCCCGGCGGCACAATGGCCGGGTGGGCGCCGTCGACTCGGTGGCCCGCCGACATCGGCGGGCGGTCCCGCCGGGGAGGGGACCGGGTGCTGCACGGACGGGGATGGGTGACGGGTGAGCGGCTGACGCGTGCGGAGTGGCTGCCGCCGCTGCTCGGCGCGGCGACGCTGTGGCTGGCGGTCTGGGTGGTCTGCACCCCGGAACGGGCCGCCGCGCTGCTGACCGGCGAGGGACGTCCCGCCCGGGGCGCCGCACACCTCGGGTCCTGGCTGGCGGCCTGGTCGCACCGGGGGTTCGAAGCCGGAGAGCTGGAGTGGCTCGCCGACGAACACCTCGGCGCCGCCCGGGTGACGGCGCAGGTGCTGCTCACCGTCGTGCTGTTCGCCGCCGGGGCGGCGGCGGTGCTGCGGGCGCTGCCCCCGGTGGGTTCACGGACGCCGCTGACGGTGCTGGGCTGCTGGTGGACGGCGGTCGCCGCGGCGGTGGCCGGGTCCGGGGCCGTGGCGCTGGTCGGCGCGGAGCCCTACGGCTCCCGTGGGTTGACGGTCTTCTGGACCACCGGGCACGGGCTGCCCGTGCTGGTCGTCCTCGCGCTGCCCGCCGCGCTGGTCGTCACCGGCTCGGCGGTGCTGCTGCGGACGGTGGCTCTCCGGGGCGGGCACGCCGGGCGTCCGGAGCCGGGGCCGGCTCCCGTCGGTCCGCGTGCGCAGCGGTGGGCCGCCGGCGGGGCCGCGCTGCTGGTGGCGCTGCTGATCGGGGCGCTGGGCGGCACCGCCATGGACAGCTGGTTCCGCCACAGTGGCAGCGACGATATCCCCGGCGGCCCGGCCGTGGCCCGTTGGCTGGTGCCCAACGCCTGGAACCTGGAGTCCGGGGCCGGGACGCCCGATCCGGTCCTCTCGCTGCTGGCCGCTTTGCCCGCGTTGCTCCATGTGCTCTTCTTCGGGCTGCTGTTCTGGCTGGTGGTGCGGGCGCTGCGGAGCCGGTCCCTGCCCGCGTCGCTGCTCGCTGGGGCCTGGACCGGGCTGGCCGCCGGGACCCTCGGACGGGCCGTCTGGGTCCTCGCTCTCGGAGGACCCCGGGATTTCGGTGATCCGGGGTACCTCACGCGGCTGGCGGAGTGGTCGGTCGCGTATGCGGCGGGGGCGCTGACCGCCGGAGTGCTCGGCGGTCTCGTCGCGTGGACCGTTCTGCGGTTCGCGCCACCGGGCGAGGCCCCGGCGCCGTCACCGGCCGGGAGCGACGGCGAGCCGGTGGCCGGGCCGGGACACCGCCCCGAGGACGACGAACTCGTGGTCGACCTCAGCCGCTGAGCGGCGCGTCGCCCCCGGCAACCCGACGGCGGAGCCGTGCGTTCGGTGTGACCAGCGGGCACAATGAGGCGCCGGAGGCGCCGCCGACGCGGTGGCCCGCCGCGGGGAGCGGGCAGACCTCAGGGGGGAGGGGCGAGATGACGTCGTCGTGGACAAGGACAGGAACGCGGGTGTGGGCCGCACGGGCGGTGTGGGTGCCGCCGGCGGTCGGGGCGGTGGTGCTGTGGGCGCTGGTCCGCCTGATCTGCACGCCCGAGCGTGCGGCGCGCCTGATGGGCGAGCCGCTGCAGGAGTCACGACCGGTGCCCGAACTCCTGGGCTGGTGGGTCTACTCGTGGTCACCGGGCGGCGGGGAGGTCGAACGGGCCGCGCCCTGGCTGGCGGACTCACACCTGGGCGCGGGTGTGGTGGCAGCACAACTGCTGTTGACGGTTGCGCTGTTCGCCGCCGGTTCGGCCCTGGTGCTGCGGTTGCTGCCACCGACCGGATGGCGCTGGCCGCTGACCTGGTTCGCCTGCTGGTGGACCGGTGTGGTGGCCGCGCTACTCGGCTCGGCGATCGCCGCGCCGTTCGGGGACGGCTTCACGTCGGCCTCGCTCGCGGTGGTGCTGGGGACCGGTCGGGGGCTGCCGCTGCTGACCGTCCTCGCGCTTGTCGCGTCAGCCGCCGTCACCGCTGCCGCGTGGCTGCTGAGCCGTGGGGAGACCGACCGGACCGGCGCGGACGACGCTCCGACGGCCGACCGAGGTGTCCTGCTCCGCGTGGCCGGTGCGGCGATGGTCCCGGGCGCACTGCTCATCGGCGCCCTGGGCTCGGACACGGAGCCTGTGTTCACCACCGACGAGAACGGGACCACCGGCCGGCTGGCCGCGTTCTGGCTGACTCCCGCCGCCTGGTACGACCTGGAGGACGGAGGCATGGGCGACGCCGAGGCAGCCTCGTCCATCGCGGGGCATCTGGTGCTGGGAGCCGCGCTCCAGGTGCTGCTCCTCGGGGCGCTGTTCTGGCTGGTCGTCCGGCTGGCGCGGAGCCGGTCCCTGCCGGCGCTGGTCGTCACCGGCGCCTGGGCGGGCACGGCCGCGGGAGTGCTGGCGACATCGTTGTCCCAGGTGCTCGGCACCGCGGACATGGACTTCGACCACCTGGTCTTCCTGGTGGGGCGTGGCGGCTACGCGTTCGTGCCCGGCGCGCTGACAGCCGGTGCGCTGGGCGGTGCGGCAGCCTGGATCGCGTCGCGGCCTTCCGGAACCGGATGGCCGTGGGCACGCTCCGGAGGCGACGCGCCGCAGGGGAAGGCGACGGAGCGGCAGGACGGACGAGGCGCCGGCCCCGAGGCCGACGACGACCTGGTGATCACCGTCCGCCGCTGACCGAGCGGCGCCGGGGCACAAGGGGGAGAGGGCGCCGCCCGAGGCGGCGGAGTGGGTTCAGGGGACGGAACTTCCAAGAGGGGGCCGCGATGCGGTTGAGGTGGGAGAACGTGACACGCGCGGAGTGGGTGCCGCCGGTCGCGGGTGCGGTGGCGCTCTGGGCGCTGATCTGGTTCGTCTGCACACCGGCACGGCTCGCCGCGCTGGTGGAGGCGGCCGACGAGAACGGGGACCGGGGAACGTGGTCGCTCGTCTGGTGGCTGATCGGCTGGTCGCACCGGGAACCTGACGGTGCGGCACGGTGGACGGCCGGCGAGTGGATCGGCACCGGCCTGGTCACCACCCAGGTGCTGCTGACGGTGGCGCTGTTCGCCGCCGGTTCGGCGCTGGTGCTGCGGTTGCTGCCGCCGGTGGGACGCCGCTGGCCGCTGACCTGGCTCGCCTGCTGGTGGGCCGCCGTCGCCGCCTCCGTGGTCGGGACCGGCCTGGTGGCGCCGCTCGTGGGGCTGCGCGGGCGAGACAACGGCTTGGAGAGCTGGGACCAGACCGAGGAGATCGGTGTCTTCCGTGAGCGGTCGGTGTGGATGGCGGTCTACGAACTGACCGGCCAGGGAGCGCCGTTGTTCATCGGGCTCGGGCTGGTGGCAGGCGGGGTCGTGACCGGGGCCGCGGTGGTGCGCTCCCGGCGGCTCGCCCTGCTGGACGGGAACGCGGGCCAGGCGATCCCGGGGCGGTCCGACTCGTCCGGCGACGGCCGGGCCCTCCTGCGGGCGGCCGGGGCCGCCACGGCGCTGCTCGCCCTGCTGGTCGCGGCGCTGGGCGGTTCGTGGAGGCACGACGGCTTCGCCGACCGTCGTCCCGGCGCGGGCGAGGTACTGGTGGAGCGGTGGCTGGTCCCGGCCGACTGGCACGTGTCGTACGCCGGACAGGAGTTGTGGGTGCTGCTGCTGCTCGCGGTGCCCGCGGTGCTCCAGGTGCTGCTGTTCGGCGCCGCGTTCTGGGCCGTGCTCCGGCCGCTGCGGCGACGCTCCCTCCCCGCGCTCCTGCTCACCGGCGCCTGGACCGGCCTGGCCGCGGGCGCGGTGGGCCGCGCCCTCTTCGTCGGGGCGGACCAGCTCCTGTTCGCCTCCGGTCCCGGGGACACCTGGTGGGCCGGACCGCTCAGCCTGGCGGCCGACCGCGCGGGGGGCGCGATGATCTGCGGCGCCCTGGCCGGGGCCGCCGCGTGGCTGCTGTTGTGGCGGATCGCCCCCGACTGTCTGCGACCGGCGGAGGAGCGGGGGCCGGAGGGCCACGGGGGCGAGGCGCCACCCGGTGCGGAGCGGGGCGACGACGGCCCGGACGACGAGCTGGTGATCACCGTCGGCCGGTAGCGTCCGGCGGCATCGGCGGCATCGGCGGCATCGGCGGCAGCGGCGGCAGCGGCGGCACCCGGCACCGGCGGCACCCGGCAGCGGCGGGCCGTCAGTGCTCCGCCGCCTCCAGCAGCACGTCGGCCAGTTCGCGCGGCCGGGAGAACATCGGCCAGTGCCCGGTCTCCATCCGCACCAGCCGCCAGCGGTCGCTGGTCAGCAGGGCCGCGACGTCGTCACTCGGCTCCACACCGTCCAGCAGGCACTTCACATAGGTGGCGCGCAGCTCGCCGAGCGGGCGTTCCAGGACCGCCGGCTCGATCAGGGTGGCGCCCGGGTGCGGGGTGGAGCCGGCCACGATCCGCTCCACCTGCTCGTCGGTCAGCCCCTGCCCGGCGTAGTCGGCGGCGGCCAGCGGCGGCCAGGTGCCGCCGTGCGCCGCGATGGCCGCCTCGACAATGTCCCGGCCGTAGGGCCAGCCGGAGACGAAGGACTCGCCGTCGGTCGGCACGTTGGCGTCGACGAAGACCACCCGCGCGAGCCGGTCCCCGATGCGTTCGGCGGCCTGGCCCACCGGGATGCCGGAGTAGCTGTGCCCGACCAGGATCACGTCCCGCAGGTCGAGCCGTTCGACGGCGCCGACGACGTCCTGGACGTGGGTGCTCTGCCCGGCGCTCTCACCGCCCCGCTCGGCGACGCCGGCCAGGGTCAGCGGATGGGTGCCGTGGCCCGCCGCGCGCAGGTGCGGGACGACCTCGCGCCACGCCCACGACCCCAGCCACGCCCCCGGTACGAGTACGAATTCAGCCATGGCCGCAACCTAGCCCAGGGCACCGGCGACCGCCCGCCGCGCGACGCCGCCCGTCCCGTGCGCGCCGGGCGCGGGCACACGAACGGCGGCGGGCGCGCGGGAAATCACCCCGCACGCCCGCCGCCGTCGACAACTCCGGGCCGGTGCCTCGCCCTCCGGTCAGAACCGGCGGGTGATCAGCGCCTGCTTGACCTCGGCGATCGCCTTGGTGACCTCGATACCGCGCGGGCACGCGTCGGTGCAGTTGAACGTGGTGCGGCAACGCCACACGCCGTCCTTGTCGTTGAGGATCTCCAGCCGCTGCTCCCCGGCCTCGTCACGCGAGTCGAAGATGAAGCGGTGGGCGTTGACGATCGCCGCCGGGCCGAAGTACTGGCCGTCGTTCCAGAACACCGGGCACGAGGAGGTGCACGCGGCGCACAGGATGCACTTGGTGGTGTCGTCGAACCGCTCGCGGTCGGCGGCGGACTGCCGACGCTCGCGGGTCGGCTCGTTGCCGCTGGTGACCAGGAAGGGCATCACGTCGCGGTAGGCCTGGAAGAACGGCTCCATGTCGACGATGAGGTCCTTGAGGACGGTCAGGCCCTTGATCGCCTCGATGGAGATCGGCTTGGCCGGGTTCAGGTCCTTGATCAGCGTCTTGCAGGCGAGCCGGTTCCGGCCGTTGATGCGCATGGCGTCGGAGCCGCAGATGCCGTGGGCGCAGGAACGGCGGAAGGTGAGAGTGCCGTCCTCCTCCCACTTGATCTGGTGCAGCGCGTCCAGGACGCGCTCCTTCGGATCGATGTCGATCACGAAGTCCTGCCAGCTCGCCTCCGCGGAGACCTCCGGGTTGAACCGGCGGATGCGGAAGGTGACGGTGATCTTGTGGGAGGCGCCGTTGTCCGCGGCGGCCTCCGGCTTCTCGACGGTGGCGGTGCTCATCAGTACTTACGCTCCATCGGCTGGTAGCGGGTCTGGACGACCGGCTTGTAGTCCAGCCGGATCGAGTCGTTGCCGTCCGCGTCGACCTCGCGGTACGCCATGGTGTGGCGCATGAAGTTGACGTCGTCGCGGTCCGGGTAGTCCTCGCGGTAGTGACCGCCCCGGGACTCCTTGCGGGCCAGGGCGGAGACGACCAGGACCTCGGCCAGGTCGAGCAGGTTGCCCAGCTCGATGGCCTCCAGCAGGTCGGTGTTGAACCGGCGGCCCTTGTCCTGCACCGAGATGCCCTTGTACCGCTCACGCAGGGCCGCGATCTCGTCGCGGGCCTCCGTCAGCGTCTCCGAGGTGCGGAAGACCATGGCGTTCTTGTCCATGGTCTCCTGCAGCTCCCGGCGGATGTCGCTGACCCGCTCGGTGCCGGTGGCGTCACGCAGCATCTCGACCTGGCCGGCGACGAACTCCTCCGGGTTCTCCGGGAGTTCGACGAAGTCCGCGGTGGAGGCGTACTCGGCGGCGGCGATGCCCGCGCGCCGGCCGAAGACGTTGATGTCCAGCAGCGAGTTGGTGCCGAGGCGGTTGGCACCGTGCACCGAGACGCAGGCGACCTCGCCGGCCGCGTACAGGCCCGGGATCACGTCGGTGTTGTTGGCCAGCACCTCGCCGCGAACGTTGGTCGGCATGCCGCCCATCGCGTAGTGCGCCGTCGGCTGGATCGGGATCGGGTCCGTGTAGGGCTCGATACCGAGGTAGGTGCGGGCGAACTCCGTGATGTCGGGCAGCTTGGCGTCCAGCTGCTCCGGCGGGAGGTGGGTGAGGTCCAGGTAGACGTGGTCGGCGTCGGGGCCGCAGCCACGTCCCTCGCGGATCTCGGTGTAGATCGAGCGCGAGACCATGTCACGCGGCGCGAGGTCCTTGATGGTGGGGGCGTAGCGCTCCATGAAGCGCTCGCCGTCCTTGTTCCGCAGGATGCCGCCCTCACCGCGCGCGCCCTCGGTGAGCAGGATGCCCATCTTCCAGATGCCGGTCGGGTGGAACTGGAAGAACTCCATGTCCTCCAGCGGGATGCCCCGCCGGAACGCCGCCGCCTGGCCGTCGCCGGTCAGGGTGTGGGCGTTGGAGGACACCTTGTAGAACTTGCCGTTGCCGCCGGAGGCGAAGACGATCGCCTTCGCCTGGAAGACGTGCAGTTCGCCGGTGGCCAGCTCCAGCGCGACCACGCCGGACGCCTTGCGGACGCCGTCCACCTCGTTCAGCAGCACGTCGAGGACGTAGAACTCGTTGTAGAACTCCACGCCCTCCTTCACGCACGCCTGGTAGAGGGTCTGGAGGATCATGTGGCCGGTGCGGTCCGCCGCGTAGCAGGAGCGGCGCACGGGCGCCTCACCGTGGTTGCGGGTGTGGCCGCCGAACCGGCGCTGGTCGATGGTGCCGTCCGGGGTCCGGTTGAACGGCAGGCCCATCTTCTCCAGGTCGAGGACCGAGTCGATGGCCTCCTTCGCCAGGATCTCGGCCGCGTCCTGGTCCACCAGGAAGTCGCCGCCCTTGACCGTGTCGAAGGTGTGCCACTCCCAGTTGTCCTCCTCGACGTTGGCGAGGGCGGCGGCCATGCCGCCCTGCGCCGCGCCGGTGTGGGAGCGGGTCGGGTAGAGCTTGGTCAGTACGGCGGTGCGGCTGCGCTTGGTGGCCTCGATGGCCGCGCGCATCCCGGCGCCGCCCGCACCGACGATGACGGTGTCGTACTTGTGGATCTGCATCTGTCTCGTCAGCCCCGGTGCGTCAGCGGATGTTCGGGTCGAAGGTGAAGATCACCAGCGTGCCCAGCAGGATGGTGAAGACGGTGGCCGTGTAGAGCAGCACCTTCAGCCAGAAGCGGGTGTTGTCGCGCTGCGCGTAGTCGTTGATGATCGTCCGCATACCGTTGGCGCCGTGCAGCATGGCGAGCCAGAGCATGATCAGGTCCCACGCCATCCAGAACGGCGAGGCCCAGCGGCCGGCGACGAAGGCGAAGCTGACCTTGGACACGCCGCCGTCCAGCACGAGCTGGATCAGCAGGTGCCCGATGACCAGGAAGACGAGCAGGATGCCGGACAGGCGCATGAACAGCCAGCCGTACAGCTCGAAGTTGGTCCGGGTCGCCTTCGGGGTGCGCGGGGTGCGCGCACGCGGCGGCTCGATCACCGGGGCGGGGTTGTCGGGGCTGTAACGGCTGTCCTCGACGGTGACGCCCGTGGTGGCGGCGGTGGTGTTTTCGGTGGTCATCTCGATCAGCTCCCGAACAGCTCACGCACGGCGTGCGACAGCACCGGGTACGCGGCACCGGCCATCAGCACGCCCCACAGCCCCATGACGCTCCACAGCAGCTGCTTCTGGTAGCGAGCGCCCTTGCTCCAGAAGTCGACCGCGATCACTCGCAGGCCGTTGAGCGCGTGGAAGAGCACGGCGGCGACGAGGCCGTACTCCATGAAGGCCACGAGCGGGGTCTTGTAGACCGCGACAGTGTCGTCGTACGCCTCGGGCGAGACGCGGACGAGCGCGGTGTCGAGTACATGGACGAACAGGAAGAAGAAAACGAGGACACCGGTGACTCGATGAGCCACCCATGACCACATGCCTTCCCGGCCGCGGTACAGCGTTCCTGCCGGCACGGAAATACCCTCCGGGAGCGGATGTCGGGATCGGGTGGCGGGTTCCTCCGCCTGGCGGAGGCCGCCGGTCCCGGCCGGGTACGGTCCACCGGCCGGGCCACATCGTATCGACGGCATCGGGCCGTTCCGGACCCGGGGGCTCAGGTGTGAGCAATCAGGCACGGATGGGTGAGGAACCCTCGCGCGCGGGCCGTGCCGCCGGGATGCCCGCCGGGTGGCGCCGCGCGGGCCGCCGCCGGGGGTCTTCGGTCGGTACCGGCGGGCCCTACGACCCTGCTCCGGCCACCCGGCGATGTGGTTACGGTCTTCCCATGGCTCGTGTACTGACAGGCGGCGTCGTCGCCATGATGGTTGTCCTGGTCGCGCTCGGGGCGGTGCTGCTCGGTGGTCCCGAGCGGACCGCCGAGCGGTCCTCCTCCCAGACGGCCGCCGGCGTGGACGCGCCGGAGGCGGAGGAGCCGCGCGCCGCCCCGGTGGGCCCGGACGAGGCGCCCAGTGCCGTCCCCGCCGTCCGGTCCTGGGAGCCCGCCGAGGGCGACGGCTGGGCCGTGACCCCGGACACCCGGGTCGTCGCGGTCCTCGACGGCGTGCTCGACGACGAGGCCGAGCGGCTCGCGGACGAGCTGTCGGTCCCGGTGACCGAGGGCGACGCCCTGCTCGGCGACGTCCTGCTGGAGGTCGACCCCGACTCCCCGCTCGGACCGGAGGAGTACACCCTCACCAGCCGCGACGGAACCCTGACCATCACCGGCTCGCACGACGCCGGTGTCTTCTACGGCACCCGCACCCTGGTGCAGAGCGTCCGGGACGCCGGTGGCGTCGCCGAGGGCGTGGTCAAGGACGCGCCGGACCGCCCGCAGCGCGGATTCATGCTGGACATCGCCCGCAAGCACTTCCCGGCCGACTGGATCGAGGAGCGGCTGCACATGATGGGCGACCTCAAACTCAACCAGCTGCAGCTGCACTTCAGCGACGACCAGGGCTTCCGCATCGAGAGCGAGGAGTTCCCCGAGATCGTCTCCGAGGAGCACCTCACCAAGGACGAGGTCCGCCGCATAGTGGAACTCGCGGAGTCGCTCCACATCACCGTCATCCCCGAGATCGACTCCCCGGGCCACCTCGGTGCCGTCCTCGACGCCTACCCGGAGCTGCGGCTCAACAACGCGGCAGGCGAGCCGGTGCCCGGCGCCATCGACATCTCCCAGCCGCGCGCCGGCGAACTGCTGGACGACCTGACCCGCGAGTACGCCCAGCTCTTCCCCGGCCCGTACTGGCATCTGGGGGGTGACGAGTACGGCGCGCTGTACTACCAGGACCCCGAGGGCAGCTTCCCCGCCCTCGCCGAGGCCCGCGAGGCCATCGACTCCGTCGCCACCACCCAGGACCTGGCCACCGCCTGGCTCAACGACCGGGCCGACACCGCCCGCGAGCTGGACCGCCTTCCCCAGGTGTGGAACGACGGCATGCACGCCGGGGGCACCGTCCAGCCCGACGCCGAACGGCAGGTCACCTACTGGACCGGCCGCGAGATCGGCGCCCGCCCGCCCGAGGAGTACCTGGAGGGCGGCTGGGAGCTGATCAACATGAGCAGCGAGTACCTGTACTACGTGCTGGGCGAGCCGGTCGGCTTCGTCTACCCCACCGGCGAGCGGATCTACGAGGAGTGGACGCCCGACGTGCTGCGCGGGAACGAGCCGGTCGCCGACGAACTGGGCGGCCCGGACAACGTGCTCGGCGGCCGGTTCGCCGTCTGGTGCGACCTGGCCGACAGCCAGACGACCGACGAGGTCGCCGACGGCATCCGGCTGCCGCTGCACGCCACGGCCCAGAAGCTGTGGAACCCGGACACCCCGGAGCTGGAGTGGGAGGAGTTCACCGCTCTCGCCGACCGGGTGGAGGCCGGCGCCACCGCGTGAGGCGGGCGAGTGCGGCGGGACCCGCCGCACCCGCGCGTCCCACGGGTGCGCTTCCCGCGTTCGCGCTTCGTGCCGCACGTTCTGGCGGACAGCCGGGGCCGCCACCCCCCACAGGAGAGACCCCGGCCGACCGCTGGCGACGGGCCCCGCGGTGCCCGTCTCCGCTCCTACAGCGACGGCCCTCGCGATTCCGTTACAGCGCCGCCCGCCGCGCACGCCGCACGCCCTTCGTCGCCCGCTCGGCGCGCCCCACGCCGACGGCTCCGGACCCTCCGGCGTGCGCCGTGCCGTGGCCGGGAAGCCGGGGATGGACGGGTTCGCCCGGGTCGCGTAGCGTTCGGGCTTCGGAGACGCACAGTTACCGGTTCCGTGCTGTGGGCGTGTCCGCGAAGAGGGGGCGGTGGGGGTGCAGGGGGAAGAGGACGAGGAGCTGACCGCGGCGGTGCGGGCGGCTCAACGGGGGGACGACCACGCGTTCGGCACGCTGTTCCGGGCCTTACAGCCACGGCTGCTGGGCTATGTGCGGACCATCGTCGCCGAGCCCGACGCCGAGGACGTCACGGCGGAGACCTGGCTCCACATAGCCCGCGACCTCGGCCGCTTCGACGGCGACGCCGACCGGTTCCGCGGCTGGACCACCCGCATCGCGCGCAACCGCGCCCTGGACCATCTGCGGGCGCGGGCCCGCCGGCCGGCCGAGCCGCTGGACGAGCCGGCGCTGCGCGAGCTGCCCGCCGCCGCCGACACCGCCGAGGAGGCGATCGTGGCCCTGGGCACCCGCGACACCTTCGCCCTCGTCCGCCGGCTGCCCAAGGAACAGGCCGAGGCGGTGGTCCTGCGCACGGTGCTGGGGCTGGACGCCAAACGTGCCGCCGGGCTCCTCGGCTGCCGCCCGGGCGCGGTGCGGACCGCCGCCCACCGCGGACTGCGCCGCCTCGCCGAACTCCTCGAACGTGCCGAGCAGTCGGCGGACCGTGGCTCCGCCGTCCCGTCCGGGCGCCGCGCGGCCGACCGCGGGCGCGCCGCCGCCGGGTCCCGCGCCGTGCAAACCGCGCCGGCGCCGGCGCCAGCACCGGCACCGGTAGCGGCGCTGTCACGGACCGCCGAGCGGGCGGCGTCCGGTGCGTACGGAAGAGACCTGGTGGGTGCACGAACAGTGATCTCCGGCCGGAAACCATGACCTGGTCTTCGTAACGCGGCGGGCTTCTGGGACGCTGTAGGGAGTGGGCCGACTGGTCATCGGTCCACGGGCACCCGTGGTTCCCCCCGTACCACAGGGGCCCAAGCGCGGGTGGGGCGTATTCCCCCTTCGTCCCACCCGCGCGTCCCAACGCCGCGAGCGGCGGGCGCACGCCCGTTGTGAGCGATCTCCCAGGCCGAGCCTCTCCCGTCCGGCGCAGGCCGGTCGCTACAGTCCGTCGCGCGGCGATCCCGCGGCTGTTGCGAACGGAAGGCACACACACCATGGCGCGCGAGTCAGAGTCCGGTACCCCGATCGAGCCGGTGTACGGGCCGGAGGCCCTCAAGGGATGGGACCCGGCCGATCGGCTCGGAGCGCCCGGCGTCTATCCGTACACCCGCGGCGTCTACCCCACGATGTACACCGGCCGGCCCTGGACGATGCGCCAGTACGCCGGGTTCGGGACGGCGGCGGAGTCCAACGCCCGCTACCAGCAGCTGATCGCCAACGGCACCATGGGCCTGTCGGTCGCCTTCGACCTGCCCACCCAGATGGGTCACGACTCCGACGCCCCGCTGGCGCAGGGCGAGGTCGGCAAGGTCGGCGTCGCCATCGACTCCATCGACGACATGCGGGTGCTGTTCGGCGGTATCCCGCTGGACAAGGTCTCCACGTCGATGACGATCAACGCCCCCGCCGCGCTGCTGCTTCTGCTCTACCAGCTCGTCGCCGAGGAGCAGGGCGTCTCCCCGGAGCAGCTGACCGGCACCATCCAGAACGACGTGCTCAAGGAGTACATCGCCCGCGGCACCTACATCTTCCCGCCCAAGCCCTCGCTGCGGCTGATCGCCGACATCTTCAAGTACTGCCGCGCCGAGATCCCCAAGTGGAACACCATCTCGATCTCCGGCTACCACATGGCCGAGGCCGGGGCCACGCCCGCGCAGGAGATCGCCTTCACCCTCGCGGACGGCATCGAGTACGTGCGGACGGCCGTCGCCGCCGGTATGGACGTGGACGACTTCGCGCCCCGGCTGTCGTTCTTCTTCGTCTCCCGCACCACCATCCTGGAGGAGGTCGCCAAGTTCCGCGCGGCCCGCCGGATCTGGGCCCGGGTGATGAAGGAGGAGTTCGGCGCGAAGAACCCCAAGTCGCTGATGCTGCGCTTCCACACCCAGACCGCCGGTGTGCAGCTCACCGCGCAGCAGCCCGAGGTCAACCTGGTGCGCGTCGCCGTGCAGGGGCTCGGTGCCGTCCTCGGCGGCACCCAGTCGCTGCACACCAACTCCTACGACGAGGCCATCGCGCTGCCCACCGACAAGTCGGCCCGGCTCGCGCTGCGCACCCAGCAGGTGCTGGCCTACGAGACGGACGTGACCGCCACGGTCGACCCGTTCGCGGGCTCCTACGTCGTGGAGTCCCTGACCGACGACGTGGAGCGCGCCGCGCTGGAGCTGATGCAGCAGGTCGAGGACCGCGGCGGCGCGGTCGAGGCGATCGAGGAGGGCTTCCAGAAGACCGAGATCGAGCGCAGCGCGTACCGGATGGCGCTGGAGACCGACGCGGGCGAGCGGGTCGTCGTCGGGGTCAACCGCTTCCAGCTCGACGAGGAGGAGCCCTACGAGCCGCTGCGCGTCGACCCGGCCATCGAACAGCAGCAGGTCGACCGGCTGCGGCGGCTGCGCGCGGAGCGCGACCAGAAGGCGGTGGACACCGCCCTCGCGTCGCTGCGGCGGGCGGCCGAGGGCGAGGAGGAGAACGTCCTCTACCCGATGCGTGAGGCGCTGAAGGCACGGGCGACGGTCGGCGAGGTCTGCAACCTGCTGCGCGAGGTCTGGGGCGCCTACGTCCCCGCCGAGCGGTTCTGACCGGCGCCACCGCGGACGCGCCGTCCGCTTTTCGCACTCCCCGGGAGCCCGTCCCGTTCCGAAACCGGAGAACTCCGAAAACGGAGAACTCCGGAGTCCGGATCGGGGCGGGCTTCTCCGGTGTCCGGGTGAACAATGCGCCGACGGCGGGCGCGGAACAGTGGCCGGAATGTGAACGGGATACCTGGTGCAGGTGAACCTGTCTTTTCCTGAGGCCAGTTGGGCATCGGTCCACGTGCTGTTCATTTCCCATTGCGGGAGCGTTGGCCCCTCGGGACGAATGGCTGCCTAGTTTCCGGGATGTGCCCGCGACACCGAATTCACCGGGGCGAGTAGCCGTACTCGCCGACTCCGACACCCGCTGGAAGTGGGGTGCGCTCACCGCCCGCGCACTCGCCCCCGGCGCGGAGCTGAGCGGCCGGCTGCTGCGCGGACGCGCCACCCCCACGGCACGGCAGCTCGCCGACACGGGAGTCGCCCCGCGCGACGCCCGCGAGGTCACCGTGACCGGACTCCTCGCCGAACTGGCCGGGGAGCACGAGCCGCCCACGGCCACCGCCCGCCCCCACGACGTCCTGGTGCTGGCCTGCGTCGGCCACACCGTCCAGGCGGTGCTGCACGGACTGGCCCGGCTCCGGCCCGCCACCGGGACCCGCCCGGTGGTCGTCACCGGCTACCCCGGCGTCGTCTACGAGAAGCTCACCGAGGGGCTGCTGCTGCGCCACGGCGCCGACCTGCTGCTGGCCGGCTCCGCCCACGACGCCCGCCGCTTCCGCGAGGTGCTGGACGGGGCCGGTGCCGACAGCGCCGCCGTCACCCGCTGGCCGCTGCCCTTCCTCGGCGGGACGCCGCACGACCCCGGCCCCGCCGACCGCGGGGACCGCCCGCGCCGCGTCGTCTTCGCCGCCCAGCCCTCCGTTCCCGACGGCGCCGCCGCCCGCCGCTACCTGCTGGCCCGCGCCGTGGCGCACGCCCACCGCCACCCCGGCCGCGAGGTCGTCCTCAAGCTTCGCAGCGCCCCGGGCGAGCACACCACCCACGTCGAGGAGGTGCCCTACCAGCGCCTCGCGGCCCGCGCCGGAAACGGCCTCCCCGCCAACTTCCGGCTCTCCTACGGGCACATGGGCGAGGTGCTCGACACCACCGACCTGCTCGTCACGGTCAGCTCCACCGCCGCGCTGGAGGCCCTCAGCCGGGGCGTCCCCACCGCCGTCCTCACCGACCTCGGGGTCCGCGAGCCCCTGGGCAACCACTGGTTCACCGGCTCCGGCTGCCTCACCTCCTGGGACCGGATCGACGCCGGCCACCTCCCGGTCCCCGAGCCCGGCTGGCTCGCCGACCGCGGCGTCACCGGCGACGGGGAGGCCGACCGCGCGGCCGCCCGCGCCCGGCTGGCCGAACTGCGGGAGCGCGCCGCCGGACCCGGCCTGCCGCCGCTCGCCCCGTACTACGCCGGCCGCGCCCCCGGCTACCTCCCCGGAGTCCTGGCCCGCCACGGCCTGGACCCCGACGGCGCGCCCCTCCCCGGCCGTACCGACGCCCGCCCGCCGGGCCCGGTCCGCCGCCTCGCCCACCGCGGCGCCCGCACCGCCTACCGCACCGGGGTGCAGCACGTCGCCCCGCTGATCCGCCGCTGGGGGCGGCTGTGAGCACCCGCCCCG
>NZ_BHZI01000083.1 GCF_004305975.1 Streptomyces otsuchiensis
GGGGGTGGGACCGGTGGGGTCAGCCCGCGAGGTCGGGCAGCACCGTGGCGCCCGGCAGCGCCGCGAGGTCGGCACCGGGGAGGATCAGCTTGCCGCGCCGCAGGCCGCTGCCGATCAGGACGTGCGGGGTGTTCACCACCCGCGCGTCGACCAGCAGGGGCCACGTCCCGGGCAGGCCGATCGGGGTGATGCCGCCGTACTCCATGCCGGTCTCCGCCACGGCGACGTCCATCGGCGCGAACGACGCCTTGCGCGCGCCCAGGTGCTTGCGCACGGTGCGGTTGACGTCCAGCCGGGTGGTGGCCAGCACCACGCACGCCGCCAGCTGCGTCTCCTGGCCGCGCTTGGCGGCCACGACCACGCAGTTGGCTGAGACCTCGGCGTCCACGCCGTAGCTCTCGCAGAAGACGGCGGTGTCCGCCTTCTCGGGGTCGCTGTCCACCAGGACGACGGAGTCGACCGGTCCGGCCGCGTCCGGCCAGGCGGCGAGAGCGGCGGCGACCGGTGCGGCCACCGCCTCGGGGCGGGTCACGGCCGGTGCGGCGTCTTCGAACGTGCCGAAGGGGACGAGGGGTGCGTGGCTCATGCCGTCAGCGTACGACCGGCCCGTGCGGCGGCCGGGTGGACGGCCACCCAGCGGACACCGGCGAGGGCCGGGCGCGGTGTGCGCCCGGCCCTCGCCGTGTCGTGGTCGTGCTCAGCTCCGCCGCGCTTCAGCGGGCGGTGCGGCCGCGTGGTTCAGCGGCCGGAGCCGCCGTAGACCACGGCCTCGTCGCTCTCGGAGTCGAGCCCGAACGCGGTGTGCACCACGCGGATCGCCTCGTTGACGTCGGCCTCACGGGTGACCACCGAGATCCGGATCTCGGATGTCGAGATCAGCTCGATGTTCACGCCCGCGTTCGACAGCGCCTCGAAGAAGGTGGCCGTGACGCCGGGGTTGGTCTTCATCCCCGCGCCGACCAGGGAGATCTTCGCGATCTGGTCGTCGTAGCGCAGCGAGTCGAAGCCGATGGCGCCCTTGCGCTTCTCCAGCGCCTCGATGGCGAAGCGGCCGTCGGTCTTCGGCAGCGTGAAGGAGATGTCCGTCAGACCGGTCGAGGCGGCGGAGACGTTCTGCACCACCATGTCGATGTTGATCTCGGCGTCGGCGACGACGCGGAAGATCGCGGCGGCCTCGCCCGGCTTGTCGGGGACCCCGACGATCGTGATCTTCGCCTCGGAGGTGTCGTGCGCGACACCGGAGATGAGCGCCTGCTCCATCGGCTCGTTCCCTCGCGGTTCGTTGCTGACCCAAGTGCCCTGGAGGCCGGAGAACGACGACCGGACATGGATGGGGATCTGATAACGGCGTGCGTACTCGACACAGCGGTGCAGCAGCACCTTCGAACCGGAGCTGGCCAGCTCCAGCATCTCGCCGGCCGAGATCCAGTCGATCTTGCGCGCCTTCGGCACGACCCGGGGGTCAGCGGTGAAGACGCCGTCGACGTCGGTGTAGATCTCGCAGACCTCGGCGTCCAGCGCGGCCGCGAGCGCGACGGCCGTGGTGTCGGAACCGCCCCGGCCCAGCGTCGTGATGTCCTTGCGCTCCTGGGAGACGCCCTGGAAGCCCGCGACGATCGCGATGTTGCCGTCGTCCACCGAACTCTTGATGCGGCCCGGCGTGACATCGATGATCCGTGCCTTGTTGTGCACGGAGTCGGTGATCACACCGGCCTGGCTGCCGGTGAAGGACTGCGCCTCGTGGCCGAGGGATTTGATGGCCATGGCCAGCAGCGACATGGAGATGCGCTCTCCGGCGGTCAGCAGCATGTCGAACTCGCGCCCCGACGCGACCGGGGAAACCTCCTTGGCGAGATCGATCAGCTCGTCCGTCGTGTCGCCCATCGCTGACACCACGACGACGACCTGATGGCCGGCCTTCTTGGTGTCCACGATCCGCTTGGCAACGCGCTTGATGCCCTCGGCATCGGCAACGGAGGAGCCGCCGTACTTCTGCACGACAAGGCCCACGTGTGCTCGCTCCTCGAATCCGTTCGCTCTCCGTGCCCCGGAGGACACGGCCGACTCAGTTTACCGAGCAGGCACGTTTCGCCCATAACGCCGCCACATGGTGAGACGGTGTGCCCGCTCCGCGATCTCCCTGCCCGCTCCGTCCCGCGACACACCGAACGTGCGGCAGCTCACAGCGGCGAAGGGGTGCGTAGAGGCGCATTCCGACCGCGCCCGCCACCCCCGGTACGAAACGCGCGGGACCCCCGTGACAGCGGCCCACACCCGGGACGGCACACCGGCCGACGGCGACGTTCACGATGCCACGGGACCGGGGGCCGAGCGGCACCGGGAGACGGAACGGGGCCGGTCAGGTCGGCCGGGTTGATCGGGTCGATCGGGTCGGCCGGGTCGGGTGAGGTGCGTCAGGAGGCGGGGTCGGGGCGGAGGCCGAGCGGCGCGGCGATCTCGGCGGCCATGACACGTCCGGCCTGGCGCTCCAGGTCGCCGTCCTCGGCGTTGCTGTCGATGTCGAGGCCGTCGAGATCGGCGAGCGGGGTGTCCAGCCGGACGTGGGCCACCAGGGACTGCAGGGCGCGTAGCGCGGCGCTGGCGGTCGGCCCCCAGTTGGACAGGTAGGAGAACTGCCACCACCACAGCGCCTCACCGATCCGGCCCGCGCGGTAGTGCGCCATGCCGTGCCGGACGTCGGTGATGATGTCGGCCAGGTCGTCGGAGATCCGGCAGGCAACCGGGGTGGCGCGCGGCACGTACGGGTCGAAGACCTCGGAGTAGACGTCGATCGGCTCCAGCAGCTGGGCCAGGCGCTCACGCAGGTGGTCCATGTCGGGCTCCGGCCCGGTGTCCGGCTCGTAGCGCTCCTCCGGGACGACGTCCTCGTGGGCGCCGAGCCGGCCGCCGGCGAGGAGCAGCTGGGAGACCTGGAGCAGCAGGTGCGGCACCGCGCTGTCGGGGTCGTCGCCCTTGGCGATCTCCGCGACGGCGATGCTGAAGCTCTCGATCTGGTCGGCGATCTGCACGGCGAACGCGTCGGGGCCGTCGACGTCGCCGCCCAGTCCCTCCAGCTCGCCCAGGACGCCCTGCGGGGTGGCCCCGGCGTCGGCGGCGCCGGGCGCCGCCGTCCCGGGCGTCACGCTCCCGTCGGCCGCGGTCCCGTCGGCCGTGGTCGCACCGGTCGTACCGGTCGTGGCGGTGGTGGCATCAGACATCGAGCAGTCGCCTCCCCTCGAAGGCACGCCCCAGCGTGACCTCGTCGGCATATTCCAGGTCTCCCCCGACGGGCAGTCCGCTGGCCAGACGGGTCACCTTCAGGCCGAACGAGCCGACCATGCGGGCGAGATACGTGGCCGTCGCCTCGCCCTCCAGGTTGGGGTCGGTGGCCAGGATCAGCTCGGTGACCGCGCCGTCGGCGAGGCGCGCGAGCAGTTCCTTGATCCGCAGGTCATCCGGTCCGATGCCGTCGATCGGGCTGATCGCGCCACCCAGGACGTGGTACCGGCCCCGGAACTCCCGGGTCCGTTCGATGGCGACCACGTCCTTGGACTCCTCGACCACACAGATGACCGAGGGGTCCCGCCGGGGGTCGCGGCAGACCCGGCACTGCTCGTCCTGCGCGACGTTGCCGCACACCGAGCAGAACCGGACCTTCGCCTTGACCTCGGCGAGCGCCTGCGCGAGGCGCCGCACATCGGCCGGATCGGCCTGGAGGATGTGGAAGGCGATCCGCTGCGCGCTCTTGGGACCGACGCCGGGCAGCCTGCCCAACTCGTCGATGAGGTCCTGGACCACGCCTTCGTACACGGATGCCTTCCTCGTTCTTCCTTTAACGTCGGTGGGTTTGAGGCTAGTTGTCCGGCCGCCCCACCGCTACTACGCCGCACGCACCGGCAGCGGCGGGAACACGCCCGGCCACAACCCGCCGGACGGGGACGCCGGTCAGAACGGCAGACCCGGCATTCCGCCGCCGCCCATGCCCTGCGCCAGCGGGCCGAGCTTGGCCTGCTGCAGCTGCTGGGCGGCGTCGTTGGCGGCGCGCACCGCCGCCACGACCAGGTCGGCCAGCGTCTCGGTGTCCTCCGGGTCGACCGCCTTCGGGTCGATCTCCAGCGACTTGAGCTCGCCGGCACCCGTCACGACGGCCTTCACCAGGCCGTTGCCCGCGGAGCCCTCGACCGGCGTCTGCGCCAGTTCCTCCTGGGCCTGCGCGAGATCCTGCTGCATCTTCTGGGCCTGCTGCAGCAGCTGCTGCATATCTGCCCCACCACCGGGAAACACGGCCACTCCTGGGAGTCGACGAAAGCACGTACCCCTTGAGCCTACGGTCTGCGGCTGCCGCGCACTCCCCGATGGCCGATCCGGCCCGCATCGACCGGCGTGCACCGTGTGTGGGGCCGCGTGTGCGGCCGTGCGCGGGGCCCTGCGTGGGGCCGGGTACCGACCCGAAGGCCGAAGATCACTCGTTGCGGATCTGCTCGATGATCGTCGCGCCCAGGCCGTCGATGATCAGCTCGGGGCCGGACAGCGCCTTCTCGTCGAGGTCGGCGTCGTCGTCGGCCGGCATGTCCTCCTCGATCGGCACCGGAGGGCGGGCGGGTGACGTGTGGGACGGACCGGATGGCGGAGCCGTGGCCTCGGGGGCACCCCCTCCGCCCGTACCGCCCGGAGAGCCGTAGCCGCCTCCCTGGCCGCTCTGGCTCTGGCCGCCCTGGCCCTGGTCGTACCCGCCGTGTCCCCCGGCGGGCCCCGACGGCGGCGGGGACGACTGCGCGGACGGGGCACCCTGCTGCGGCCCGGCCTGACCGGGCTGGCCAGACTGGCCGGCCTGACCCGGCTGACCGGCGGGCGGTCCCTGCGGCGCCGGGGAGTACCCCTGCGGGCCGCCGCCGAAGCCACCAGCAGGCCCACCGGCGGCGCCGGGCGAGGACGGGCCACCGCCGCCCTCCACCACCGCGTCGACCTTCCACGGGGTGCCCAGCACGTCGCCGAGCGCCTGCCGCAGTACGTCGTCACTGCCGCTGTTCACAAAGCTGTCGCGGGCACCGGAGGTACTGAAGCCGATGCGGAGGGTGGAGCCGTCGTCACCGCTGATGCGGGCGTTCTGGCTCAGCAGGATCCAGCTGAAGCGGCGGCGGCGCTTGACCGCGTCCAGCACCTGCTCCCAGCGCGGCTGCACCTGGGAGATCCCGCCGGGCACCATCGGCGCGGCGGGCGGGCCACCGGCCGCGGGCTGCGGCGGGGCAGGCTGCGCGGGCCGGGACGGCTGCTGCGGAGGCTGCTGGGACGGCTGCGCGGAGCCGCCGCCACCCTGGGCCCCCTGGCCGGGCTGAGCTGCCCCGGGCCAGGCGCCGGGAGTACCGCCGCCACCGGCGGGGGTACCGCCACCGGGAGCGGCGGTCGGCCATGCCCCCGGACGGGCGCCCGGCGACTGCGCGGCCTCCGGCTGCGGCGCTGCGGGCTGTTGCGGCGCCGCGGGCTGCGGGGGCGCGTACTGCTGCGGTGCGGCCTGCGCGGGCGCGGCCTGCTGCGGCGCCGTCTCCGGCGGTGCCTGCGGCTGCGGAGCGGGAGCGGCGACGGGCGGCGCGGCGTACGCACCCGGAGCCGCGCCGGGGGCGGCCACGACACCGCCCCGCTCCAGGCGCTCCAGACGGCTCTGCAGCGCCCGCTCGTCCGAGTACGCGGCGGGCAACAGCACACGCGCGCAGATCAGTTCCAGCTGCAGACGCGGGGAGGTGGCACCACGCATCTCGGTCAGTCCCGTGTTGACCAGGTCCGCGGCCCGGCTGAGGCCGGCCGGCCCGAACCGGGTCGCCTGCGAGCTCATCGACTCCATCACGTCGGACGGGACATCGATCAGCCCCTTGTCGGCGGCGTCGGGGACGGCGGCCAGGATCACCAGGTCCCGCAGGCGCTCCAGCAGGTCGGCGACGAACCGGCGGGGGTCGTGACCGCCCTCGATGACCCGGTCGACCACCTCGAACGCGGCGGCCCCGTCGCCCGTGGCGAAGGCGTCCACCACGGAGTCCAGCAGGGCGCTGTCGGTGTAGCCGAGCAGCCCGGTGGCCATCGCGTAGGTCACACCGTCCGCGGCGGCGCCGGCCAGCAGCTGGTCCATCACGGACATGGAGTCACGGACCGAGCCGGCGCCCGCCCGCACCACCAGTGGCAGCACCGCGCTGTCCACCGGGATCGCCTCCCGCTCGCACACCTCGGCGAGGTAGTCGCGCAGCGTGCCGGGCGGCACCAGCCGGAACGGGTAGTGGTGCGTACGGGACCGGATCGTCCCGATGACCTTCTCCGGCTCGGTGGTGGCGAAGATGAACTTCAGATGCTCCGGAGGCTCCTCCACGACCTTCAGCAGGGCGTTGAACCCCGCCGAGGTCACCATGTGCGCCTCGTCGATGATGTAGATCTTGTAGCGGCTCGCCGCCGGGCCGAAGAACGCCTTCTCACGCAGCTCGCGCGCGTCCTCGACACCACCGTGCGAGGCGGCGTCGATCTCGATGACGTCGATCGAGCCGGGGCCGCCGCGCGCCAGGTCCGTGCACGAGTGGCACTCGCCGCACGGATCGGGCGTCGGGCCCTGCTCGCAGTTGAGGCAGCGCGCCAGGATGCGGGCGCTGGTCGTCTTGCCGCAGCCGCGCGGCCCGCTGAAGAGATACGCGTGGTTGACCCGGTTGTTCAGCAGGGCCTGCCGCAACGGGTCGGTAACGTGCTCCTGCCCGATGACCTCCGCGAAGGTCTCGGGTCGGTATCGGCGGTACAGCGCGAGGGACGACACACACCCGACGATATCGGCCCGCGCCGACAGCCCCGCCCACACGAGACGCCACAAGGGCTCCGGGCACGACAACGCCCCCCACGCACCCGCCAGAGCCAACCTACCCTTGCTGCCTTCCGGCCCTGGGGGAGTTCAGTCAGATAGCGCCGCGTGAGGGGCTGCGCCCAGCGTACCCGATCCCCCGCCACCCTCCGCCCCACCCCGGGCCGGCCGACAGCCGGCCGGCAGCCGGTCGGCACCCCGTCGGCATCCTCCACCCGACCGTGTTCGCGAGCACTGCCCAACGTCTTGTACAGTTCTCGGCGGAGGATTCGCCTAGTGGCCTAGGGCGCACGCTTGGAAAGCGTGTTGGGGGCAACCCCTCACGAGTTCGAATCTCGTATCCTCCGCCCAGCCTCACCGGGCTGAACCGTAGGGCCCCACCGCGCGAGCGGTGGGGCCCTACGGCGTTGTGCGCCCACACACGCAATCAAGGGCCCGGCATAGAGCTTGCGAGGGTGGGGCAGGTCTGGGGAGGTCGGTGACGGAGCACGGCATCGTCGCTTGCCGAGCTGCTGGCGGACGGGAGAGGCGACGGGTGCTGCCGGACGAGACGTGGCGCGAGTTACGGGGCCAGGGGGCGAGCCGCGCTTTTCGTGAGCGCACTGTGATGTTGAGACAGGGTTCCGCGGGAACGCATCTGCTCGCCCTCACCGACGGCCTCGCGAAGGTCGTGTGCCGGGAACCGGGCGGAGCCGTGACCTGGTTGGCCTTCCGGGGGCCGGGCGACCTGTTGGGCGAGGTGTCCGTCTTCAACGGCGCCCCACGCACGGCGGAAGTGGTCGCGCTCACTCCCTGCACCGCTGTCGTGCTGGAGGCAGAACGGTTCCGTCGGTTCGTGGAACAGCGCGGGCTGGTATTGGACTTGATGCGTCAGGCATTCTCCCGACTTCGGGAGTCCGACACTCACCGCGCGGAACTGCTGACACTTCCGTTGGTCGTGCGGCTGGCACGAGCACTTCTACGGCTGGCTGAACTCAGTGCGCCCGAGGCCGAACCGGACGGCGTACGGCTTACCGGCCTCAGCCAGGAGGAGATCGCCCAGGCGATCGGAGTGACCCGCAACGCGGTCATCACCGGACTGCAGCGGCTGCGGGAGTCCGGCGCGGTGGAGACTGCTCGCAGGGTGATCGTCATCAAGGATATGAAGACGCTGCGCGACTGGGCGGCGGACGTCCCGAAGATCTCGCCCATGCCTCCCTTCTTGCCGCCACGGGCTGAGTGAACGCACCGACGCGGAATTGGTGATTGTCGTTTGAGGACGCTCACGAAGTGACGTGGGACACGCGCGTAGTGCACTGCGCTGTGCAGTCGGGCTGACCGAACCGGCAGAGCCTCGAATCAGCCGCCTACCGGCCTCATCACCGTCGCACCGACCGCGAGGAGATCGCGCATGTCCACGCCCGTTCCAGCCCCGTACGCCGAGAGCCGC
The DNA here is from genome assembly GCF_004305975.1 of Streptomyces otsuchiensis. Taxonomy (GTDB): domain Bacteria; phylum Actinomycetota; class Actinomycetes; order Streptomycetales; family Streptomycetaceae; genus Streptomyces; species Streptomyces otsuchiensis. The sequence continues at coordinate 8,259 of NZ_BHZI01000083.1, forward strand.
CCGCTGCCTCCCCACCGCGCCCTGTTCGCCGTCGACGCCAAGGACTTCACGGGCCTCCCCGCAGTTCAGCACGGCCCGGTGAGTCAGTTGATCCCCGAACTCGTTGACCAGGCGCTGGAGCGAGCCGAGCTTCACGAACTGCGAGACTCCAAGCGGTTTCCGGCCAACACGGGGGACGGGGTGGTGTTCGGTTTCGATCCGGTGCTGCTCCCGTTCGTCCTCTGGCCGTTCTTGGGAGTCCTGGACGACATCCTCGGCGCTTACAACAAGCAGAGCGTCGGCCCCCGCATCCGGCTCCGCGCCAGCGTCCACGTCGGGCCGCTGCCGGACGAGGACGGTCCGGGCGACGGCAATGGCACCGCCCGCAATGACACTCACCGTCTGCTGGACTCCCGTCCGGTCAAGGCCATCCTGGCCGCGGCCAGCGAGCACATCACTCACCTGGCGGCGGTCATCTCCGAACGCGTCTACGAGGATGTCGTGCTCGGTGGGTACACCGCACTTCACCCCGACCGCTGCCTGGAGGTGCCGGCCACCGTGGAGGGGAAGAACTTCTCCCAGCGGGCCTGGCTGTTCGTCCCCTCGCCGTCGGGGAACCTGCTCCAGGCCGGTGTGCGCCCGCGCGAGGAATCCGCAGCGCCGACCGCCGCGTCCGTCTGTCAGGGACAAGAGCAGGACCCGGTGACGCGGCCCGGCGCGCACTACAGCGGCAACAAGCAGCGCGTGGGCGAGGGCGCCGCCGTTATGGGAAGCGTCGGACGCGACGTCACATATACCGGCGATTCCACCTCTTACCACGGCACCAACCAGCACTGGGGCGGTGGCGACAACGTAGCGGGCGACAAGCAGGTCGGCGGAGCCGGAGAGCACCGGTGAGCAACGAAACGGACCCCCGTCCCGAGCCGAACCATCCGGAGGGCGACGGTCGAGCGGAGGCGCAGGACTCCTACCGGGGCAACCAGCAGCGGCTGGACCAGGGCGCGCAGGTCATGGGCGGGGTCGGCGGCAACGTCACCGTGATCAACGGCGCCAGCCTCGATGAGGCCGTCACGGATCTCATCGTCCCGCCCCGGCTGCGGGAGGGCCCATACCCCGCGGCCGATGTCCATTCCCGCTTGCGCGGCTTCGTCGAACCACCCTCCTACACACAGTGCCGAAAATCTCTGGACAGCCACATTCTGGTGCTGCGGGCAGGTAGTGGCACGGGCGCGAGCACCGCCGCCTTCGCACTGCTCGCGGAGCGACACGGAGCCGCCGGCATCACCGGCTTGGACTCACCGGACGACCTCTCGCGCTGGCGCCCGACGGAGGCACGCGGCTACCTGCTCCAAGGGCTGTCCCCGGTGGCGGCCGCCTCACTCGGGGAAGTCGTGCTCACGGCGCTGGGCACACTGCTGCGTCAAACGGGTGCTCATCTCATCATCACCGCAGGGGATCAAACTCCGCTGCGCGGAGACACGTTGGCCTGTCAGGTCGTACACCGTCCGCCGCCATCGGTCGAGGTGGCCAGGAAGCGGCTGGACCTCATGGCCGAAGCCGGAGAGCTCACCTCTGCGCAGGGCGGCCAAGCGCTGGGGTACCTCGCCTCTGCGGACTTCGTCGACCATCTACGCAACCACCGACTGCCCCAGGACGGCGTGGACGTGGCGGAGGGGCTCCGCGATCTCGTCGTATCCGGCAAGGCCGCGGCCTCCGTGATCGACGAACTGAAGACCGGAAGCCCCGCGGCGGCTCACGAAGCGCTGGCCGAGTCGAGCGACCAGGCCAGCCGTCTTGCCCTCATGGCGGCAATCTCGCTGCTTTCCGAACAGGACCGCACGGTCGTCGAGGCGTTCAGCGCGATCCTCCGGCCTCGTATCGACGAACGCGGCGGCCCGGCACCGGCCACGGCCGGTCGGCCGGAGCACCTCGACACGCACGGACCGGGTACTGGCGGGCCACGGACACGGCGCGACGTTCTAGGACCAGCGTTCGAGGCCCAGCTGACAGCTGTCGGCGCGCGTCTGCTGCCGACCCGGTTCGGGGCGGGGCAGCGCTATCCGGTTCAGCCGGTCGCCTTCTCCGGCCGGCACCGGGCGGACGCCCTGCTTCGGTGTCTGTGGCTGGAGTACGAGGGCATGGCGGGCCTGCTGTGGAAGACCTTGGACGAGACCCCTCATCGCTCCGGCGTCGAACTCGCCGCGGGCAGAGCGATCGGGAAGGTACTGACCCACGCGACCGGCCCGGACACGCTGCGCCAACTGCGCCCCTTCGCCGCCTCGGACAAGCGCTGGCGCCGCCGTCTGGTGGCCTATGCGCTGGGCGAAATGGCGCAGGCCCCCTCCCTCACCAGCGCGGTACGGGACCAGCTACGACTATGGAGCCAATCCGCCGACGTCCCCCTCCGCTGCACTGTGGCGGAGACCTGCGCGGGCAGCTACGGCCTGGAACGGCCCGACGTCGCCATGAGACTCCTGGACGCTGTACTCGACGACTCGGCCAAGGGGCTGGAAGGCACCCTGCGTACCGCTGTGTCCTTCGCTCTCAGCACGCTTCTGCTTGAGAACGCCAACCACCCCCTCGTCCTCAACCGCCTACGCGAGTGGCAGGGGGCGAATCCGGGCACACCCCGGCACAGCCTGGCCGTTCACGTCATCCAAGCGATGAGCCTGGGGACCTTCCCCCGGGCCGGCGCGCCTGGCGCTCGGCGAGTACGTCTCGCCGACCTGCTCGTGGAGCACCCCGAGCGGACGCTCGGCCTCGTAGTCGCGGCCCTGGACGACCCCTCAACGCACGAAGCGACGGCGACGGGCCTGTCCCGGATCGAGAGCGACCCGACGCTACGACACCGCACCGCTTTCACGCACTTCCTCACCGCTCTCTCCGACTCGGCCCGGAGCCACCGGGGCGTCCTGCGATTCGTCCTGCGCCGCCACCGTGTTCGTACCGCAGTCCCAGCCGAAGGGTCCGCCTCATGAACAGTCCGCTCATCACGCCCCTGAACTCGTCGCCGGGCTGGCAGCTGTTCCGCTTCCGCTTCGGTACCCCGGAGGACAGGGCCCTGGTGTTCCTCTCAGACAGCGGAGAGGACGCCATGGTGCCGCCCCGTGACGGCGACGTCTGGGGCTATCCGCGGCCGACCGCGCGCGAGGTGCGTCAGGGGGACTTCTTCGACATCGTCTGGGTATCGCTCGCGGAACGGCGGATCTCGGTCGACATCCCGCGCCGACCGCCGAACGCACCTGCCCGTTACGAAGTCGCCTGGCGGGTCAGCAACCCAGTCGTCGCGGCGAGCAACGGCATCACCGAGGAACGGGCCCGGCACCTGGTGGCCAGCCACATCAACGAGAACGCCACCCTGCCCAGTGCCCCCGATCCGTTGCGGAAGCCTCCGCACCACTTCGGCACAACCCAGGTCGAACCGCCCGGTCGGCCCCGGGCGATCGACGGAGTCGGCCTCACATACTGGTTCCTGGATCCGCCGGCCGCGCTCCTGCCCACCCGCGGCACCGGTGCGGGGCCCGCCCTGCCGTCGGGCTTCGGCGACGCCCACCGTGAGGCCTACAGCTTCTACCGGGAGGTAGTCGCAGGCGGTCCCGTCGGCCTGGCCGCGCTCTGGCTCCTGCACCGGCCGGAAGAGGCGAAGGACGTCCTGGACTGGACGGTGAGTCACCGTAGTCTCCTCTCTGATCCAGACAGTTGGGAACACACCCTCGCGGCGACGCTTCAGTCGCTGACACCGGAGGACCGGGGCTTCGTCGGAGTCAACCTGGCGCGTGTCCTCAGTGACATCGGAGTCCCGCAGGGCGACGAGGTTCTACGCCGTATCGGTCACGGCGACGAAGCGGGCGGCTGGAGCGAGGCGCAGGGAGGTCACAGGTGACCGCGCGACGTACTTCTTGTAGGCGAGCAAGTAGACCTCGCGTGATTCCTGTCCGGGTCTCGCGGACGCAAGGCACCGTTCGGGCCGTCTGCGTTGACCTGCTCCGCCGCAGGCCAGAACGCCCCTGCACGTCGCCGAAGCTCCGGACTAACGGCTGAGAAGCGTGTAGGGTGCGACGCCTCACGAGTTGGGGTCTCGTGGCCTCCGCCGAGCCCCACCGGGCGAACGCCGCAGGGTCCCACCGCCGAGTCGGTGGGGCCCTGCGGCGTTCGCCCGGCCGTGTTGTCCTGGTCTTTGTCGACGGCGGGTGAGGTTCCTCAGATGGCATCGGCGATCTTCCGGGCCACGTCCTCGAGCACCGCGTTCTCGCTGACTACGGGTTGGCGATGTCCTGGACCCAGTGCCAGAGCCACTTGTCGACTGTCACCGGCTTGCCGGGCTTACGTGCCGATCCCCCGTCGCGCTGCTTCTCCAGCTTCCGAACCTCATCAACCGTTCCTTGCGCGTCGGACGCGTCCGGTGACGGCGGTACGGCGTCCCGTCGTCCTTGTAGCCCAGCCGCACTGGGCGTGCCAGCGGCCGTCCTTCCCAAAGTAGACGGCCGACTCTCCGGGAAATGCCACGAGAGTGCGCCCTCCGACACGCGTCGTCGCACGAGCAGCACACACCCGTCCTGCACGACGACGGCGGCTGCGACCGCCGGATTGACCTCAGTGATCATGGAGATCTGTTCCCGGGTGCGTGGGTCGTCGCACATTCCGCAGCCGTGGTCTCAGCCCTTGGTGGGCACGTCCCTGGCCGCGTAGTAGGCGTGTAGTGCGGCCTCGCTGCCTGATCCCAGGGCGGTCATGATCCGTTGGAAGCGGGCGGAGCGGAGGTCGCCGGCCACGATGATGCGGGGGTGCTGGTCGGTCGGCGGGCAGTATCCGTCCCGGCCCCGGGTCAGATCGCCGGGCGGGGCGGTCGGGGCGCTACCGATGCTGAGGTAGGCCGAATCCGCTGTGATCGTCCGCCGCGTGCCGTCATGGCCCACTGCGTCCGCCGACACCGGGGTGCCCTCTGCTGCCTTCAATGTCAGGTGCTCGACGGGAACGAGGGCGACGCGGGGATCGTCCCGGATTTCCTCGGTCTTGTACGCGTCGGCTGCCGGGTACACCACGAGCAGGCGAGTGTCTGTGGTCGGGTGGGCGCACAGGAACGTACCGATCGGGCGGTCACCGCCCAGGACGAGGAGGGTGCGCCCCTGAGCGTCGTCGGCTTCCGCCTCCCAGAGCGGAGGCAGGGTGAGGAAGCCGGGGGCGGTGATCCAGTTGACGTCGTGGGGCTGGAGGGGGCCGACGCCGGTGGCGACGACGGCGTACGGAGCCGTGAGACGCGCGCCGATGTCGACCGTGACGGTCACCTGGTCGTCATCGGCGCGGAGTTCAGTGACGCGTCTGCCGAGTTCGAGGCGACACAGCTTGGTGCCCTTCAGTTCCGCCACGATGGCGTCGGCCAGGTCAGGGCCCTTGGTGTGGCCGCCGAGGACGTTGTTCAGGGCCGGGATCCGGTAGAGATTGCGGCACAGCCGGTCCGGCTCGACCAAGATCGTGCGCATGCCCACGCCGGCGGCCATGCGGGCGGCGGCGCAGCCGGCCGGCCCTCCGCCGATGATGATCAGGTCGGTGTCGACTGGTGTGTCGGCCATGAGGCTATTCCAGCACCGGGTCCGCCACACGCGTGGCGAGTTGGCCCATCACATGCTCGGCGTTCACGAGTTGGCCTGTTCCGATCAGGCGCCGGGCGACGAGCAGACCGGCGTCGTGGACATCCGGGCCGGCGTCGCTGGCACACGCGTCCGTGACGATCCAGGGCGCGTATCCGTGCTCAAAAGAGTCTGCGGCGGACTTCAGAACGCAGCTCTCGGTGGCGATTCCGCAGAAGACTAGGTCGGTCCAGCCGGCCCGGCGAATCAGTTCCGCGGCCTCGGGTGTGAAGAGCGTGTATCCGGTCTTGTCGACGCCTGCGTGCGCGTGGCCCGCCGCCTCGGCGAGCTCGGAAACGATGTCGGTCTCGGGTGGTTCCTGAAGCCGGCGCCATTGGAAGAAGCGCTCGTAGGGGCTGTCGGGATAGTTGAAGTACCGGGTGAAGACGACAGGGCGCCCGGCGGCGGCCCATCTGGCGACGAGGTCGGCGACTGCGGGCACGATGTGGCGACTGTGGTGGTTCACGAAGCCGTTCTGCATGTCGATCACGACCAGTGCGGCACTGCTGATGTCCATCGGCTCTCACTCCTGCCCGTTCTCAGCCGGCGCTCTCGCGCAGAGCTTCCTGCGCGGCGCGTAGCCGTTCGGCCAATCCGCTGGTCTTCATGATGGCCTCCCGCATCAGGACGTGTTGCGCGGTCTCCTGAGCCCGGGCGGTGGTGAGCCGCGAGGCGGCGGCGCGCAGGAACCGCCAGCCGTACCGCTCCGGCATGGAGGGGTCCTGGCCGTCCTCGACCATCTGCTGGATGTGGCGCGTGAAACACCACAGGGCCTGGACGGCCAGCTCGCATGCGACCAGCTCGTCGGTGGTGAGGCTGCGCTCGCTGGAGTGGGAGGCGTAGGCGACGCCGGACCAGCCGGCGTAGGCGGTGGACACTCCCCGTACGCCGAAGGACACGATGTCCGGGTGATCGAAGCCGGTGGCAAGAAGCGACTCCTCGACCGTGCAGGCCAGGGGCACGGGCCCGCCCGGCGCCCCGCGATCGACGAGAACCGAGGGAGTGGAGAGCAGGCGCAGCGCGGTGTCGTAGGCGTCTCCGGCCCACGGACCGGAGGTGAGGCAGTAGAGGGAAAGGACGTATTCAGGGTTGGGGGCCCCGGTGTTGTCCCCTTCGAGGAGTTCGCGGATCTTGTCCCGGGCCCAGGGCAGGTCGGACGCGTAGGAGCGGTAGCGCCAGACGGCCAGGTCGGTCAGCGCGGCAGGTTCGTGCGGCTGGACAAGGTGGAAGACGACTACCCCGCAAGCGAAGACGTGCAGGACACAGCTCTGTGCCTCGGGGTGGTCCAGTCGGGTCGAGGAGGATTCCAGCCACTGAGCGCCCTCACTCGGTGTCAGATGGTCCCGAAGTCGGCCCGCGCGCTCGACACCGATGAAGACCGGCAGGAACTTGTGGGAGTCGACTTCTATCCGTCCTGTGGCGGGTGCAGCCGTGTCACTCATTCCCAGCGCTTCCGCGAACCGGGTTCTCGCGTCGTCGGGTGCGCGACCGAGTGCGGTGTCGAGAATTCCCTGAGACTCGGCGCGAGGCTGGTAACCGGCACCGCCTGCCTCCCAGTTCGACACAGTGCGGTCGCTGACCCCCAGGTAGGCGGCGAAGTCCCGCAGGCTCATGCGCAGGGCGTCGCGTAGCAGCCGGGCTTCCCGGCCGGACCATCTCTGCACCGTGACCACCGTGGCCCCCCTGCCCATCACCCGGTGGAACGACCGAACGACCAGCCTAGCCAGCCTTGTTCAGCAGTGCTGCGGTATTGCTGCAGCATCCGTACATCACACTCCGCAACCGTCTTGCTCCATGCTGAATCCACTGCGCCGGGGGTGGCGACCACCAGGCAGCCCCTCCGCCGTTCTCTCCCGCACCACCACCAGAAGGAGCAACCGGCATGACCGACATCGTCAAGCGCAGCGCCCGCGCCATCCTCCTCGATGGCGACGAACTGGTCCTGATCAAGCGCACCAAGCCGGGCAGGGAGCCGTACTGGGTGACTGCCGGCGGAGGGGTCGAGGCGGACGACGCGACCATCGAGTCGGCTCTGCACCGCGAGGTGTTCGAGGAGCTCGGCGGCAAGCTGGCGCGCGCCGAACTGGTCCACCTGATCACCGACCAGTTGGAGGGCGGCATCGGCGTCCAGCACATCTTCGCCGCGCGCCTGGAGTCGATGGACCTGGCCGCGCGTACGGGAACGGAGTTCACGAAGCCGGAGCGGGGCGAGTACGAGGTGGTAAGCGCCCCGTTCACCGGTGAGGCTGTCCGCGAACTGAACCTGATGCCCCCGGAACTCGCCGAGTTCATCGCCGCCAACACCTGCGCGATCGCCTCCGTCCTCGACACTCCGGTCCGCGAGGCGTGAGCGATGACACAAGCCCCGGACTTCGTCAGCCTCAACGGCCCTGACAACGTCGGCAAGACGACCCACCTGGTGCGGCTGGCCGAACGGTGGGACAGCTTCCAGCCACTGGGCGCGGTCCACGAGCACGATCCCGAGCCCTGGGCACGGGTCGCCGCCGGCGACTATGCCCGGTGGTGGTTCGAGACGTCCACGACCGTCGAGCTGACCGAGATGCTGCTCTCCGGTCATGCCAAGCGGGCCGCCGAACGCGAGAGCGGGCGAACGGGTCTGCTGGACCGGGGCCTGCCCATGCTTCTCGCCGTGGCCGCTGCGACCTGCGTGGTCAAGGACGAGCTGACCGTCGGCGAAGCGTTCAAGACCGTGACGGGAATCGCCGGTGCGCGGGTGGTCGCACCCGAGACCTCCATCCTCCTGCTCCCGTCATCCGACGCCGAACGCAGTTACGCCATCGCCAGCGCCCGCGAGGGTCGCCCCTGGACCGGGATCTACCCGGAGTACCAGAAGACGCTGCACGCGGTCCTGCTCCACCAGGTCGACCGTGGTGCGTTCACCGCGGTCGTCGACTGCGAGGACCGCTCCTTGGACGCCGTGCACAGCGACGTGCTCGATCGCCTCGGCCTCAGCCGACTCACCGACGGGAGTAGTCCCCGATGACTCAGAACTCCCCGCCCCTGGTGTTACCACTCAGTCTGTCCCGCACCGTGGCAGCGCTCCCGGACAAGGACCGTATCCGCCTGGACGACATCATCACCCGGCTCCACACCGTCAACGGGCGCCTGTGGGACACCGAGGACCGGGTGCGCGGCGCCTTACTCTCCGCCGCCCAGGTCGCCGACTGCAAGCGCGAGATCGACCAGCTCAATGCCGAACGGAACCTGCTCGCCGAGCGGGCTGACGAGGTCCTCGGCTCGCTGGCCGACGCAGGCCGCGCCGACGCACCGCTGCACACCGAAACGCTCGCCTCCGTCGTCGATCGTCTCTCGGTGCTGACACTGAGGATCTGGCACAGCGAACGGGCAGCTGCCAGGGACGAGCTGGCCCGCCGACGTGTCCCCGCCCTTCACTGCCAGCGGGAGGAACTGTGCGCCGCCCTCGACGCGCTGGTCTCCGACGTTGTCGGCGGCCACCGCCGACTCCCCGTACCGGCTCGCTTCAAGCTGTACGGCCGGGACGACGCCGCCCCCACAGAGATCAAGCCGAGTCGGCGTCTGCGCCGGGTCCTCGCCTTCGGTGGACTGAGCGAGTGCGGCAAGAGCACCAGCGCCGAGTTCGTCCAGCGCACCTGCGGTGCGCAACGCTTCAAGATCGGCTTCCTGTTGCGGCAGGCAGCCCATCGGGAGGGCCTCGCGGACCCGTACGCCCTGTCGCCCCGTCGGCAGGCCGAGCTGCTGCTCGGTGAGCTGAACCGTTTCGCGGACGCGCACGTCGACACGGAGCTGTTCACCATCGAGTCCGTCCACGACGACGCCTGGATCGCCGAGCTCAAGCGACTCATGGGCGACGCACTCCAGATCGTCTACCTGGACGCCTCCTTCGCCGTTCGCGTCGAACGGTCCGGCACTCCGGCCCAGGCCGTCGCCGCGAAGGATGAGATCAAGATGAGCCGTGGCGCCCACCATGTAGCCACGCTCGCCGACCACGTCATCGACAACACCGGCAGCATCGCCGCTCTCCGCGCCCGGCTCCGGCGCATCGCCGCCCCGCCCGCATCCACGTCGCTGCGCGCGGCCACTCCGTACGGACTGGGACTGCCTGCCGCCATAGCCTCGGCGACGGCCGACTTCACCGACGCAGTACGGGCTTACGGCCCCGGCGTACGGCTCGCCGCCCTGTCCGGCAGCCCCGGCGAGGGCAGCTGGATCGCCGGCTGGTCCGACCTGGACCTCCTGGTGATCGCCGAGCACGAGGCCATCGGCCGGGTCCGCGAAGCCCTGGAACAGTACCGGACCGCCCTCGGCGGCGCGGCCTCCCTCGGCCCCACTCTCATCACCCCCGGCGAACTGACCGCCCTGCGCCTCACCCCGCGCCTGGCGTTCGTCCTCCACCAGCTCCAGCAGGGCAGCCCCGTCCTGCACGCCGCACCCGGCCTCGAACTGCCGACGATCAGCCGAGGCGAGCTGGCGTTCGCCGCTGTCCGGGAACTCCCCCAGGTCATCCTGACCATGCGCCGTCTGCGCGCCGACGCGGGGCCGACCACACTGCGGCAGCTCTACAAGCACCTCGTGCTCGCCTGCCGCCTCCTCCTGCGCGAGCACAACCAGTGGGAGTCCGGCCCCGATCGGATCCTCGCCGCGGCCTCCCGCATTCCAGGCCTGACGGCGGGCCTCTCGGTGCCCTCCCTGGCCGAGATCTCCAGTGCTTGGCGCGACGGCGAGGCCGAGCTCGTCCTCAAGCCCGTCACCCTGGCCGTCGACCAGCTCCTCACCTGGTACGCCGCCCAGCTCGCCGCCTGAACAGGCTCCCTCTCCCTCCTCGTTCTCCGCCCGACAGGAGCTTCGCCATGCCCGAAACCATCGCCGTGCCGCCCTTCACCGCCCGGATCGTCGAACGGCTCAGCGTCGGAGCCACGAGCCGCCGCGAGCGCGTCATCCATTCCCTGGACGGCTTGGAGGGCCCGGTCCACCCCGACACCCTCGCCAACACCGGAGCCCACCTGTGGCGTCTGCTCCAGGAGCAGGTGCCGGAAGGGCTCGGCTCCGTGGACTTCCTCCTCGGCCTGGACGCCGGCGGCATCCTGCCGACCGTCTCCCTCGCCGGTGCCGCCCGGCTCCCGTACAAGATCGCCTGGAAGCTGCACCTCCCCCTCGACGGCGCGGTCCGCTTCAGCGAGCCCCACGCGATGCGCACCGACGTCTTCGCGTACGGCATCACTCCCGGCCGGCGCATCGTCATCGTGGACGACGAGATCACCACCGGCCGGACCCTGGCCGACCTCACCCGCCGCCTCCGCGAGGCCGGCGCCGTCCCACTGGCGGCGGCCTGCCTGGTGGAGGACACGACCCGCGGAGCCCGCGACCTGCTCACCGACCTCGGTCTGCCCCTCGTCTCGCTCACCACGATCGAGGGCGCGGAATGACAGCTGTGGCCCCGGCGGGGATCCGGTTCCACCACGGTTCCCTGGTCATCCCCGCCGGGGCCGTGCACACCACCCCGCTCGGGTACGACCGGGACAGCGTTCCCATCGGCGCACCGCTCCCGCTGGCTGCCTCCGCCGAGCTTGTCCACCGCCTGAGCGGGTGTGGCGAGATCGTAGTGGCCTTCGAGGGGAAGCTCGGTGACACGCTCCTCGCACTGTCGGGGGTCCGCGCGGTCCTCGACTGGCTGCGGCTGCGGTCTGTACGCGTGGCCGTCCGGGCGGTGGGTCCGTACGCGGGGCTGATCGCCCGCACTGGGCTGATCACGCAGCCCCAGGCCACCGCTCCCAGCGGCTGGCGGGCCGTGATCGGCGACCGCACGGGCATTGAGGCGCACGGCTCGGAGGCGGCGGTGAGCCTGGTGCTCGACCCAGCCGCCCCGCTGTGCTGGTCGAGCGACGGCCGCGCCCACCCGGACCTGCCCGCCCGCCACTACCTGGCTCTGGAGCGTCGCCTCGGCATCCGCCTGCCTGGCACGGCTCCTTTCGCTCCCACCCTCGCGACCGGGCCCAACAAGCTCGTGGAGGAACTGCGCTCAGCTGGCTGGCTGGGCGATCTGACCATCGCCGCCATCACCGCCACCAGTTGGCCGGAGCGCAAGGACTACACCGCCCAGCGCTACATCGCCCTTGCCGAGCACATCGCCGAGGCGCAACAGGCCCAAGCCCGACTGCTGCTCATAGGCGGCAACCCGGGCGACGGCCTCCGCATCACGGCCGAGGCTCCCCGCCGCCACGTGCAGGCCCTCCACATCGACGGGATGCCGGCCGACGGCCTCGTCGACCTCTTCCCGCACTGCCTCCTGATCGTCGGCAACGACACCGGCCTCACCCACCTCGCCGCGATGGCCCGCGGCCGATACGGAAGCTCCCCACCCGCCATCGGCCTTTACGCGCGCCACAGCCATGGCAAGTGGCGCACCGGCCTGCCGCACCACCACGCCGTCGCCACCAACCTGTCCGACCGCATGCACCAGGGCGACCTCTGCCCCGTCCGCGACGCCATCGCCCCGGACACAGACATGCACATGGACGCCTTCCCGCCCGCCGCGCTGGCCCAGGTCGGCCTCGAACTACTCAACGAGATGGGGCGATGATGACCTCCCAGCCTCTCTTTCGGGTCGGGCCCGTGCGGCGCTTCACCCGCAACCTGCTCTGCCAGGTCGACCTCTTCGGCCACTCGCTGCTCCTGAAGTACACCCGCAACCCGGCCGAGGCCGGCGAGGAGATCAACGGCCACGCCCGCCTGGCCCAGCACTACCGCGTCCCCGCCCTGCCC
>NZ_BHZI01000084.1 GCF_004305975.1 Streptomyces otsuchiensis
GGCGCCGGCTGGTCGGGGGCGTTCGGTGCGTCCGCGGTGTCGTCCGCGTCGCTCTCGTCGGTGTTGTCGGTCTGTTCCGGGTCGTCCTCGTCCCTGGCGTCGTCCTCGTCCTTCTCGTCCTCGGGGTCCGGGGAGGCGGGCGAGAGGGACTCGTCGGCGTCGGGCTCGGGTGTCTGCTCCTCGGTCGCCTCGTCGGACGGGATCCGGGTCGATTCGTCGGGTGCCAGTTCCGCGACGTCGCGGGTCTCGCCGCTGTCGTCGCCGCCGAGCAGGCCGAGCGCGTGGACGCCACCGGCGACCAGGGCGAGGACCGCTACCACGGCGACCGCCGCCAGTGCGGTCGCGCGCGAACGCCGGTGCCTCGCGGGTGGTGGCGCCGCTCCGGCCGGGGCGACGGTCGGCCCGCCGAAGGTGTCCGGCCCGCCGGCACGGCCCGGCCCGGGAGGCGGCCCCGGGGCGTGCGGTCCCGGTGCGTGCGTGGCAGGTGCGTGCGTGGCAGGTGCGGCGGCCGGGCCGACGTGGGAGGCAGCGACGTTCGAGGCAGCGGGCGCCGCGACCCCGTGGGCCGGTGCGCTGTGCGGAGTGGGCTCGGGGCCGCCCGCCGGGACGAAGCCCGAGGGGGCGCCGACGCGTACCGCGTCCACCTCCGCGCCCGTGCCCGGCGTGCGCTCCGCCTCGTCCGGGTAGTCCTCGGCGTCGTCGTCGGCCTCGTTGCCCGCCTCGCCGTCCGCCTCGTCGTCGGGGTCGTCTCCGCCGGGCTGCCCGCCGCCGGGTGCGCCGGCCGGGGGAGTGTCCGACGGCTGCTCCAGCCAGGGTGTCCGGGGCGCTCCGGCCGCCCCGACGGTGCTCGGGGTGTGGCCCTCCGGTGTCGCCTCCGGCCGGATGACCACCGGGCCGAACCCGCCCCGGTAGGCGCCGCCCTGGGCGCTCTGCCCCGGCAGCGCGCCGCCCATCCACCCCGGTGCCTCCGGTTCGGCGAGCCGCGGCGCCTCCCGCGCGGCGACCTCGGCGGCGACGGCGGCCGGGAGCCAGCCGTCGACCGGGTACGGGGTGTCCTCGCCGGTCAGGACCCGGCACGCCTCGATCACCTGGTCCGGGACCGGCCGGTTGCCGGGCTGCTTCTCCAGGCACGCCTCGACGAGGTCGCGCAGCCCGTCGGGGCAGCCGGTGAGGTCCGGCTGGTCGTGCACGATCCGGTAGAGCAGCACGTCCGGTTCGCCGCGCCCGAAGGCGCCGCGCCCGGCGACCGCGAAGCAGGTCAGCAGCCCCAGCGCGAACATGTCCGCCTGCGGGGTGATCTCCCCGCCGAGGATCTGCTCGGGCGCCATGAAGCCCGGGGTGCCGACCCGTCGGCCGCCGCTGCCCACCAGGGTGGTGGCGTCCGCCGCACGGGCGATACCGAAGTCGATGACGCGCGGGCCGTCGGCGGCGAGCAGCACATTGGACGGCTTGAGGTCGCGGTGGACCAGCCCGGCTCCGTGGATGGCGCGCAGCGCGTCGGCGACGCCGGCCGCCAGTTGCGCGGCCGGGCGGTCCGGCAGCGGCCCGTGCGCTCCGACGGCCTCGCCGAGCGAGGGCCCCTGGACGTAGTCGGTGGCGAGCCAGGGGACGGGTCCCTCGGTGTCGCTCTCCAGCACCGGGACGATGAACCGGCCCTGGACCCGCCGTGCCGAGCCGACCTCGCGCTCGAACTGCCGGTGGAAGTCGGGGGCCTCGGCCAGTTCCGGGCGGACCACCTTGAGCGCGGTCGGGCGGCCGTCGGCCATGTGCGAGAGGTAGACGGTGCCCATGCCGCCGCTGCCCAGCCGTGCCACCAGCCGGAAGCCGGCGAGTTCGTTGGGGTCCTCCAGCCGCAGTGGCCGGAAGGTGAACTCCTTGCCGCGGCGCCCCGGGCGGTTGCCGTCCTGTTCCGCCATCCCACTCTCCCCCAGACGTCCGCCGCGTTGGTCCCGGGCGGTCGTGGTCTGTCCCCGAGGGCACAGTAACGGGTCCGGTTGTTCACCGTGCGACGGGCGGGAGGCGGTCCCCGGCCGGGCCGCGCCGAAACCATCCGGATTGGGGGCTAGCGTGGCGATATGAGTGATTCACGCGAGGAATCCGGCCGGCCCGGCGCGGTCGGTGGCCCCGGGGTGGCCTGGAGCGAGGTGACGGCCCGGCGGCTCGCGCGTCACCGCCTCGACGCCCCGGCGCCGGTGAGCGAGGCCACGGCATCCGAGCGGATCGCCGATGTGGTCGCGGCGATGTGCGGCGCCCACGCGCAGATCATGTCGGCGGCGGAGGTCTCCGTGGCGCTGCGCGTCGACGGGGTGGACCGGCGCCGGGTGCGCGAGGCGCTGTGGACGGACCGTTCCCTGGTCAAGGTGTACGGTCCGCGCGGAACCGTCCATCTGGTGCCCGCCCGGGATCTGCCGATGTGGAGCGGTGCCCTGACCGCTGCGTCGGCGGCGACGCGGCGGTCAGGCAGGGAACGGCTGCTCACCGACGACCAGGTGGAAGCCCTCGCGGCGGCGTTGCCCCGGGTGCTGGCCGACGCCGAACTCACCACCGACGAACTCACCGACGTGCTCGCCACCGAGGCCGGACCGTGGGCCGCCGACCCGGTCATGGAGGCGTTCGGCACCCGCTGGCCGCGATGGCGCTGGGCGCAGCACCTGCTGGGGCACCGTGGCGCGCTCTGCTTCGGGCCGGACCGGGGCCGGCGGGTGACCTACACCAGTCCGGCACGCTGGCTGCCGGGCTTTGTGCCGATGGACCCGGAACCGGCGGCCCGGCGCCTCGCGTTGCGCTATCTGCACAGCTACGGTCCGGCTACGGCGGGCGAGTTCGCGCACTGGCTGGCGGCACCCGCGCGCTGGGGCGAGGAGGTCTTCCGGACGCTCGGCGGCGCGGTGGAGCCGGTGCACGTCCTGGGGTCGGGCCTGGCCTGGCAGGTCGCCGGGGACCCAGTCCACACCGAACCCCCGCGCGGGCTGCGGCTGTTGCCGTACTTCGATGTGTTCGGGGTCGGCAGTCATCCGCGCTCCCGGCTCTTCGCGGGGCGGGCCGCCGAGCGGGCGCTCCACCGTGGTCAGGCCGGCAACTACCCGCTGCTGCTGGTCGACGGGCAGGTCGGTGGGGTGTGGCACCAGGTCCGCAGCGGGCGGCGGTTGAGGATCACCGTGGAGCCGCTGACTCCGCTGCGAGCGGGCCTCGCCGCCGAACTGGCTGCCCAGGCAGACAGGTTGGCGGAGATCCAGGAGATGCGGGAGGCCGAGCTCACCGTGGGCCCGGTGTCGGTCGGCCCGCACGCGTGAGCGGCCCCGAGCACGACACGGAAAACCGGGTGCCGGGGGACCGTCGACAGCGGGACCATGGACCATGCTGACGGACCACTGGCCCCTGCTGGGCCTGCGCCTCAACACGCCCCGCCTGGAACTGCGGCTGCCGACCGAGGACGAACTCGCCGAACTGGCCGATCTCGCGGCCGAGGGCGTGCACGAGTCGGACCGGATGCCGTTCGTCGTGCCCTGGACCGACGCTCCGCCCGCCGACCGCGCGAGGTCCGTCGTCCAGCACCACTGGCGCGGCCGGGGGAACTGGGTCCCGGACGACTGGTCCCTCGGGCTCGCCGTCTTCCAGGAGGGCCGGGTGATCGGCCTCCAGGACATCGCGGCGAAGGACTTCGCCGTGCTGCGCGAGACCGCGACCGGCTCCTGGCTCGGCCTGCGGCACCACGGGCGGGGCTTCGGCACCGAGATGCGGGCGGCCGTACTGGAGTTGGCGTTCTCCGGCCTGGGCGCGGAGGAGTCGACCTCCGCCGCGTTCAGCGACTCGCACGCCTCGCGCGGGGTGTCGCGGAAGCTCGGCTACCGTGCCGACGGCTGCAAACGCCTGGTGGTGCGCGGGGAGAAGGTGACCGAGCACCGGCTGCGCCTGTCCCGGGAGGACTGGCGGGCGCACCGGCGGACCGCCGTGAGTGTCACCGGTCTCGAACCGTGCCTGCCGCTCTTCGGTCTGCCCGGCGCGCGGCGCTGACGGGAGACGAACCGGCCGGACCCGCCGATGCCGTCGAGGCTCAGCCGGCCTCGCGGGCGGAGAGGTGGGCGAGCGCCTGCCGGGTCGAGGCGATCAGTTCGGCGTCGCCCGCGGCGACGCGGAGTGCGAGGGCCTCGTCCAGCAGCAGCCGGGCCTCGGCGAACCGGCCGGAGTCGATGCGCTGCTTCGCCAGGTGTTGCAGCGCGAAGTCCACGCGTTCCGGGACGTGCAGGCGGGCCAGCTCCAGCGCGCGCAGATAGAGCGGTTCCGCCGCGGCGCGCCCCTCGTCGGTGTCTGCGTAGCGGTGGGCGTCCGCCAGGTTGATCGTCACGGCGATCCGCCGGGCGGTGGTGTCGGCCAGGGCCGACGCGTCGGTGAGGACCGCGCGGGCGTGGTCGAGCCGGCCGAGGACGAGGAGGCCCACGCCGACGGCGCGGGTCCGGGCGAAGTCGGCCTGTCCGTTGCGGCGCTCCTCGGCCAGCTCGGCGGCGGCGGTCTCCAGCCGCCGGGTGAACTCCGCAGGGTCGGCGGGCACCATCCGGAGCCGGTGGTCGAGGGCGATGCCGTCGAGCGGCCCGGACCCGGCGGGAGCGTGCGCTCCCGCCGGTGGGGCGGTGCGAGCCGGTCGGGTAGTGCCCGCCGGTGGTGCGGTGCCCGCCGCGTCCGGGCGGGCACCGCTCGCTTCGGTGCTCACAGCGTGGTGAGCTCCTCGGTCAGGTCGTCCAGCCCGAGCGACCCCAGCGAAAGGGCCTTCATGTGCCAGGACTTGAGGTCGAAGTCCTCCGGGTGCAGCGCGCGTGCCGCCTCGCGGCCCGCCAGCCAGGCGCGTTCGCCCAGCTTGTAGCTGATGGCCTGGCCGGGCATGCCGAGGTAGCGGGTGATCTCCGACTCCGCGTACTGCGGTTCCATGCCGGTGTTCGCCAGCAGGAACTCCGTGGCCAGCGCCGGGGTCCACACCTCGCCGTCGTGGAAGCCCGTCCCCGCCGGGATGCGCAGCCGCAGGTGCATCCCGATGTCGATCACGACCCGGACGGCGCGGACCATCTGCTCCGAGAGGTAGCCGAGGCGGTGTGCCGGGTCGGTGAGCAGGCCGAGTTCGTCGACGAGCCGTTCGGCGTACAGCGCCCAGCCCTCGGTCGACGCGCTGACCGACCCCAGGCTGACCTGGAAGGTGGAGAGGGTGTCGGCGACGTGCCGCCACTGGGCGAGCTGGAGGTGGTGGCCGGGAACGCCCTCGTGGTACCAGGTGGTGACCAGGTCCCAGGTGGGGAAGCGGGTCTCGCCCATGGTCGGCAGCCAGGTGCGGCCGGGACGGGAGAAGTCCATGGACGGCGGGGTGTAGTGGGCGGCGGCCGCGCCGCCCGGCGGCGCGATCATCGACTCGACCCGCTTGACGCGGTCGGCGAGGTCGAAGTGGGTGCCGTCCAGGGCGTCGATGGCGCGGTCCATGAACTCCTGGAGCCAGACGCGGATGTTCTCCTCGCCCTCGACGGCCTCGCCGTGCGCCTTGACGTGCTCCATCGCCTCGCGCGGGGAGGAGCCGGGCAGGATCTGCTCGGCCACCGCGCCCAGTTCCTCCCGGAGCCGGTGGAACTCGGACCAGCCGTAGGCGTAGGCGTCCTCCAGATCCAGTTCGGAGCCGGTCCAGTAGCGGGAGCCGATGCGGTACCGCTCCTCGCCGACGGCGTCCGGCTGGTCCTGCACACGCGGCAGATAGCCGTCGGCCAGGTACTCCTTGAGTTCGCGCACGGCGTCCGCCGCGACACCTGCCGAGGCCGTCACCTCGGCGCGCAGCGTCTCGGGCGCGCCCTCGCCGAGGCCCCGGTACCAGGAGTCGCTCTCCGCGAGCTGCTCGATCAGCGTCTCCACCTGGCGGGGCGCCGCCTTCGGCCCCCGGGTCAGGGTCGCCTCCAGCGACGCGCGGTACCCCTGGAGCGAGCCGGGGAGTGCGGCGAGCCTGCGTCCGAGGGCCGCCCACTCCTCCGGTGTGGTGCGGGGCGACAGCAGCAGCATCATCCGCAGGTTCTGCGTCGGTGAACCGAGGTTGTTGAGCGCGGTGTTGAGCGGGATGACACTGAACGCGCCGATGCGCTCGCGAATCAGCCGCGCCGCGCGGTGCTCGGCCGGGTCCAGCTGCCGTCCCACCGGCGCCACGGTGTCCAGTTCCTTGGCCAGCCGGTCCAGGTCGGTCACGAACTGGTCGTGGCGCTCCGGGGAGTAGTCCGGCACGGCGTCGCTTCCGGGACGCATGCCGAGCGTTTCCGCGTAGGTCGGCTCGTAGTCGCAGACCACCTCGACGAGGTCGTCGCCGATCCG
Organism: Streptomyces otsuchiensis; assembly: GCF_004305975.1. Taxonomy (GTDB): domain Bacteria; phylum Actinomycetota; class Actinomycetes; order Streptomycetales; family Streptomycetaceae; genus Streptomyces; species Streptomyces otsuchiensis. Next base: position 6,331 of record NZ_BHZI01000084.1, read on the forward strand.
GCGGGGTGTGCGCTCACCGCTCGGGTCGGGGGCGTCGCCGGTGCGGTGATCGTTGCTGTCGGTCATGGGAGTGGCAGTCCTCGCTTCTCGTCCGAGACGGTGGTGACGGTGGCCCGCCGGTGGCGCGGCGACGCTCTCCCTGTGTTCTCACCCGGATGGTGCCCGGCCACACCCGCCCCGGACGGCCGGGGCGGGTGTGGCGGGTGCGGCCGGGCGGCGCGGCTTTCGCGCGTACGGCCGGTGCGGTACCCGTTACAGAGCGGCCAGTTCGTCGGCCAGGTCGTCCAGGCCGAGAGCGCCCAGCGACAGCGCCTTCATGTGCCAGGTCTTGAGGTCGAACTCGGCGCCGCGCGCCTCGCGGGCCGCGTCCCGTCCGGCCAGCCAGGCGCGTTCGCCCAGCTTGTAGCTGATCGCCTGCCCGGGAATGCCCAGGTAGCGGATGATCTCCGAGACGTTGAACGACTCGCTCATGCCGCTGTGCCGGACGAGGAACTCCTGCGCCAGCGCGGGCGTCCAGGTCTCGCCCTCGTGGAAGCCGGCGCCCGCCGGGATGCGCAGCTTGAGGTGCATGCCGATGTCGATGATCACGCGGATCGCCCGCAGCATCTGGTTCTCCAGATAGCCGAGGCGGTGCGCCGGGTCGGTGAGCAGGCCGAGTTCGTCGGCGAGCCGCTCGGCGTACAGCGCCCAGCCCTCCGTGGAGGCGCTGATCGAACCGATCGACACCTGGAAGGTGGAGAGGGTGTCGCCGACGTGCCGCCACTGGGCGAGCTGGAGGTGATGGCCGGGCACACCCTCGTGGTACCAGATCGACACCAGCGGCCAGGTGGGGAAACGGGTCTCGCCCATGGTCGGCAGCCAGGTGCGGCCGGGACGGGAGAAGTCCATGGACGGCGGCGTGTAGTGCGGGGCGGCGGCTCCGCCGGGCGGCGCGATCATGGAGTCGACGCGCTTGACGCGGTCGGCGAGGTCGAAGTGGGTGCCGTCCAGGTCCTTGATGGCGCGGTCCATGAACTCCTGGAGCCAGACGCGGATGTTCTCCTCGCCCTCGATGGCCTCGCCGTGCGCGTTGAGGTGCTCCATCGCGGTGTGCGGGGAGGAGCCGGGCAGGATGGCGTCGGCGACGGCCGTCATCTCCGCGTAGAGGCGGTGGTACTCCTCCCAGCCGTAGGCGTAGGCGTCCTCGGGGTCGAGGTTCATGCCCGTCCAGCGGCGGGCGCCGCGCAGGTAGCGTTCCCGGCCGACCGCGTCCTCGGTGCCCGCGGACGCGGGCAGGTAGGTGTCGGTGAGGAAACCGCGCAGCTCGGCCATGGCCTCGGCGGCGGTCGCCGCGGCGGCGTCCAGCTCGCCGCGCAGCGCGTCCGGACCGGCGGCGACCAGGCGGCCGTACCAGCCGGTGACCACCTCGGGCGAGAGCTGCTCGATCACGGTCTCGGACTGCCGGGGCGCGGCGGTGAGGCCCCGCGCGATGCCGGCCTCCAGCGCGGCGCGGTAGCCGCGGACGGCCTCCGGCAGGCGGTTCAGCCGCCGGGCGACGACGGCCCAGTCGTCGTCGTTGTTCTTCGGCATCGTCAGCAGGATGGTGCGCAGCCCCTGGACCGGCGACATCAGGTTGTCGAGGTTGCACAGGCCGTCGCCCGCGTCGTGCGCGTCGAGCGCGGACTCCAGGCGTTCGCGCAGCAGGCGGGCGGTGCGGCGCTGCTCGGGGGAGAGGTCGGCGGGGTCGCCGGTGGTGTCCAGCTGCGCGAGGGTGGCGCGCTGGGCGTCCGCGATGGCCTGTTGGCCCGCGGGCGAGTGGTCCGGCAGCAGGTCGCTGCCGGGGCGGGTACCGAGCATCTCGGCGATCATCGGGTTGAGGTCGGTGACGGTCTCGACGTGCTCGTCGGCTATCTGGCGAGGGGTGGCGCCGTGTGCGGTGTGGGACATCCAGACATCCTGTCCGACGACTGCCGTCCTGGGGAAGAAGTGTGGCCGATCAGCGGGGAAACGGTGACGGAGGGTGAGCCCGCGCCGGTCGGGGGAGCGGCGGGTGCGGGCGGGCGCGCCGGCTCCGGCGGTGGGCGTCGGCGCCGGTTCGCGCCGGGCGGCGTGGTCGGCGCGCCGGTGAGACGATCGACGGGGAGGCCGTCGCCGCCGCCCCCGGCGCGTCGGCGCTCTTCTCCCCGGGGGGTTCCCGGACGGCGCCCACGGCCGTCGCGGGGCCGTCAGCACGTCGTCGGACAGCCCGTTCTCCGAGCGGTGGAACCGGGGTTCTCCGGCGGCACGAGCAGGAGGTATCCCATGCGCATGATCTTCGTGAACCTGCCGGTCCGGGATGTCGCGCGCTCGCGCGAGTTCTTCGCGGCACTCGGTTTCGGGTTCAACGACGAGTACTCCAACGAGGAGGTGCTCTGCGTCGAGATCGAGGACAACATCTACGCGATGCTGCTGGAGGAGAAGCCGTTCAAGGGCTTCATCAACGGCGAGATCGCCGATCCGGCCACCACCGAGGTGCTGACCTGCGTCACCACCGAAAGCCCCGACGAGGTGGACGCCCTGGTCACCCGGGCGCTGGCCGCCGGCGGCAAGCCGTGGAAGCCCACCTTCAGCGAAGGCCCCATGTACGGCGGCAGCTTCCAGGACCCGGACGGCCACGTCTGGGAGCTGATGGCGATGCGTGCCGAGGCGGACGCCACCGCCTGAGGCCGCGCGGCGCGCCACGCACGGACGACGCGGATGGTCCCGCCCCCTCCCAAGGGGCGGGACCATCCGCGTCGGTCAGCCGGTCAGCCCGCTGCGGATCAGCCCGCGCTCGTCAGCAGCGAGAAGCTGGCGCCGAACCGGTCCAGGCAGGTGGCGACACGGCCGACGTCCTGCATGTCCACCGGTCCCATCTGCACGGTGCCGCCCGCCGCGGCGACCCGTTCGGCCGCCGCGTCGCAGTCGGTGGTCTCGAACACCGGGCTCCAGTAGGCGTGCCCGTCCTTGAGGTTCTCGGCGGGCATGCCCATGATGCCGCCGTGACCGTCCTTCTCGGGGTTGCCCCCGGCGGCCGTGATCACGTGGTACAGCCCCGGTGCCTCGCCGGGGATCGGCATGTCCGTGACCTGCCAGTCGAACGCCTGCTGGTAGAAGGTGCGGGCCGCCGGGGCGTCTGCGGTGTACAGCTCGACCCAGCACAGCGAACCCGGGGCGTCGGTGCGCAGGCCGCCCTCGCCCTCCCGGTCGCCGGTCTCCTGCCAGACGGCGAACTGGCCGCCGGTGGGGTCGGTCAGCTGCGCCATGACGGCCGTGCCCATCATGTCCATGGGCTCGACGCGCACCTCGCCGCCCGCCTGCCTGCACGTCTCGGTGACGGCGGCGGCGTCGTCGGTGGTGAAGTAGGTCATCCACGCGGAGGAGGCGCCCTCCTCGGTGAGCGGCCCGACCCCGCCGACGCTCTCGCCGCCGAGTTGGTACATCCCGTAGCCACCGGCGTCCGGCCCGGCGGAGACGTACTCCCAGCCGAGGACCTGGTGGTAGAAGTCCGACGTGGCCTCGATGTCACGGGAGCCGATGTCCACCCAGCACGGTGCGCCGGGGGTGGTTGTGGTGATCATGAGTGCATCCCTCCATGGAGTACTGAGCACCCTTTCGATCCAGCATGGCACCGGCGCCCGGGACGCGCGCACCGAGTGCGGCGGGGGTCTTCCGTGCCGTGTTTCCCCAGGTCGATGCCGTGTCGGGTGGCGGTCGCCGAGGGGGCGTCAGCTGACCGGCTGCGCCTCGTCCGCATCCGTTCCTGCGCTCTGGGTGATGTCGCCGGGGGAGGCCGCCGACAGCTCCTCCAGCCGTCGCAGTTCCTCCCGGGCCTCGGCGACCGAGGGGGCTTCCCGCCCGCCCCGGGTGATCGCCTCCAGCGCCAGGCGGTGCGCCGCCGTCAGCGCGTCGTCGGCCGGTACCCGGACGTCGGGCACCACGCCGGTGCCCTCCCAGTTGGTGCCCGAGACCGGGTTCACCGCGCGGGCGTTGGGGACGGTGGCCTCCAGGTGCGGGTGGAGGGTGAATCCGATCTGCGGGTGCGCGCCGCCGCCGGTCGCCTGCCCGACGACTTTTCCCCGCTTCAACTGCTGCATGTTGTAGGCGAGTTCCTCGGCGCCGGAGAAGGTCTTCGGGCCGGTGACGAGGAACAGCGGACGCGCCGTTCCGTAGCGGGTGCCGGGGACGTAGGGCAGGGTCCAGGACTGCGTCGTCCGGCTTTCGTCGCGGTAGCGCATCGTGTTGAGCTGGGTGTGCTCGTCGAGGAGGTAGCTGCACAGCAGCGAGACCGTCCGGGGGTCGCCGCCCCGGCACCCGCGCAGGTCGATCAGCAGCGCCTCGCTGCGTGCCACCAGGGTGAACGCGGCGGTGACCGCGTCGCCCGCGTCCCGCACGGGCAGCAGGAAGCGGCCGAGTTCCAGCAGCGCGACGCCGCCGGTCAGCCGCTCGACGCGCGGTATCCCGCCCATGGTGAGGTCGGCGGCGCGCTCCATCTCGTCGCGGACCGCCGCGCCCTCCTCGTCCGACGCCGGCTCGGGCAGGTGGCGCAGCCGCAGGTGGAGGTCGCCGTTGACGGAGCGGAGGTCGGCGGTAACCAGTTCGGCAAGGATGCGGGGCTCCCCTGCCTGGTGGTAGGCGCCCGCGGACAGCCGCTCGCGCAGCAGCGCGGCGAGCCGGGCGGCCGTCGCGGGGAACACGTAGTGCTCCAGGACCCGGGCTGCGGTCTGCTCGACGATCCGGGATATCTCACCTGGCTGGAGCGTGGCTGACATGGGATTCTCCCCAGGCGGTGGGCGGCAGGGCGGGGTGTGACGGCGAGTGGAGTACAGCACGCCCCTTGCGAAAGCGTCAATGAAACTGGACGCTTTGTCCATGGCCCCCACACCGCCACCGCCCGAGAGACCGCGACCGCCACGACCGTCGGAGCCACCCGGCGCCCCGGAGCCACCGGCCCCGCCACCGCCACGCCCGCCCGAGGACCCCGCGCCGGAGCAGGCCCCCGCACCGGAACAGGCGGACGTGCTGGAGATCGACGCCCCCGCCCAGTTCAAGGCACTCGCCCACCCCCTGCGCCAGCGGCTCCTCTTCCACCTGGGCCGCGCCCCCGCCACCATCAGCGCCCTGGCCGGCGCGCTGGAGACCGGCAAGGGCAACATCTCCCACCACCTCGGGGTGTTGCGTGACGCGGGCCTGGTCACCGTCACCGCGACCCGGCGGGTGCGTGGCGGCACCGAGCACCACTACGGGCGCACCGCCCGCCACCTCGTCGTCGCCGAGCACCGCCCCGGTCCCTCGGGGGCCATGCTCGGCGCGGTCGCCGAGGAACTGACGCGCTCACCGGAGGAGCCGCTCCTCGCCCTGCGCCATCTGCGGCTGACCGACGCCCAGGCGGCCGGGCTGCGTTCCGCCCTGGAGCGGCTGGTCCAGGAGACGGAGGAGGCCGGGGAGGAGGAGGCCGTGCACGGCGTGCTGGTCGCGCTCTACCGCGAGGCGTGAGCCGGCCGGACACCCGGAAGCGGCCGAGCGGGGCGCGGGGGCCGGAAGCGAACCCCGTGGAGACTGTCAGACCGATGACGTCTAATGGTCGGGTGACGACATCGGCCGGCTCGCTGCTCGGAAGGGAACACCCGGCCTCGGTGCTGAACGCCGAGGTCAGCCGCGCGTTGTCGAGCCACGGTGGCCTGGTCCTGGTCACCGGTGAGGCCGGTATCGGCAAGACCACGCTGGTCACCGAGGCGGTGCGCGAGGCCCGCCGGGCGGGCGCGCTGGTGCTCGGCGGAAGCTGCTGGGACTCCGCGCACGCCCCGGGCTACTGGCCGTGGGTCCAGGTGATCCGGGGGATGCGGCGCGCGCTTCCGCCCGAGCAGTACGCCGTGGCCGCGCCGCCCGACGGCGGCCTCGCCGGACTCCTCGGCGAGGCGGGCACCGGCGGGCCCGACGGGCGGACCTTCGAGATCTACGACGCCGTGACGACGGCACTGGTCACCGCCGCGCAGCGACGCCCGGTCGTGGTCGTCCTGGAGGACCTGCACTGGGCGGACTCCGCGTCGCTGCGGCTGCTGGAGTTCGCCGTCCAGCACACCTGGTTCGAGCGGCTGCTGATCATCGGAACCTACCGTGACGTCGAGGTGGAGTTCGGCGCGACGCCGGTCGCCGAACCGCCCCTCACCGCGACTGCCCTCAAAGCGTCGCCCTTCGAAGCGTCGCCCTTCGAAGCGTGGCCCTTGGAAGCGTCGCCCGTCGCCGAACCGTCCGTCGAGGCCCCGTCCGCCGCCGTCCGCCCCGCGCAGGGCCCACCCGACAGCGCCCGGAGCCGCGGCGCCGTGCTGGGCCCGCTCCAGTCCAAGGCCACCACCATCACGCTCACCGGCCTCGGCCGCGAGGAGGTGGCCACCCTGCTGGCCCGCACCGCGGGCCGCGAGCCGGGCGAGGCGCTGACCGCCCAGGTGCACGAACGCACCGGCGGCAACCCGTTCTTCGTCGAGCAGGCGGCCCGGCTGTGGGCGAGCGGCGGCACGGCGCTGGCGATCACCCCGGGCGTCAGTGAGGCGTTGCGCCGCCGGCTGTCGCTGCTGCCGCCGCCGGTGAGGGAGTTGCTGGTCTCCGCCGCGGTGCTCGGCCGCGAGTTCTCCCGGCAGGTCCTCGCCGAGTCGGTGGCGGCGCCGGCCGCCCAGGTCGACGCGCTGCTGGCGCAGGCCGTCAACGGGCGGCTGGTCACCGCCGAGGGCGGCGGCCGGTTCTGCTTCGCGCACGACCTCTTCCGGGAGACCCTCTACGACAGCCTGAGCGAGACCGGCGCCCGGGAGCGGCACGCCGCCGCCGTGCGGGCGGGCCGCCGCAGGCGGGGCGGCGCGGGGAAGCCGCAGCTGCCACCGGCCGAACTGGCGCGGCACGCCTATCTGGCCGGAGCGGAGATACCGGCCGACGAGGCCGCCGACCTGCTGAGCGCCGCGGCGGACGACGCCCACGGCCGGTTCGCTTTCGACGAGGCGCTGCGCCACACCCGGCGGGCCCACGAGGTCGCCTGGCGCGCCGGCCCGGACCGGATCGCTCCCTCCCGGGTGGTGACGGTCGCGCTGGAGCTGGTCTCCCACCTGAGCCAGGGCAACCATCTGGAGGAGGCGGCGGAGCTCTACCGGGAGGTGGTGGAGCGCACCCGTCTGGTGGGCGATCCGGCCCTGCTGGCCCGGGTGGCGCTGGCGCTCTACGGCAATCCGGGCCTCGGTTCGGGCATGTCCGAGCTGCGGGGCGAGGTGCTGACCGAGGCGCACCGGGCGCTGGCGCTCGGTGGCGGAGGCGAGGGCGCGCCGGACGCCGCTGAGATGGCGCGCATCGCCGAGGAGCTGACGGTCAGGACGGAGACGCTGGCCCGCACCGTCGGGGACGACGAGGCGCTGATGTTCGTGCTCTGGGCCCGGCACGATGCCATCTGGGGCCTGGGCACCGCGGCCGAGCGCGAGCGCATCGTGGAGGAACTCCTCACGGTGCTCGCCCGCAGAGACGAGGAGATGATGCGGTACGTCGTCTCCTCGCTGCGCTGGGTCTGCAAGCTGGAACAGGGCGACCCGGCCTACGACGAGCGGTACCGGTCGTTCCTGGCGGCGGTCGACGGCCCCGGGGTGCCGCCGCAGATCACCGTCGCAGCGGCCATGGACAGTGCGGTGATCTGCGCCACGCGTGGACGGTTCGAGGAGGCCGAGGCGCATCTGGCGCGGATGACGGTGAAGGCCGAGGGCAGCTACTTCACCTTCCTGGTCGATCACCACCAGTGGGCGATACGGCTGTTGAAGGGCGAGGACGCCGGTGCCCCGGAGGTCGCGGACCGGCTGCGGGCGGTGCGACACCCCTATCCCGAGGTCCTGTTGGGCATCGCCGCGCTGGAACGGGGCGACACGGTCGCCGGGTTGGTGCACTACGCGTCGGCCGAGGCCCGTGCGGAGGACTATCCCCGGGCGATCCACCCGCTCTGGCTGAGGTTCCAGGCACAGGCGGCCGCCGCCGCGGGCGACCCGGAGCTGTGCGAGCGGGTCCGTCGGCAGCTCGCACCGCACCAGGACCAGTGGCTGGTCTCCTTCTTCGGCTGCGACATCAGCGGGCCGGTGCCGTACTGGCTGGGCGTCGTGGAGGCGGCCGACCGGCGCTGGGACGCGGCGGAGGCGGCGTTCTCGGGGGCGATCGCGACGGCGGACCGGATGGGGGTGCGGCCGTGGGCGCTCCTCGCGCGGTCGCGGCTGTCGGCGGTGCTGGCGGCCCGGGACGGCCGGGGCGCGGACGCGTCGGTCGTCAGGGGTGCGGACGCGGCGGAGGTGCCGGGCGGCACCGGGAGCGACGCGGTGCGGGCGGCGCGGCTGCGGAGTGAGGCGCTGGCGGAGGCGGCCCGGCTGGGCATGTCGGACGCGGTCGCGCGGCTGCTGCCCCCGGAGGCCGGGGCCGGGACGGACGGCGACGGTGGCGGCGCCATCGCTGCGGTGGCCGGCGAAGTGGCGCCCGCCGCGAGGGAGTTCCGCCGGGACGGCGCGGTGTGGCAGCTGACCTACGCGGGCCGCACGGTCCATCTGCCCGACGCCAAGGGGCTGCGCGATCTGCGGCTGCTGCTCGGCAGCCCGGGCTCGGACGTTCCCGCCGCGCGGCTGCTGGCGCCGGAGGGCGGCGAGGAGGTGGCCGTCGCGCACGGGCTGGGCGGGGACGAGGTGCTGGACGAGCGGGCCCGGGCCGCCTACAAGCGGCGGCTGGAGACGCTGGACGAGGAGATCGACCGCGCGACCCGGCTCGGGCAGGACGAACGCGCCGCCGAACACGACCGGGAGCGGCAGGCGTTGCTCGACGAGCTGCGGGCCGCGGCCGGGCTCGCGGGGCGGAGCCGCAGGCTGGGTGACGACGCCGAACGCGCCCGCAAGACCGTCACCGCCCGCATCCGCGACACGCTGCGGAAGCTGGACGCGCGCCATCCCGAACTGGCCCGGCATCTGCGGGCGAGCGTCTCCACCGGTGCGCGGTGCAGCTACCGGCCCGAGGACCCGACGTCCTGGCGACTGTGACGGCCGCGCCCGCGCGCGTGCGGGCGCCGGGTGGTGGGCGGCCGTTCCGACGGCCGCCCACCGGCGCTCACTTGCGGTTGTAGATGCGCATCGTCAGCGAGCCGAAGACCAGCATCAGGACCGCGCCGGCGACCACGGTCCAGGTCAGCTCGGCGGCGTTGACGTGCCCCGCCATCAGGTCCCGCACGGCGGCGACCAGGTGCGCCACCGGGTTGACCTCCACGAAGCCCTGGAGCCAGCCCGGCATGGTGTCCGGCTGCACCAGGATGTTGCTGAGGAAGGTCATCGGGAAGAGCACCATCATCGAGACGCCCATGACGGACTTGTCCGAGCGCAGCAGCAGCCCGAACATGGTCCAGATCCACGAGAACGAGAACGAGAACGCGACCAGCAGGGCGATGCCCGCCAGCACTCCGAGCGGTCCGCCCTCCGGCCGGAAGCCCATGATCAGGCCGACGATGAGGATCACCACGGACGCCACGGTGTAGCGCAGGGCGTCACCGAGCAGGTAGCCGACCATCGGTGACGGCCGCCAGACCGGCATCGTCCGGAAGCGGTCGAAGACGCCCTTCTGGATGTCGGTGTTGACCGAGACGCCCGTGTACATGGTCGTCATGATCACGCTCATCACCATGATGCCCGGCAGCAGGTACTGCAGGTACTCGGTCGGTGAACCCGCGAGGGCACCACCGAACAGGTAGGTGAACATCAGCGTCATGATGATCGGGAAGAGCGTCACGTCGAAGAGCTGCTCGGGGACGTGCTTGATCTTCAGCATCGCCCGCCAGCCGAAGGTCAGCGACGCGGAGAGCGCGCTGGGGCGTGGGGGCTGTTCACGGCTGACGAGCAGCTCGCTGAGGTTGTCCGCCACCGGACGGAGCTGTGCGCCGTCGGTGGCGTTGTCGGTGGTGGCGGTGCTCATGCCCTGGTCCCTTCGGTGACGGCGGCGACGCCGGCGGTGGCCTTGGTGGTGTCCTGCGCGTCGGGGCCACCGGCGTCGCCGGCGGTCGCGTCGGGGGCGGGCTTCTCCCCGGTGAGGGCGAGGAAGACCTCGTCCAGGCTGGGGCGGCCCAGTGAGAAGTCGTCCACGACGACTCCCGCGCGCGCCAGCTCGCCGAGCGCGGCGGACGCCCGCTCGGCGGCGGCCCGGTCGTCGGCGGTGGTGGAGATCCGCGCGGTGAGCGCGACCGGGTCCGCGTCCAGTTCGACGTCGGCGCCGAGCGAGGCGGCGAGCAGCCGCCGCGCCTCCTCCCGCTGGCCGGTGTCCCGCAGCCGGACGTGCACGGCGCCGGCGCCGACGGACGACTTCAGCTCGCCCGGGGTGCCCTCGGCGATGACCTTGCCGTGGTCGATGACGGCGATCCGGTTGGCGAGCTGGTCCGCCTCCTCCAGGTACTGCGTGGTGAGCAGCACGGTGGTGCCGGTGGCCACGATGGTCCGGATGATCTCCCAGACCTGGTTGCGGCTGCGCGGGTCGAGACCGGTGGTGGGCTCGTCGAGGAAGAGCAGGTCGGGCACGTTGAGCAGGCTCGCCGCGATGTCGGCGCGCCGGCGCATCCCGCCGGAGTACTTCTTCACCTGACGGTCGGCGGCCTCCTCCAGGCCGAACGCCGTCAGCAGCTGCTCGCCGCGGGCCCGCGCGTCACGCTTGTGGTAGCCGGTGAGCCGCCCGAGGAGCGTGAGGTTCTCCAGGCCGGTCAGGTCCTCGTCGAGAGAGGCGTACTGGCCGGTCATGGCGACGCGGCGGCGGACCGCCGCCGCCTCGGTGCGGACGTCGTGCCCGAAGACGTGGGCCGTGCCGCCGTCGGGACGCAGCAGGGTGGCGAGCATCTTGACGGTGGTGGTCTTGCCGGCGCCGTTGGGGCCGAGGACGCCGTAGACGGCGCCCTTGGGCACGGTCATGTCGACGCCGTCGACCGCGCGGTTGTCGCCGTAGATCTTCACCAGCCCGTTCGTCTCGACGGCTGGTGCGTGTGGGTCGGTCATCGTGTTCCCCTCGTCCCCCTCGCGGGCGGAGCAGAAGTCGTCGTTGGTTCAGGCGGTTCAGGCGGTTCGGGCGGTTCGGGCGGTTCGGGTGGTCCGGGTGTCTCGGTCTCGGTGGCCGCGGGGGCCGCGCCCCGGCGGGTGGTGGCGGGCCCGGGCGGCGGTCAGGCGACGTAGGGCCGGGCGGCCCGTCCCTCGCGCAGGGTCAGGCCCCACCAGCCGAGCTGGTCCAGCAGGGTGTGGGCGGTGCGCCGGCGGCGCTCCAGCGCTTCCGCGCCGGTGGTGTCCTCGGCGAGCAGGTCGAGGTGGAGTCCGTCGCGCAGGGTGACGGCGTGGAGTTCGGTGAAGACCGGCCGCAGCTGTTCGACAGCGTAGCGGCCCGCCCAGTGGTATCCGTAGGAGACGAATGCCACAGGCTTGGCCTGCCACTCGTCGTAGCCGTAGTCGACGGCCTCCTTCAGGGCGGACGGGTAGCCGCGGTTGTACTCCGGGGTGACGATCACGAAGCCCTCGGCGCGGTCCAGCCGCTCGGTGAAGGCGGTGACGGCCTCGTCGGGCCGGTCCGGGAACCGCTCGGGGAACCGCCACTCCGCGAGGTCGAGCAGGTCGATCTCATGGTCGCCGCGGGCGGCGGCGACCCCGGCGAACCAGCGGCCGATGGCGTCCCCCGCCCGGCTCTCCCGGTTGCTGCCGATGATCACGGCCGTGCGCAGCGGGCGCGTCCGTTCCGCCTCGCCCATGCCGGACCTCCCCTCGTCGTCGTCCACCCCTCAGGCGCGAGAACCGGACTGGCACCCGCGAGATCGGTTCTGGCGGAGGCCGCGAGGCCGCGAGGCCGTGGGGCCGCGAGACGTGCGAGGGCGAGCGTGGTGGTGTCCGTTCGTCGTGGTGCTCGCTGTGGCTGTCTTACGTCCACGCTGCGACTTCATGTTGGGTTGAAGTCAAGGGCGCGCGGTGAGTTCGGCCAGAACTTCCTCAGCGACCGTTCCGTCGTCGCCGAGATCGTCCGCCTCGTCGGCCGCACCTCGGGCCCGATCCTGGAGATCGGGCCGGGCGACGGCGCGCTGACGCCTCCGCTGGAGGCGCCCGGCCGGCCGCTCACCGCTGTGGAGGTCGACGGCCGGCGGGCCCGGGAACTGCGACGCCTCGCCCGGCCGCCCACCACCGTCGTGGAGTCCGACTTCCTGCGGTACCGGCTGCCGTCGGCGCCGTACGTCCTGGTCGGCAATCTGCCGTTCCACCGGACGACCGCGCTGCCGCGTCGCGCCCTGCACGCCGGGCAGTGGACGGACGCGGTGCTGCTGGTCCAGTGGGAGGTGGCGCGGCGCCGGGCGGGGGTGGGCGGCGCCACCATGATGACGGCGCAGGCGGATCTCTTCGATCTGGCCCGGTCCGCCCCTCCGGGCACGGGCGGGAGCGCGGACGGAGCGGTCAGGCGGGGGCGTCGCGGCCCGGATCGGCGGCGTCGGACGGGCGCTCCGGGGGAGCGTCCGGGCTCCGGTCGGCGGCGGGCAGGGTGACTCTGATCTTCGACTGCCCGTGCGGCAGGTCCTCCCAGTCGACCATGAGGGTGGCCACCAGTCCGTGCGAGGCGGCGAGCGCGGTCAGCGTCTCCGTCCGGTAGTAGAAGTCCTCACGCAGCACCTGGTGTTCGCGGCCCTCGGTCCGGTCGAAGGTGAAGTCGAAGAAGCCCTCCGGCCGCAGGACCCGGCCCACGTGGGCGAGGCACTCGTCGATCACCTCGGGCGGCGAGTGCGAGAAGACACTGTGCGCGTGGACGACGTCGAAGTGGTCGTCGGGGAGGAAGTCCAGGGTGAGGTCGTCGGTGATCGTCAGATACGGCAGCCTCCCCTGGAGCCCGCGGTCCACCAGGGTGCGTTTGGCGTGCACCAGGATGTCCGGCGAGATGTCGATGCCGTAGTAGTGGCCCGGGTCCAGGTGCTCGATGAACCGCCATCCGGCCCGGAGGTTGCCGCAGCCGATGTCGAGCATCCGGTGGTCCGGGCGCAGCCCGTGCCGCAGCAGGTACTGGAACTGCATCTCGCCCAGGGCCAGCCACCGGTCGTGGCTGCGGCTCCCGACGGCTGCCTCGGGGCTGCGTCCGGCGTCCGACGCCATGACGGCGCGGTAGTACGCGACGTGGTCGCGGTGCCGGGCGCGCAGCAGGAGGTCGCGCGCGGTGCGGCGCAGGTAGGCGGGGACGCGGCCGGGGTTCCCGGCGGCGTAGCGCAGCTTGTGGCGGACGCTCGCCCGGTTCCGCGAGCGGTCGGCGTGCTGGGGCATGGGCGGCTCCCTCCGGTATCGCGACCGTAGTGGCGGGCTCGGGCGGCGACCACCGGGGCGCGTCCGTCCGGGCTCAGCCCGCGCCGTGGCCGGTGTGCTGTTCGGTGTCCCGCTCTGTGTCCTGCTCGGCGTGCTCTTCTGTGTGCTGTTCGGTGTCCTGGTGGTCGCCGGCGGGCCGCGACTCCTGGCCGATGGGGTCGAGCACGCCTCCGGCGGCGAAGGCGGCGCCGAAGACGGCGGCCAGTGCCAGCCCGAAGGCGGAGATCCGCAGCGCGGCGCCTCGCCCGTCGTCGGGGAGCCCCTGTCGCAGCCGCTCCGTGATGTCTCTGATGCCCATGGTCCCGCTCCTCTTCGTCTGGTCGTCGGTGCCGCTCGCACCCGGACCGAGGGTACCCCCTGGGGGTATCAGGTCAAGATGGGGGACCGCAGGGCGGCCGCCGTCTTGCGTCTCATACCTGGGAGGGGTATACCGGAAGGAGAGATACCCCAGAGGGGTATGATGAAGAGGTTCGCGGGAGAAGGAAGACACGATGACCACCGGCACCGAGACAGCCACCGAGGTCGAGCTGGCCATCGGCGGGATGACCTGCGCCGCCTGCGCCGTCCGGATCGAGAAGAAGCTCAACCGGATGGAAGGAGTCACCGCCAGCGTCAACTACGCGACGGAGAAGGCCCGGGCCAGCTACGCCGACGGCACGACCGTCGACGACCTGATCGCCACCGTCGAGGCCGCCGGCTACACCGCGAAGCCACCTCCGCCCCCGGCCCCACCC
>NZ_BHZI01000085.1 GCF_004305975.1 Streptomyces otsuchiensis
CCCCCATCATCGCCCAGCCCCCCGACACCACCCGCACCCACCGACACCTTCACGCCGCACCGAGCGGCGTGGCTGCGAGACACGGGCTGAACCGCGTGGCAACGCCGGGTACCGACCTGCGCGGGGAAGCCCGCCGTCAGTTCGGTGGCACGCCCATCACGTGGAACACCCCCGCGTACGCGGGGAGGAGGCGACGGCGAACGGGATTCGCCGGCCACCGAGGGGGCGCCCCCGCGTGCGCGGGGAGGAGCGATCTCGAAGAACCCGCCAGAAGGTGACGACGGGAACACCCCCGCGTGCGCGGGGAGGAGAGGTGGTGAGCTGGGGGTTTAGGTCGGCCGGTGCTGGATTTTACTTACTTTACAAAACTCCGGCATTTCGGACGCCTCGCCCTCTCCGTCATCTGCTCACCGTAGCGTCGCGGCCGGGTGGATGTCACTCGGGGTGCTGTGCTCGTTCCATTATCACGTCGACCTCGGTCAGATCTGGATATTCCGCAACTGCCCGGTTTTCGTTCCCGTGCCCAGCCTGATCGTGCACACTGTGCGTCACCCCCCACGTTCTGAGCATTCTCAACGAGGGGTGAAGTGTGTCTGTGTCATCGGGCGCTCACCGGCCATCTGTCGAGTCGGGGGAGACACCGTTGGGGCGGCTGTCCCCGGCTGCTCGGTCGGTGTGGGCGAAGCATGACCGGAGTGATGACGCCTGGCTTCCGCTGTGGCGGCACATGGCCGACAGCGGCGCCGTGGCGGGGCGGTTGTGGGACGAGTGGCTGCCGAGGAACCTTCGGGAGCTGATCGCCGAGGCGCTGCCCGGTGGGGTGGAGGACGGCCGGAGGCTGGCCGTGTGGATGGCGGCGAGTCATGACACGGGGAAGGCGACTCCGGCTTTCGCCTGTCAGGTGGACCCCCTGGCGACGGTGATGCGTGACCACGGGTTGCGGATGCTCACGGCGAAGGAGTACGGCGAGGACCGGAAGTTGGCGCCGCACGGTCTGGCGGGGCAACTGATCCTTGAGCGTTGGCTGTCCGAGCGGTACGGGTTCCCGCCGCGTGTCTCCGCGCAGTTCGCGATCGTGGCCGGTGGCCATCACGGAACGCCGCCCACACACGAGCAGTTCGCGAACCTTGAGACGCGGCAGCGTCTGCTGCACCACCGGGGCGACGCCGAACAGGTGTGGCGCCGTGTTCAGTTCGAGTTCGCGGACGGCTGCGCGGAGTTGGCCGGGGTCACGGAGCGTTTCGCCGCCTGGCGGTCTGTGCGGCTCTCCCAGCCGGCGCAGGTCGCGCTGACCGCGCTCGTGATCCTGTCGGATTGGGTGGCGAGTTCGGCGGAGTTGTTCCCGTACGACTCGGAGTCGTGGGCGCCTGGCGGGGTGGGTGGTCCGGCCGGGGAGGCGCGGCGGCTGGCGGCGGCCTGGGAGGGGCTGGACCTTCCTGGCCCCTGGCAGCCGGAGGAGCCGGACGGCGGGGTCGGTGAGATCTTCGCCGACCGTTTCGAGTTGCCTCCGGGGGCCGAGGTGCGTCCGGTGCAGGCCGAAGCGGTGCGTGTGGCGCGGGAGATGGCGCCTGCCGGGCTGCTGATGATCGAGGCGCCGATGGGTGAGGGGAAGACGGAGGCCGCGCTCGCCGCTGCCGAGATCCTGGCGGCGCGTTCGGGTGCGGGTGGGTGTCTGATCGCGCTGCCGACGCGCGCTACCGGCGACGCGATGTTCCCGAGGCTGTTGTCGTGGCTGGAGCGGTTGCCGTTGGACGGTCCGCGTTCGGTGGTGCTGGCGCACGCGAAGGCGGCGCTCAACAAGGAGTGGGCGGGGATGCTGCGGTCCGGCCGCCGGACGATCGCAGCCGTCGAACCGGAGGCGTCGGAGCGGATCGGCGGCCAGCGCGGCGGCAGCCGTCGCCGCCCGGCGGGGCTGCACGCCCACCAGTGGCTGCGCGGCCGTAAGAAGTCGTTGCTCGCTTCGTTCGCGGTCGGCACGGTCGATCAGGTCCTGTTCGCCGGTCTCAAGAGCCGGCATCTCGCCCTGCGGCATCTGGCGGTGGCGGGCAAGGTCGTGGTGATCGACGAAGTGCACGCCTACGACGCCTACATGAACCGCTATCTGGACCGGGTGCTGTCGTGGCTCGCGGCGTACCGGGTGCCGGTCGTGCTGCTGTCCGCGACGCTTCCGGCCGGTCGTCGCGCAGCGCTAGCCGCCGCCTACGCCGGGCCGGGAACGGCTTCGGCGCTCCCCGGCGAGGGGCTGCCCACCGAGTCACTGCCCGGCGAGGGACTGCCCACCGAGTCACTGCCCGCCGGGACGCTCACAGCCGACACCTACCCCCTGATCACGGCGGTCTCGCCGGGCACCGCCCCGCTGATCGCGACTCCCGCTGCCGCGTCCGACCGGCGCACGGAGGTGCGTCTTGAACGCCTTGACGACGGACTCGAAGAACTGGCCGACCGGCTCGAAGCCGAGTTGGAGGACGGCGGCTGCGCCCTGGTGGTCCGGAACACCGTGGACCGTGTCCTGGAGACGTCCGAGGTCCTGCGCGCACGCTTCGGGCACGACGCGGTGACCGTCGCGCACTCGCGGTTCATCGCCGCTGACCGCGCGGCGCGGGACACGCTCCTCCGGGAGCGGTTCGGTCCGAGGGGCGCGCGACCGGACCGCCATGTCGTGGTGGCCAGCCAGGTCGTCGAGCAGTCCCTGGACGTGGACTTCGACCTCCTGGTCACCGATCTCGCCCCGGTCGACCTGATGCTCCAGCGGATGGGCCGTCTCCATCGGCATCCGCGCACGCGTCCGCCCCGGCTGACGGCGGCCCGTTGCCTGGTGACCGGCGTCGACTGGGCTCAGGCGCCACCGCTGGCGGCAGACGGCTCGCGCGCCGTCTACGGGGCGCACACCCTGCTGCGCGCGCTGGCCGTGCTGCTGCCGCACTTCGCGGGAGAGCCCGTGGCCCTCCCGGAGGGGATCAGTCCGCTGGTCCAGGCCGCCTACGACGACTCCGCCGTTGGTCCGGAGGCGTGGGCGGAGGCGATGGCGTCCGCCCATCAGGAGCACGTCGCGAAACTCAAGGAGGCAGAGGAGAAGGCGAGTTCCTTCCTGCTCGGTGTGGCGCAGCCGGACGGGCGCGCGCTGTTCGGCTGGATCGACGCGGGCGTCGGGGACGCCGACGACACCGCCGCGGGGCGGGCCCAGGTGCGCGACAGCGAGGACAGCCTCGAAGTGCTGGTGGTGCGTCAACTCAGCGATGGCACATTCACCACCGTGCCGTGGCTGAGTGACGGACGGGGCGGGCTGCCGCTGCCGACCGATTTCCCGCCGGGTCCCCGTTCCGCCGAGGCGGTCGCGGCGAGCGCGCTGTCGCTGCCCGCCGCCTTCTCCAAGCCCTGGACGATCGACCGGACCATCGCGGAGCTGGAACGGCTGCAGATTCCCGGCTGGCAGGTCACGGAGTGTCCGTGGCTGGCCGGGGAGCTAATTCTGGCTTTGGACGAGAATTGTCGGACTCGTCTGACAGGGTCTCAGTTGGACTACAGCGAGGCCGACGGGCTCCGGGTGTCCTCTGCCGACGTGCCCTCATTTCCGCATGACGAGGACGATGACCATGCCCCGTGAACTGACCCGTACGAACCGCTCCACCGCACCACCCCGCCGCACTCTCCGTGCCGCCGTGGACGGTGGCAGGTGAACGCGCCGGCCACGGCCACCTCGGCGCCGCCGTCGTTCGACCTGACGGACGAGCCGTGGCTGCCCGTGCTCCGCACCGACGGCACGATGGACGAGGTATCGCTGAGCGGTGCCTTCGCCCAGGCCGACACCATCCGCCGACTGGTGGGCGACCTGCCGACCCAGGAGTTCGCACTGCTGCGGCTGCTGCTCGCGGTACTCCATGACGCGGTCGACGGCCCGCAGGCCCGGGAGGACTGGTTCGCTCTCTGGGAGGCCCCCGAACCGTTCGCCCTCGTGCCCGGCTACTTCGCCGAACACCGAGACTCCTTCGACCTGTTGCACGCGGAGCGGCCGTTCCTCCAGGTGGCCGGTCTTCGCACGGGCAAGGACGAGGTCGCGTCGCTGAACCGGCTGGTCGCGGACGTCCCCAACGGCGACGCCTTCTTCTCCATGCGCCGGCCGGGCGTCGCACGGCTGACGTTCGGCGAGGCGGCGCGCTGGCTGGTGCACGCCCACGCGTACGACACCTCCGGCATCAAGTCCGGCATGGCGGGTGACAAGCGGGTGAAGGGTGGCCGGGTGTACCCGCTGGGCGTCGGGTCGGCGGGTCTGCTCGGCGCGGTGTACGCCGAGGGCGACACCCTCCGGGAGACGCTGCTGCTCAACCTCCTCCCGCTGAACGAGCCCGAGATCCTCGGACTGCCCTACCCCGCACGGCACACCGACCGCCCCGCCTGGCGGCGGCCACCCACCGGCCCCGGCGGCGGCGACAAGGACGACGGCACCCGGCAGCCGGACGGCCTGCGTGACCTCTACACCTGGCAGGCGCGCCGGGTCCGCCTGGTCCGCACGGGCGGCGCCGTGACGGGCGTGGTCCTCGGTTACGGCGACCCGCTCGCTCTCTTGGCGCCCTGGAAGCTGGAGCCCATGTCGGGCTGGCGCCGCAGCCCGGCGCAGGAGAAGAAGCAGAAGCGCCCGCTGGTGTACATGCCCCGCCAGCTCGATCCGAGCCGGGCCGCCTGGCGCGGGCTGGAGGCGATCCTCCCCTCGCGGAGCGAGCCGCCCCAGGCGGCGTCGGACCACGAGGCGCCCAAGACGCTGCCGTCCGGGGTGGTGCGCTGGCTGCGCCTGCTCTCCGTCGACGGCGGTCTGGAGCTGGCGAAGGGGCTGCTCCGCCTGCGGACCGTCGGCGCGGTCTACGGCACCCAGCAGTCGGTGATCGACGAGATCGTGGACGACGCCGTCGTCATGCCGCTGGTGCTGCTGGACCGCGACGACCACGAACACGGAAGCGTGGCGGTGGACGCGCTGAAGGACGCCGACAGCTGCGTCCGCGCCCTCGGCAACCTCGCCGCCAACCTGGCCCGTGCCGTCGGCTCGGCGGCCGAGGGCCCGACCGAGAGTGCCCGGGACCTCGGTTACGGCGCGCTGGACGGGCCCTACCGGGCCTGGCTGGTGCGTCTGGCCGAGGCCGACGACGCCGACGGCACCGACGATCTCGAAGCGGCCCGGGCGCGTTGGCAGTTCACCGTGCGCCGTGAGACGGAGCGGCTGGCCCGGTCGCTGCTGAACTCGGCCGGTCCGGCGGCCTCGGAAGGCCGCTGGGTGAGCGTCCCCGGCCTCGGCGAGCGCTATGTCACCGATGCCCAGGCGGAGGCGTGGTTCCGCGCCGCGCTCGGCAAGTACCTGCCGCTGGCCCCGACCGCCGGCGGGCAGCCCACAACGACCGATCCGACCGATCCGACCGACGAGACCGACGCGCCGGAGGCGACCGAGTGACCACGACCACCGAGCCGCAGCCGCAGCCTGCCGACACGGCCACGGCCACGGACACGGCAGCCGAGCAGGCCGCGCCCGCGAAAGCCGGCAAGCCGAAGCGCGAACGGAAGGGCGGACTCTCGCTGCGCGCGGTGGACGCCGCCATCGCCCGCCTCCAGCGCCAGTACCTCAAGGACGAAGCCGCGGCCGTGGCCGCCCTCGCGCAGCTCCGGCGGGGCGCGGGCCGACCCGCCCTCCAGGCTCCGACCGCCTGGGGCATCAGCGGCCTGGAGTACCTCGCAGAGATTCAGGACGAGGCGGAGGCAGCGGGTGAGCCCTACCGTGGCCCCCGCCAGGTCGCCTACGAACAGGAAGCCGTCCACCTCGCATTGACCCTCTACGCGCTGCACCAGCAGTCCGTCCGGGACGAGGAGATGGACGTCTGGAACGCGCGTTTCGGCTCCGCGGTGAGAACCCTGGCGGGCGGGGGATGGCCGAAGCCGTCCGGCGCCCAGGGGGACGAACCGGCCGGGGGCACCGCCGCGGAGGCCAAGTCCTCCAGCGGGGACGCGGGCGCGATCAGCGAGACGATCCGCAAGCGCTTCGTGCGCGTCGGCACGGCCAGCTCGCTGGACTCCCTCGCCGTCCGGCTGCGCGAACTCGTACTGCTGCTGCGTGCCGAACGGCTGCCCCTCGACTACGGACGTCTCGCCGACCAGCTCGCGCGCTGGCAGAACCCCGCGCTGCGCCCGGACGTCCGGCGCGACTGGGGGCGCGACTTCCTCCGCCCGCTGCGCCGGGCCGACCTCCGCCGCCAGGAGCCCGACGGCGACGGCGCCGCGCCTGTACCCGCGCCCCGAGGTGGTGACGGCGGCGAGCCTCCCGCCGGCGCCGCACAGAGCTGACCACTCCGACCCGAAGAACGGAATACGACATGACGCGCGCGATCCTCGACATCCACATCCTGCAGAACGTCCCGCCCAGCAACATCAACCGGGACGACACCGGCACCCCGAAGACCGCCACCTACGGCGGGGTCCGGCGAGCCCGGGTCTCCTCCCAGGCGTGGAAGCGGGCCACCCGTGACGAGTTCAGGAACCTGCTGCCCGAGTCCGAACTGGGCACCAGGACGAAGAAGGTGGCGGAGGCCGTCGCCGACCGCATCGAGGCCGCGGATTCGTCGCTGAGCCGTGGACAGGCCGTGGCGCTGGCGGCCGAGATGATGCGGGCCGCCACCGGGTCGAAGATCGAGGTTCCCGTCCGCAGGAAGAAGTCGGGTGCGGAGGAGGACGCAGCCGAGGAGTCCCCCGAGTCGAGCTACCTGATGTTCCTCGGTCGGCGTCAGCTGGACCGCCTGGCCGAACTGGCCCTGGCGGGCGCCCCGGACGGAGACGTCGAAGCGCTGAAGACCTTCCTCAAGGCCAAGGAGAACAAGACGGCCGCGCAGCGGGCGGTCAACACCCGGCACTCCGTGGACATCGCGCTCTTCGGCCGGATGGTCGCCGACTCCGCCGACCTCAACGTGGACGCCGCGACCCAGGTCGCTCACGCGCTCGGCACGCACGCCTCCGACATCGAGTCCGACTACTACACGGCGGTGGACGACAGCAACAAGAAGGAGGAGTCCGGCGCCGGGATGATCGGCACCATCGACTTCAACTCCGCGACGCTGTACCGCTACGCGGCGGTCGACCTCTCCGAGCTGCACCACACGCTCGGGGTGGGGCTGGAGCCGTCCGCGTCGCCCAGCACCCCTGCGCAGCAGGCGGCCCGCGTCTTCCTGGAGGGGTTCGTCACCTCGCTGCCGACCGGCAAGGTCAACACCTTCGGACACCACACCCTCCCGGCCGCCGTCGTGGTGAAGCTGCGGGACCGCAGGCCGGTGAGCTTCGTCGGAGCGTTCGAGGAGCCGGTGCGGGTGGGCGAGAACGGCGGTTTCATGGCGGAGAGTTGCGACCGCCTCGCCAAGCACGTTCCCGCGCTGGAGGAGCAGTACGGAGTCGCCGAGGGCGACCGGACCTGGGTGCTGCGGGTCGGCGAGGAGACGAAGAAGCTGGCGGCGCTCGGCACCGAGGTCACGCTCGCCGAACTGCTCGACCAGGTGGAGAGCGCCGTCGCCGAGCGCCTGGGGACGGGCGAATGAGTGTGCTGCTGATCCGGCTCGCCGGACCGCTCCAGTCCTGGGGCGCGTCGGCCCGGTTCGCGCGGCGCGGCACGGAGAACGCCCCCACCAAGAGCGGCGTGCTGGGGATGCTCGCCGCCGCCGAGGGCCGTCCCCGTGACGCCGCCCTCGGCGACCTGGCGGCGCTGCGCTTCGGGGTGCGGGTCGACCAGCCCGGCGAGCGGCTGCGGGACTACCAGACCGCGCGCCACGCCGTCTCCGAGAAGTCGATGCCGGTCTCGGAGCGGTTCTATCTGGCCGACGCCGTCTTCGTGGCCGCCGTGGAGGGCGACGCGGCGCTGCTCGGGGAGCTGTACCGCGCTCTCCTCGCGCCAGGCTTCCTGCCCTTCCTGGGCCGCAGGTCCTGCCCGCCGTCGCGTCCGGTCGACCTGGGCCCGCCGGTCGACGGCGCGTTGGAGGACGTCCTGCGGAGCGCGCCGTGGCAGGCGTCGGGGTGGTACCTGCGGCGGCTGGGGTACGAGGGCGGGCGCCGGCCCGCGCCGGAGGAGCTGCCGAAGCTGGACCTCTTCATCGAGTGCGTGGACGACGACGTACCGGACTTCACCATTCGGGACACCCCGGAGAGCTTCGGCCACGACCATCGCCGCTACGCGCTGCGCGGCGTCCGGTCGAGGCTCGCGGACGCGCCGCTTCCCCAGCCGTCCGCAGTCGTCGACCACGACCCCACCCCGCACCTGACGCCCGTCTCCCCGTCGGGGTCCCGGCCGGAGACCGGGACCGTAGCCGATACCTAGTCGAGGGACTCCGAACCGATGTATCTGACACGATTTCGCATCAACGGGGCGCGGTCCGGGGCGCGTCGGCTGCTCAGCTCCCCGCACCGGGTGCACGGCGCCGTCAACGCCGCCTTCCCCGAACTGCCGCACCGCGACGGCGACCGGCCGCGCGTGCTGTGGCGCCTGGATCACGACCAGCAGTCGCGGGCGTCCCTGTTCGTGGTCAGCCCGGACCGCCCGGACTTCACCCACCTCGTGGAGCAGGCCGGCTGGCCGACGTTGGAACCGGGATGGCAGAGCTACGCCTACACCGAGTTCCTCGACGCGCTCGCCCCCGGCGACATCTGGGCGTTCCGGCTGACCGCCAACCCGGTCCGTCACACCAGGCGCGAAAAGGACCCCGTGGGGACGCCCACCAAACGCACCGCGCACCGCACCCCTGCCCACCAGAAGGCATGGCTGCTCAAGCAGCAGGACCGCGGGGGCTTCGAGGTGGTGGAGAAGCCGAAGGAACGCCGGCTGCTGGAGTACGGCGACGAACACGAACTCGTCGTCCGCGACCACAGCCCTTCCCGCTTCCGTCGCGAACCCGGCGCGGCGGTCGGCAACGATGTCCGGTTCACCCAGGTGACGTTCGACGGCCGGCTGCGGATCACCGACGTGGCGAAGCTGCGGACCGCCATGACCCAGGGCATCGGCAAGGCGAAGGCGTACGGCTGCGGCCTGCTCACGCTGGCTCCCGTCGCTCCCGTCGCGCCCGTGCAAGCCGTGGTGCCCGGGGGCAGGCGATGACGACCGTCAGCAAACGCGGCGCCTCCTCCCCGCACGAACTCGGCCGGATCGGCGACCGGTTGTCCTTCATCTACCTGGAACGCTGCGTCGTCAACCGCGACGACAACGCGATCACGGCCAAGGACGTGGACGGCGAGACGTACATCCCCTCGGCGACCATCGGCGCACTGCTGCTGGGGCCGGGCACCAAGGTCACCCATCAGGCGATGGCGGTCCTCGGCGACTGCGGGGCCGCCGTGGTGTGGGTGGGGGAACACGGCGTGCGCTTCTACGCGGGCGGCCGGGGCCTCTCCCGCTCCTCCGGGATGGCCGAGTCCCAGGCGACCGCCTGGGCCAACCGGCGCACCAGGCTGGAGGTCGCCCGCGACATGTACCGGCAGCGCTTCCCCGACGAGGACCCCTCGGGGAAAAGCCGCCAGGACCTCCTGAGCGCCGAAGGCCGGCGCATGATGCACTGCTACCGCCGGGAGTCGGCCCGCACCGGCGTCCCGTGGCAGCGCCGCGAGTACAACCGCGACGACTTCCTCGCCGCCGACGCCCCCAACCAGGGCATCACGGCGGCGGCCCAGTGCATGTACGGCGTGGCCCACGCGGTGGTCGCCGCCCTGGGCTGCTCACCGGCGCTGGGGTTCGTGCACTCCGGAGGCGACCGTTCCTTCGTCTACGACATCGCCGACCTCTACAAGACCGAGATCGGCATCCCCGCCGCGTTCGACGCGGCGGCCGACGGCGACCACGACATGGGCTCCCGGACGCGGCGGGCCGTCCGCGACCGCATTCAGGCGACCGGACTGCTCGAACGGTGCGTAGGGGACATCGGACGGCTGCTGCGCCACGACCCCGACGCGGGCGAAGGAGAGGACCGGGTGACGTTGCAGTCCGACGGCGACGTCCAGGTCGAGTCCGGCCGCAACCACTCCAGCGACGAGCCGATCTGGTGACCGTCATCGTCCTCACCAACTGCCCGGCCGGGCTGCGCGGCTTCCTGACACGCTGGCTGCTGGAGATCTCGCCGGGCGTCTTCCTGGGCTCGACCTCGGCCCGCATCCGCGACCTGCTGTGGGAGGAGGTCCGCACGTACCGGGGCCAGGGCCGGGCGCTCCTCGCCTACCAGACCGACAACGAACAGGGCTACACCTTCCGCACCCACGACCACGCGTGGCGGCCCACCGACCACGAGGGCCTGACGCTCATCCACCGCCCCGACCGGCGCCCGGCCACGAACACACCACCCCAGCAGGGCTGGAGCAAAGCCTCCCAACGCCGCCGCTTCGGCCGCTGAGCCCAGTTCGCGGACTGTGGTGGCGCACCGACGACAGACAGATGCGCGTCACCGTGGGCGTACAGCTCGCATGTGTCGAGAGGCGCCAGCGTGCTGCGATGGAGGAGCGGGCCCGCTCCGCGCTCACGACAGGAGCAGGATGCTGTCCCAGGCGGCCAGGGGCGGGTGGCTGAGGAGGCCGACGTGGTCGGCGACGGCCAGAGCGGTGCCCGTAGTGCCGTTGAGGAAGCCGGGTGCGGCGCCGGCCTGCGGCCCGGGTGTTCTTGCTGCGGTCTGCGCGAGGTCGGGGCTGCAGCGGACTCCGACTTGCAGCAGGCCCGCGGTGCCGTGGCACAGGCCGGTACCTTCGGCGTCCCAGCGTGTTGGATCGGCGGCCAGATTGTTCAAGGCGGCGTTGGCCATGTTAAGGCTGGCTTGGTCGTTGAGGGCGCGTCCCGCGTGTGTGAGGGCACTGGCGATTCCGGGCTCGCCGTAGCACCAGGCGGTTCGTCGCCCCGGAACGCCGCCGGCGGCGCCGGGAGCGGCGTCCGTGTCGAGGTCCGCACCGCTGATGTGAGGAGGCCAGGAAGGCCCGGTGCTCGCCCACTTGCGGAGCCAGTGTGCCGCGACCGCGACAGCGTCGGTCTGGCCTGGCACGGTCTGGCCGGCGAGCTGCGCGATGGACAGGAGGGACAGAGGCCCCGCGACGCCGTGAGCGAGACCTGTGGTGGCCGCTCCGGACGGCGGTATCCGGGTGGGGTCGGGATGGGCGTCTGCGGGAAGCCACCACCCTGGGCGTACTCCGTTCGGTGCCAGGAGCAGGCTGGTGAGGGCCTTGAGCGTGGTACACAGTCCTTCGCCGGCTTCGGCCTCGTGTCCGGACATGCAGGCCGCGAGAAGGATCCGACCTATACCGGCGAGCCCCTTGATCGAGTCATAGACGGCCCAGGTCGGCTGGTCCGGCGGGTAGTGGAGCTGCCGATGGGCAAGCGCTACGGCGCGGGCGGCCAGCCAGACAGTCGCCCGGGGGACCAGTTCGTGATGTGGGCCTCTCGCGGTCAAGTAACCGGTGCCGATGATCAGGGAGGTCGCCAGCGCTCCGGGTCCCGTGTGGATCCCGTCGGGAGGAGCATTGCCGAGCGCGAGTGATGCCGCGTTCCAATGGGCTGCGGCGGTCTGGGCGTCAGCGAGACAGGCGTGAAGCAGCGCGCTGCCCGCGAGTCCGTAGCACAGGGTGTGTGCGGCTCGGGCCGACACGGCGGCGGCAACTGCCTCGGGGTCACGGAGCCCGTTCGCCACGTCGATGACCGACACAGCGCTGAGGCTGTGGCTGTCGGTCATCGGCGGAGCAGGGAATCAACGGCGAGTGTCCGAGCGATCTGCTCGTGGCCGGGGTTTGTGCCCAGTAGCCGGTTGGCGCTCATGTGAATGATGTCGGACGCGCACTGGGCACGTTGCTCTGCGGGAACCAACCCGCGATATGTGACGAGGGCTTGGTGGCGCTCTTCTGCGGCTACGGCGAGTGCTTCGTGCTGGGCAGCGGAGGCGAAGCGGCGGGAAGCGGGGCGGAGGGCGTCGCGACGGCGGCGTTCTTCCGGTCTGAGGCGGCCTGGTGCGAGTGCGGTTCTGGGCTGGTCAGGAGCCAAGGCGGTGGCAATATTCAACGCGGAGGCGGCAGCTATCAGAAGCCGCTGGTCCTCTGGTTGGCGCAACGCGATCAGAGCGAAGTGGCTGTCGGCACGGAAGAGGAGTTCGGCCGCGTTGATGGCCTGTGCTCCGCCGTACCGCTCGGACTCTGGATCGTAAGGTTCTAGGTGAAGAGCGCTGCGCAAGCCAAGCTGGCGAAGCCGCCGTGTGACTCTCGCGAGTTCTGGCTGGACCCTTGATGCGAGAACGAGCGGTTGGCCATGGAAGCGCAGGCGAAGATGGGGTCCGAGAGCGGGGCTGTCGTAGCGGAGCCAGAACCAGCGGTCGATGCCGGGTTCGCGGGCGATCTGTTCCAGCACGGGAGTCAGCGCGCGCAGACTGGCGTCGTCTTGCTCGGCCGGCCCGGTCAGTGCCGCTGACAGCCAACTGCCCCCGGGCATATGTGGGGTGCTGTGCGCTGCCCGTCGCGCACGCCGAGGATTGTCCGGGACTGGGATCGGGTCCCCCCTGCGTCGCAGGGGGACGACGAGTTCCAGCAGGTGACGCTGTCCTTCGGGGCCGGGAAGCGCGGCGAGGGCGTCGGGCGGGCCGAGGGGGCCCAGGAGCGTTCGAGTACCGCGATGGACGCTGCGGCGCAGCAGCTCACGTTCGTCCTGGTCGAGCAAGCTGACGGGCAGACAGCGGTCCGTCTCCGCGACAAGAACGGTGTCGGGTGGTGCTGGGCTGCACCGCTTGCGCCAGGCGTCGAGCTGAGCGAAGAAAGCACGCCGGTCGTCAGCGGAGGCAGCCAGGTCCTGGGGCAGCTGCCAGCGGGCCGGTGACAGCACGATGTGGCGGTAGCGCACGCGTGGCGTGAACGGGAACATGGCGAGCGGTCCCCAGCTCCACGGGTGCCAGGGGCGACTCCCGGCATGCCCCAACAGGTGCAGGACGTGCGCGGCGGTCGGCAGCAGACGCGGCGCTACGCGGCTGTAGAGGACGGGAGTGACCGGTCGATGGTGGCGGGTGGACCACAGCACCAGGTGGGTCCCCGTGGTGGTCACGGCAAGCTCTTCGAGGAGCAGGTCGCCGGGGCGCGTCGCTACGCCGACCGGGATCCTCCAGGGCGGGGCGCCCGTCTCGGCAGTGACGGCCCCCGGGGTTCCGCTGCGAGGGCGGCAGACGATCTCGGCGATC
Source organism: Streptomyces otsuchiensis (assembly GCF_004305975.1). GTDB lineage: Bacteria > Actinomycetota > Actinomycetes > Streptomycetales > Streptomycetaceae > Streptomyces > Streptomyces otsuchiensis. The sequence goes on from NZ_BHZI01000085.1 coordinate 13,191, forward strand.
ATCGGGCCGCTACCCTCGTCGGCAGGCTCGGGCGGCACGAGCGAAGGAAGCCACCGGGCCCATCGCCCCGGGGCAGCACCGCCGTTCTGGGAGCCCGTGCCGGGCGATACGGCGACGGACGGTTCCTGCGCGGTGCCTGTGAGGAGCTGGAGATGGATCTCTGCTGTACGCGGCGGTGGCAGTGCCGAACCGTGGGCGAGCTGGTCCAGGTGCCTCTCCTGGAGTACGACCTCGGTTGCCCGGGCGTGTAAGGCATCGGAGAGAAGAGTGGCCAGCGCGGCGGCGCGGGTGGGGCTGAGCTCTTCCGCGGTTCCGACGGAGTCGTGTGACCCGGGCGGCCCCAGCCCGACCGCTGGGTCGAGAAGCTCCAGCAGGGGAACGAGACGGTGGCGTCCGTACTTTGCGCTGAATCGCCGGTGATAGTGAGTCAGTGCAGGTTTACGGTGGCTGATGTGCCAGAGCACGGAGGCGGCCAGGGCAGCGTTCTGGCCGACTGCCGGCGGCAGTGCCAGCTGTGAGTCCGCGAGGCAGTCCACCACGAGGGGTTGGGCGGTCCGGTGCACGGAGTCCGCCTGGGCCCGTGCGGCGGACAGCAGCGCTCGTCGTTGGGCCGCGCCTGGGGGGTGGCCATCGGCACTGTTGAGCAGCGTCCGCAGCCGCCGAAGTTCGACGGAAGTTCGACTGTGTCCGGGCAGGCGGTGGAGAAGGTGCTGTAGCGGGTCGTCGCGCAGGTCGTCGGGAAGCAGGTCACACAGGAGCAGGCCGGCCCGGACCATGTCCCGGACGGCCCGGCGGATGTCCTCCTCGTCTGCCGCCGGATAACGATCCGCGAGGCTGCTGAGCACGCCTGCCGCCGGAACTGCTTCGGCACAGGTGCGCATCAACCAGCGGGACACCTCGGTTTCCTTCACGCTTCCGAGTTCGGCCCCTGTCGGCGCGGGGTGTTCCGCTTCCAGTCGCCCGTTACGCCGGGTGACCAGGTTCGTGGTGCTGAGAGTCAGCGAGGAGAGCAGTGCGGGCTCTTCGAGCAGCAGTTGACCGGCCGCAGCCATCAACCAGCCAGGGCTCGGAGTGGTGACAGCGCGGTGGCTGTGTCCCAGTCGTAACTTGGCGGTACGAGCGTTCAGCCTGGCCTCCGCCACGCCGACGAAGACGCCGTGCGGTGTCGTGCGGAACCGCGAGCGCAGGTCGTACGCCCGCCACGTCGCCCGGACGCGATCGCCGCCCGCGCTTGTGGCATCGCTGAAGTCGCGACTGGCCAGGTACACGCCCTCCGCGAGAAGTCCGCGGCCCGATGCGCCTGCCGCACTGTATGGGCGAAGAGGGATCCGGGCCATCGCCACTGGCTGAGCTGTGAAGATCCTGCGGGGCATCGCACCACCGACCTTTCTGAGGGCCGAGAAGCAACAGGGTCAACGACCCGGGCACGGGCACGCGCTGTCGGTGGTTCTGGTGCCTGGCACCAGAACCACGACAGCCGCCTGCTGACTCAGCAACCGGTGGTCGGCCCCTGGGGCGGCGACTCACCGCAGCCGTCACCTGTGGTGTCGCCTTCCTCGCCGTCTTCGCCGCCGCCAGGCCAGGCCGACAGTTCACCGATGGGATGCTGTTGCAGTTCCAGGTCGAAGGCGTCCGCCATTTCCTTGACCGGAGCTTCCAGTGGTTGCGTCATCCGTTCCTCCTTGTCGACGAACGTCCCCGTAGGAGAGGAGACGTGGCCATGAACCGGTGTCCCGGTTGGTGCCGTCCGGGGATCTCACGTGACCGTCAGCCGAGCGTCTTCCTTCTCGATCACCACTCCGCCGGGCTGATCCGGCCCTCCGCGCCGATAGGCGCGCACGCTCGGCTCACCGGATTGCCGCGCCTTATCGCCCCAGCGCACCACCGCGTCGGCCAGCACGGTGGCGAGTCGGCCCTGGCCTCGGCCATGGCTCGCTACGCCCAGTTCGAAGCGGCCGGGTGCCTCGGGCGCATTGCGCAGCGTCACATAGGCGAGGGAATCCTCGTTCCACACGGCGCCCGCACCGGTGCCCAACACCCACCCGACGAGACCACGTTGTACAGCCTTCTGTGTGGCACGCAAACGTCCGTAGGGGGCCACCGCACCCGCCAGCCAGAGGTCCAGACGCGGCAGCAGCCCCTCTGAACCGCTCAGCTGAACGCCGGTCCACAGCTGGTGCCGACGGCTTGAGAACGCTGTGCGCATCGCCTCGTCGTCAACCTTCTGTTGCTCGTCCACCACCAAACGGACATCCGAATCAGCCAGTTTCACCACGTGCGGGGCGTGCGCGCTACGTCCCTGTATTGCCAGGAAACCTGATACGACGGTCGTGTCGCTCAGCAGATGCTGCTCCTCCCACGCGAAGGCCAGAGTGCGGGACAGGCCACGGAATCGGATCGGTGCGATCAGCCTTCCTTCGCTGGCCAGTTGACTGAACCAGGCGTCCGGGAGATCGGCTGAGCCCGTGGTGACGATGATGCGATCCCACCCGTCGGGCGGTGTCCCGGCGAGTGGCAGCGCAGCGTCAGCTGTGTGCAGCTTTACCCGCGTATACCCCGTCTCATCCAGGAGCAGGCGTGCTCGCTCGGTGATGTCCGGATCGATGTCGACGCTGCAGACGGTTCCTTCGTCTCCGACCATTTCGGCAAGCAGCGCCGCGTTGCACCCTCCCGAGCCGATCTCCAGTACCCGCATGCCCGGCTCCAGCCGCGCGGCTTCCAGCATCCGTGCGTGCAGCCACGACGCCGACACCGAGCTGACCGGCCGACCGTCAGCCGTGCGTTTGGTGAGGATGGCTTCAGGTGCCGTGTACACCTCCGCCGCGGGTACCTCCGGGGCGAAGCGGTGCCGGGGCACCCGCCGGAATGCCCTCTCCACTGCGGGGGACACGATCTCCCCGCGGTCGATGAACCCCCGAACCATTCGCTCGCGGAGCTGGTCAGGATCCGCCTCCACCTCTGTAGTCACGCTTTCGTCCTCCATCACATCACCTCAACCCCTTCGTGTTGACACCCGGCTTCGACCCGCCGGGATCGAACTGGTGCGTTCAGTGCGGACAACCGACCGACAGTCGCATTGCTGGTTCGGCAAACTTGGTGCCGTAGAAACCCAGTCGGTGCTGGTGGCTCAGGATTGGAAGACTCCAAGCCGGCGTTATCGCCGATGGAGGACCGAGTGTGCGCGGGAGATGCGCTCGGCGCGATGTCGGGCGACGTCCGCGTGGGAACACCCCCGCATGCGCGGGGAAGATGCAAACCGCGTATGGGTCCATACGCGGGCAACCGTAGGGCAACCCACGGCGAAGTACACCCGCCTGCGCGGGGAGAAAGCGGGCTGGCGTCTGGCCCTGGGCAGGCTACGGGACCTCACCGGCATTGCGGGCAGTGTCGGAGCGCCGATTGGGCTGACCAGGTGACGCGGTGTGTGACAGCGGACCCTCAATCGGGGGAGGCGAAAACGAGCGCCGCGCCCTGGAGTGAACCGAACGCGTGCGGCGAGAAGACGAGGGGGCACCTCGCCTGGGGGGATGCGAGCCCGAGAACTCCCTTTGCCTGCTACGGAGGTAGGTTCGCGGCCACCTACTACAATCGTAGGTGGCACGGAGCACTCGTCGCGGACGGCTTGCTGCAAGCGGGGGAGAAGCACGGCGCACGCGGCGAAGACTCGGCCAGGCACGCGGGGGCGTAGTTTCTGGCGGGAACGCCCCTGAGTGCGCGGGGAAGACGACGTCCTACTGACGTCAGTAGGACGTCCCCCGGGAACACCCCCGCGTGCGAGGGGAAGACCCGACGGACGAGAACGGCCAGGACGTTGAGGCGGGAACACCCCCGCGTGCGCGGGGAAGACATCATCGGGGCTGACCGTGAGTCGGTCGACGCGGGAACACCCCCGCGTGCGCGGGGAAGACAGGTCGCGAGCTGCGGCGTTAGGCGCGGCGGGTGTGGATTTTACTTACTTTGCCAAACTCCGGCATTTCGGGCCTCGCTGGTGTGGGCTGATGCTCGGCGTGTCAGGGTGTCCCGCTTGAGGGCGGTGACGAAGGACGACCAGTCGGCGGCTGGGAAGGCGAGGGTTGGGCCGTTCGGGGCCTTGGAATCGCGGAGAACTGGTCTGGCGCTGGAGCCATCTGCGACTTCGAGGCAAGACCCGTTGTCGCCGCCGCTGTGGGTGGACTTGCGCCAGGTGGGGTGGGTGGGTGTGGGCATGGCCTTGGCTCCTCGCGTGTGTGGAGTAGCTGTCGGGATGCTCAATTTGCGACGTGTCGCCCGCGCCGGGGCTCCGCTCGGTGGTGGTTCGGCGGAGCCCCGGCTGCGGTGGCGCTCAGTTCGTCAGGTGTCCGTGCTTGAGGGCGGTGACGAAGGACGACCAGTCGGCGGCCGGGAAGGCGAGGGCCGGGCCGTTCGGGGTCTTGGAGTCGCGGACCGGGAGCACCCCCGGGACGCCGTCCGCGACCTCTACGCACGAACCGTTATCGGGGCCGCTGTAGCTCGACTTGCGCCATGACACGCTGCTGCGGCTGAAGGTTGCGGGCATAGCTTCTGTACTCCTCCATGACGGTTTCGAGCAGTTGGAGTGACGCCTCCGGGTGCAGTGCGGCAGCCCTCGCTGAATCGTACGCGTCCCGGCATCGCTGGACATCGTCCGGACAATCGGCGTCCATCACATTGCCGGTGTACAGCCCCTCGACGTACGCCATGTCCGGGCCATCGGCGAACTTCATGAGGCAGAGCATCGATGCCATGGAGGCGTGTACTCCCTGCGAGAACGGCACCACCTGCACTCGCACCCGCTCGGCGCGGACAAGCGCGATGATGTGCGCGATCTGCTCAGCCATTACTTCGGGTCCGCCGACAGGCAGACGCAGGACGGCTTCGGAGAGGATGAAGCCTGCCTCCGGCAGGTCGCCCTTCAGGATCTCTGCCCGCTTGACGCGGTTGACAACCCGCTCGTCGAGCGCCCCCGTCGGCCAGTGCATCCGCGCGATGCCGAGCACGGCGCGCGCGTAAGCCTCGGTCTGCAGCAGCCCCGGGACCAGGACCGGTGCGTACTCCTCGATGCGGATCGCGGCCTGTTCGGCCTGTGCCGCGCGGTCGAAGTGCTGCGCGAACGGGTTGTCCCGAAGGAACCGCTCGAAGGTGCCGCCGGTGTTGAGGACGCGGTCCAGGCGCTTGGCGTCGTCGTAGGACGGCTTGCGGCGTCCGGCCTCCCAGTGCGCCACGAGTGACGGATGAACCAGCATCTTCTCCGCCAGTTGCTTCTGGGTGAGTCCGGCCGCCTCCCGGCGGGCCCGCAACTCCTCCGCATAGGGCGCTCGTTGTGACATGCGAATTCCCTCCCGATTGACTCGTCATATGTAGAGCCGAGATGGCTTCCAGCCTACTTTCGGCGGGTGCAAGGTGTGAGCAGTCCAACACATTCGGCGACTTCTCTTCGTCGATGTACGTCACTGATCGCACAGCGATAGGAGAAGACCGTGATAGTTGCCGGGCGTGGGACCTGCGCGGAGTCGGCCGCCGAGGAGCTGCGTGAGGCGCTGCGGGGTCTCGGTGTGGTCCTGCCGGTCGTCGCCGATTCCCGGGTGTGGGACTGCCCGCGCAACGGGCCGGTTCGCCTGGTCGAAGTCGGCGTGATGTTGCCCGAAGTGGCTCTGAAAATCGCCAAAGCCTGTCGTCAGGACGCTGCGGGCCTACGGGCGGAGGGTGGTCCATGAGTTCGCCCGGGTCGAGGAGGGCGATCCCTCGCCCGGTTCGTGGACGAGCGCGGTTGGCGTTGTTGCGGCGCCGCGCGGCGAGGCCGGCTCGTCGTCCGCCAGGGGAGGGTGTCGTGACTCCTGCCATCAGCATCCGGGCCGTCGAACAGGCCCCGAAAGAAACGCCGTTGGTGGATCTGAACGACGTGGTTCCCACGTTGCGTGAACTGCTGGCCAGAAAAGCCGAGTTGGCTCGCGCTATCGATCGTCATCTGAAAGGTCTGAACCGGCGATGAATCAGAGCTACCGATTCCGGCGGTTCACGATGGAACCGGATCACGGGGAACTCATCCATCGCGCCCAATGCGTCTCCTGCGCGCAGATGGGACCGCAGGCCCCGACCGGCGACGCGGCCATGATGTGGGTGGTGTTCCACCTGGAGGACCACCCCTCGCACGTGCGGTACCGGGAGCTGTGGTCCCGCCCGTACCGGGTCGTGCCGCGGGGTGAGGGCGCGTGAGTGGCGCGTTGCGGGTGGCCGGGTACTGGGGTGAGTCGGTGGCGCGGTCACCGGATGCCGGGGGTGAGTGGCACCTGGGCGGGCGGTGGACGCCTGGTGCGTCGGGCGTTCTCGCGTGGATGAGGGCGGAGGGGCTGCGGATGGCCGCGGCGCTGGGGCCGGAGTGCGGCGCGGCGGAGGTCTTCCGGGAGTGGGCGGAGGACTCGGCGTACCGGCGGGTGCAGCTCGCTGCGCTGCTGGCCGGGCACCCGGTCTCCGTCAACGCCCGTGGCCCGGATCGGATCTGCGGCCTCGGCCCCGTCGAGAACGACGCCGGGGCGGACACCGAGGTCGAGGTTCTCTACTCGGTCTCCGCCCGGCCCATCCGCCGCCCGGCCACCAGCCGCCTTCTGCAACACAGCCCCTGAACCCCGCCCGAGCCGCCTCAGCCAAGGGACAGCGATGTTCGAAGAGATCAGCTTTGCCAACTCCGACCGGGAAGAACTGGAGGACGCCGCACAGGAGTTGTTCAACCACATCAAGGACCTCGGGGTCCGTCTGGACGACATCGACGTCCTCGACCCGTGCGACGGCTGCCGCCGCCCCGGATACCTGGTCCACCTCGGCAACCTCACCCGCGACGAGGTCGCCGTCCTCAACGCGGCCCTGCGTGAGCACCCGGCCGTGAAGTCGGTGGCGGGCCGGCCGTGACCCACCTCCGCGCCCGCGCGCTCCGCCTGCCCGCTGACCACATCCGTATCGGGGACTACCTCACCCTGGGCGGCGACACCAGCCGCGTGACCTTCGCCGAACACCGGGGCGGCCTCACCCGCCTCGAACTCGACGCCGACACCCGCATCACTCTCAGGCCCACCACTCACCTGACCGTCACCAGGCCCGCGGCGCCACGGTCGCCGTCGACTCCTCCGTGACCACCACCTTCGTCGCCGGTGGCGGGGCGCGGGGTGGCGGC
>NZ_BHZI01000086.1 GCF_004305975.1 Streptomyces otsuchiensis
CTGTCGCGGGCGGCGGCCGGGGTGGCCGGGCCGCGGGCGTGAAACGGGCGCCTGGCGGGCCGTTCCGGATCAGCGGACGGCGTCGGCGGTGCGGGCCCGCTCCCCGGTGGTGATGCCGCACTCCTCGGCGGCCTTCAGGAACGCGGTCGCGGCGAAGTCGATGTCGGCGGCGGTGTGGCGCGCCGTGATGGCGATGCGCAGTCGTGCCAGGTCACGGGGGACCGCGGGGGTGACGACCGGCAGTCCGATGACACCCAGCCGGCGGGCGGTCGTCGCCAGGTCGTAGGCCGCTTCGTCACTTCCGGCGATCAGCGGAACCACGGCGGTCTCGCTGTCCCCCGTCCCTATTCCGCCCGCCCGCACCAACGCGGCGAAACGGGCGGACTCCCGCTGGATGTGGGCGACACGTTCCGGTTCGCGCCGCAGAATTCGCAGCGATTCCAGCGCGGCCCCGCACTGCGCGGGCGCCAGCGCGGCGGAGAAGAGAAATGGGCGGGCCGCGTACCGCAGGTGAGTGATGAGCTCCCTCGTCCCCGCGACCCAGCCGCCCATCGACGGCACTGCCTTGGAAAGCGTGCCGAGCTTGACGTCGACCCGGACCCGCCCTTCGAAGTGTTCCTCGATGCCGCGGCCGGTGGCGCCGATGACGCCGAGGGCGTGCGCCTCGTCCACCATCAGCAGCGCGTCGTGGGCGTCGCAGATCTCCCGCAGCCGCGGCAGCGGGGCCACGTCGCCGTCCATGGAGTAGACGCTGTCCACGATCACCAGCCGCACGCCGTCGCCCGTGGCGGCGGCCAGCCTGCGGTCCAGGTGCTCGGCGTCGTTGTGCCGGAAGCGGACGACGGTCGCGCCGCTGAGCCGGCAGCCGTCGACGATCGAGGCGTGCGCGTACTTGTCGACGAGCACGGTGTCACCGGGGCCGACCAGTGCGCCGATGGTCCCGACGTTGGCCGCGTAACCCGAGCCGAAGACGATCGCCGCCTCCCGTTCCGCGATCGAGGCGACCTCCGACTCCAGCTCCTCGTGGAGCGGGATGGAGCCCGCCAGCGCCCGGACGCCGTGGTTCCCGGTGCCGTAGTGGGCGGCCGCCGACTGCGCCGCCGCGACCACGCGTTCGTCGCCCGCCAGCCCGAGGTAGCTGTAGCCCGACATGAGCAGCAGCCGCTCGCCGTCCAGGTCCGCGTAGGCCGAGTCGCGTTCCACGGTGTAGGGCACGAAGCTGTTGCGGCGGTCCGGCGCCCACTCCAGGGACCGTACGCGGTCCGCGGTGGCCGCCAGCTTGGGCGCGAGGCGGTCCCATCCCTTCGTAGCCATCACATACGTCCCCTCTAATGGCGGTTGCAATTACCGCTCTGTGCGGTTCCCGCTGTTCTGGGAGGTAATTAAATGGAGGGGGCGCAAGTGGGGCGCAACACGGCGGCAAGGCGTACATCAAATGTCCCGCACGGGCCACGGCGCCTGACAGAACGTTAATTTGCAAGGCATGTGCGCACGCACAGTTGTATTGGTTGACACTTTGCAGAGAGTAGGCAAGTATGCGGATCCTGACGGGGGACCGCGCACGGATGACCACGAATCGTGACCGCCGCGCCGCCACGCACGCCCCCGATGTGTCCGTCACCTTTGCCGGCGGGTTACCGCCCGGCGTCTGGCCATGAACCCAGGAGGGTGCTCCGTGCTCATCAGACTCGCCGGTCCCGTGTCCATAGAGGGCGACGGGGCGCCTCCCCGGCCCCTGTCCAGCGCCCAGACACAGATCGCGTTCGCCCGGCTGACTCTGGAGCGCGGCAGCGGTACCAGCCGTCACCAGCTCGCCGACACCATCTGGCCGGACGGCCTCCCCGACACCTGGGCCTCGGCGCTGCGCTCGGTGGTCAGCCGGGTCCGCACCTTCCTCACCCCGGTCGGGCGCGGTCCGGACGGCAGCCCGCTGGTGGCCCAGGGCGGGCGGTACCAGCTCTACCTCCCCGAGGCCACCTCCGTCGACGTCGAGGTCGCGGAGAGCGCCGCCGTGCGCGCGGCCTCCGCCTACGCGGAGGGCGCGCACGCCACCGCGCAGCGCCTGGCCACCTCCGCGGTCTCCCTGCTGCGGGGGTCCTTCCTCTCCGCCCACGAGGGGGACTGGGTCCGCTCGGTGCGCGAGTACCTGGACGAGCTGCACCTGTCCGCGCTGGAGACCGCCAGCCTCTCCTCCTCCGCCCTCCGCGACGAGCACCACGCCCTGCGCTACGCCGAGGAGGCGGTACGCCGGGCCCCGTTCCGGGAGAGCGCCTACCGCTGCCAGATGACCGCCCACCGGCTGGCCGGGAACCGGGCCGAGGCGCTGCGCACCTACCAGCGGCTGCGTGAGGTCCTCGCCGAGGAACTGGGGATCGACCCGGGACCGGAGAGCGAGGCCGCCTACCTGGAGTTGCTGCGGTCGCGCCAGCCCCGGCGCGCGCCGGCCCAGCGTGTCGCCTCCGCCCTGGACCCGCGGCTGATGGGCGTCTTCGAGCCACCGCGCGCCGTGCCCCCGAGCCCGCCGCACGCGGCGCTGGGCGGTGGTGGGGCGACGGCGCCGCCGGAGACGCCGCAAGCGCACCGGCAGCGGTACGTCGCCTGATCCCGCGTTCTGCCGCTCGTTCGGCTCGTTCCCGCTCGTTCCCCTGTTCTCCGTGACCCCCGGCCCTCCCCGCGTGCTCCGCACGGCCGCCCGGCACAGCGTCAGGGCCGGTGCCCACCGCCAAGCGGCGGGCACCGGCCCTGACTTCGTGTGCTGCCCCGGGCCGCACACGCGCGGGTTCAGGTCACCGAGACCCCGCTGTCGATGCTGAGGACCTGGCCCGTCATGCAGTCCTGGTCGAGGAAGAGGGACATCGCCCGTGCGACCTCCTCGACCGTGACGAACCGTGGCACCGGGGCCTTGCCGGCCATGTCGTCCATGATGCGCTCCGGCAGTTCCCGGGTCATCCCGGTGATCATGAATCCGGGGGAGAGGGCGTTGACGGTGACACCGCGCCGGCCGCACTCCGCGGCCAGCGTGCGCGTCATGCCGATCACTCCCGCCTTGGAGGCCGAGTAGGCGGTCTGCCCCGCCGTCGCGATGATCCCGGAGGGCGAGACGATGTTCACCACGCGCCCCCAGCGACGCCGCAGCATCCCCGGCAGCGCCACCCGGGTGGTGTGGAACGTGCCGAGGAGGTTGGTGCGGATCACCTCCTCCCAGTCCGCCGGCGACTGCATCGCCATCACCTGGTCCTTGCGGACCGCGCCGTTGTTGACGACCACGTCGATCGGCCCCAGCTCCCGCTCGACATGCGCGTTCAGCGCCTGCGCCTCGCTCCAGGAACCCATGTCACCGCCGACCACGGTGTGGTCGTGGGTGAGCTTGGCGGCGACCGCGTGGGCCGCCTCGGCCGAGCTGCGGTAGTGCACCGCTACCCGGCAGCCGAGGGCGTCCAGTTCGAGGGCCAGCGCCTGACCGAGGCCACCGGACGCACCGGTCACCAGGGCGACCGGGCTCGCGGGCCTGCTGCCCGCCGCGGCCCGGCTCACGCCGCACCTCCCCAGCGCAGCAGCATCGAGCCCCAGGTCATGCCGGCGCCGAAGCCCGCCAGCAGCACCAGGTCGCCCTGGGAGATCCGGCCGGAGTCCAGGGCCTCCGCCAGGGCGATGGGGATCGACGCCGAGGCGGTGTTGCCGTACCGCTCCAGGTTGGTCACCAGCGACTCCGGCCGCAGCCCCGTGTGCTGCAGCACCGAGTTGATGATGCGGATGTTCGCCTGGTGCGGCACCACATGGTCCACCTCGGCCGGTTCCACCTTGGCGCCCTCCAGGGTCTCGCGCACCGTGCGGACGGTGTAGCGGACGGCGTTGAGGTAGATCTCGTTGCCCTTGATCTGCGCGAAGTGCAGCCCGTCGCGCACCGTCTGCTCGGTGGTGGGCATCCGGCTGCCGCCGGCGGGGACCCGCAGGGCGCCGGTGCAGGCGCCGTCGGCGCCCAGGTTCCACCCCAGCACCCGGTTCTCCGCGGCCGGCTCCAGCACCACCGCGCCGGCGCCGTCCCCGACCAGGATCGACAGATCCCGGTCCTCGGGGTTGGCGGTCAGCGTGTGCGTGTCGGAACCGATCAGCAGGATCGGGCGCCGGTCCAGGGCGATCAGGCCCATCGCCGAGACCATCCCGTAGACGAACCCGGCACACTCCGAGTTGACGTCCATCGCGCTGCCCGCGATGCCGAGTTCGTGATGGACGAACGCGGACGTCGCGGGAGAGGGCTGCTCCGGGGTGGCGGTGGCGACGACCAGGTGGGCGATGTCGGCTCCGGTCAGCCCCGCCTTCTCCATGGCCCGCCGGCCCGCCTCGACCGCGAGCGAAGCGGTGGTCTGGCCGGGGCCGACCGCGCGCCGCTCGCGGATGCCGCAGCGGCTGACGACCCAGTTCTCGTCCACGCCGAAACGGCGCGCCAGCTCCAGGCTGGTCACCACCTTCTCGGGCAGGGCCGTGCCCCACCCGGTGATGTCGAAACCGCTCACGTGGTCCTCCGTCAGCTCTGGGCGGGCTGCGGCACGAGCGCGAGCAGCTTTCCGTGCACGTGCCGCAGGGTCGTGGTGTCGTCCAGGTCCGCGAACAGCGACTCGTCGGCCGGGATGTCCGGGTACTGGTTCTGGAAGTTGTAGAGCCACTCCATGAGGTCCAGCGAGTCCACATCGGCGATGTGCTGGATCGGCGCGTCAGGGGCCACCTGGGTGGCACCCGACACCGCCTCCAACTGCTGGGCCAGTTCCTCGACGGTGGGGAGCGTCATCGGCTCGGTCCTCTCTCGCGTGGGTTCGCTGCGTGTGCGCACCGGGTCCCCGCATGGAAGCCGCAGCCCCGCAATCCGGCCGCAACAACCGTGCCCGGCAGAGGTGTTGCGCATCTCTTGCGAGGCAGCGGCTTATCTCTGAGGGCAGAGAGCACCGCCGGCCGGCGCCACCGCGCGGCCGAACCGAAAGCTGGAACGGCACAGAGAGTGAGGGCGAGGATGTCCACGATTGCCTCCCGACCCGCGGAGCCGGAGGTCGACGCGGTCCGGCACCACTACGAGGTCGGCAACGAGTTCTACCGGCTCATCCTCGGGGCCAGCATGATGTACAGCGGCGGCTACTGGGAGCCGGGCGAGGAGCTCGTCGGTGCGCTGGACACCGCCCAGGAGCGCAAGCTCGACGCGTTCGTCCGGCACGCCAGGGCCGAGGGCGCCGAGCACATCCTGGACATCGGCTGCGGCTGGGGAACCCTGATGGACCGGGCCACCCGGCTGCACGGCGTCAAGCGTGCCACCGGCCTCACCCTCAGCCGCACCCAGCGCGAGTGGATCGAGGGCCTGCGCAACCCGGCGCTCACCACACGCGTGGAGTCCTGGTCCGAGCACGAGAACCCCGGCGCCTACCAGGCCGCGTTCTGCGTCAACGCGCTGGAGCACTTCGTCTCCTCCAGCCTGCCGCCCCGCGAACGCACCAAGCGCTACCGCTTCTTCTTCCAGCAGGTCCACCGCGCCCTGGCCGAGAACGGCCGGTTCGTGCTGCACACCATGACGGCCGAGGCCCAGCCCATGACCCGGGAGATCCTCGCCGACCTGAAGTTCCTGCAGCGCTCCGAGTTCGAGGGCATGCACATCCCGCACCTGCACGAGCTGGCCGCCGCCGCGGAGGGCCTGTTCGAGTTCGTCGAGGTCGTCAACGAGCGGGAGTCCTTCGCCCGCGCCTGCCGCGCCTGGCTGGAACTGCTGGCCGCGGACCGCCCGCGCGCCGTCGAGCTGGAGAGCGAGGAGGTCGTCGCGCGCTTCGAACGCTACCTCGACATCTTCGCCTACACGCTGGAGGACCGGTTCTTCAACAACTTCCGCGTCGTGCTCGAACGCAAGGGCTGAGGAGAGATTCGATGACCAGCGCCGTTCACCCCACGGCCGGCCCCTCCGACGTCGGCGCCACCCCCACCCCGGGCCGCGACCTGCGGGTCGCCGTCATCGGCAGCGGCTTCTCCGGCCTGGGCACCGCGATCCAGCTGCTGCGCTCCGGCATCGACGACTTCCTCGTCTTCGAACGCGCCGACGAGGTCGGAGGCACCTGGCGGGACAACACCTACCCCGGCTGCGCCTGCGACGTGATGTCGCACCTCTACTCCTTCTCCTTCGCCCGCAACCCGGAGTGGAAGAGCACCTTCGGCAAGCAGGAGGAGCTCCAGGGCTACCTCCGCGACTGCGCCGACCGCTTCGGGGTCCGCCCCCACCTGCGGTTCCGTCACGAACTGACCGAGGCCCGCTGGGACGAGGACACCCGGCGCTGGCAGCTGAGCACCACCGGCGGCGACTACACCGCCCAGGTGCTGGTCACCGGCACCGGCTACCTCAGCGATCCCGCCGTGCCCGACATCCCCGGCCTGGCCGACTTCCAGGGGACCGTCTTCCACTCCTCCCGCTGGAACCACGACCACGACCTCTCCGGACGCCGCGTCGCCGTCATCGGCACCGGCGCCTCCGCCATCCAGTTCGTGCCGGCCATCCAGCCCGAGGTCGGGCAACTCGACCTCTACCAGCGGACCCCGCCGTGGATCGGCCCCAAGAACGACAAGCCGACCAGCGCCCTCCAGACCCGGATGCTGCGGTCCGTCCCCGGCTACCAGCGCTTCCGGCGGAACTTCAACATGTGGGGCCGCGAGATCCTGGCGTTCGTGATGTCCCGGCCCAAGGTCGCCGGGAAGATGCAGAAGATGGCCTCGGACCACCTCACCAAGAGCGTGCCCGACCCGGAACTGCGGGCCCGCCTCACGCCCGACTACGTGATGGCCTGCAAGCGGCTGCTGTTCTCCAACACCTACTACCCGGCGATCCAGCAGCCCAACGTGGACCTCGTCACCGACGGCATCGAGCGGGTCACCGCGACCTCCGTCGTCTCCAGCGACGGCACCGAACGCCCGGTCGACACCATCGTCCTGGGAACCGGCTTCGAGGCGGTCCGCCGCCCGATCGCCTCCCGGGTGATCGGCCCCGGCGGCGTCAGCCTCGACGAGGCCTGGAGCAAGGGCATGGCCGCCCACCGCGGCACCACCGTCGCCGGCTTCCCCAACCTCTTCATGCTGCTCGGCCCGAACACCACACTGGGCCACTCCTCGCAGGTCGTCATGATCGAAGCCCAGATCACCTACGTGCTGGACGCGCTGCGCCGCATGGACGATCGCGGACTCTCCAGCGTCGAGGTCCGGGCCGAGGCCCAGAACGCCTACAACGAAGCCCTCGACAAGCGCCTGGACGGCACCGTCTGGAACGCCGGCAACTGCCGCAGCTGGTACCTGGACGAGCACGGGCGCAACCCCTCCATCTGGCCCACGTACACCTGGCGGTTCCGCCGCGCCACCGCGCGGTTCGACCTCGCCGAGTACCGCCTGGCCACCACCGTCCGCCCGCGCGAGCGGGCCACCGCCGGCCGCTGACACCGCCGGGTTTCCACGGCGCCACCCATCCGGGACCCGCCCGGTCCCCCCGTACACGAGACGGAGTGCCCACATGACCCCCGAGCCCGAGCGCTCATCCGCACTGGCCGCCCCCTCCCGCAGAGCCGTCCTCGGCGGCGTCGCCGCCACCGTGATCGGCTGGAACGTGGCCACCGCCAGCTGGGCCACGGCGGCCGACCAGGCGCAGGGCCGCGTGCGTGACCGCGACATCGCCGCGCTGCCGCACCTCGACGGCACCCTCACCACCTCCGGCAGCGAACTGGACTCCTACGGGCACGACTTCGGCCGGATCGTCACCGGCACCGTGCCGTGGGCCGTCCTCACCCCCGGCTCCACCCGCGACATCGTCGCCATGATCAAGTACGCCCGCACCAACAAGCTCAAGCTGGCCGTCAACGGCAGGTCCGGCACCGAGGGCGACCTGGAGTCCCACTCCAACTACGGCCAGGCCGCCGTCTCCGGTGGCATCTCCGTCGACGCCCGCGGCATGTCCGACATCCTCGCCGTCGGCTCCAAGACCATTCGCGTCCAGGCGGGCGCCACCTGGGCCGAGCTCACCGAGCGGCTGATGGCCGTCGGCAAGACGCTGCCCGCCCTCCCCGACTACCTGCACCTGTCGGTCGGCGGCACCCTCTCCGTCGGCGGCATCGGCACCACCGTGGGCACCGAGGGGCTGATGGCCGACACCGTCGAGTCACTCGTCGTGGTCACCGGCACCGGCGAGACGCTCACCTGCTCCCCGCACCGCCACGCCGACCTCTTCAACACGGCCCTGGCCGGCGGTGGCCAGGTCGGTGTCATCGTCGAGGCCACCATCCGGACGGTGCCGCTGAAGGAGAAGGCCATCATCTTCGGCCTCTACTACCGCGACGCCGCCACCTACATGGCCGACTCCGAGAAGGTCCTCGCGGACCGCCGTTTCCAGATGCACGGCGGCGAGATGGTCCTGGCCGAGGACGGCTCGGGCTGGCGCTACAAGCTGGAGGGCATCGCCCTCTACAAGGGCAACGCCCGGCCGAACCCGCAGACGCTGCTGCGCGGCCTGCGCGACATCCGCTCCGAGGCCCACATCGAGGACTCGACCTACCGCGACTTCGTCTACCGCCTGGACAACTACGAGCCCTACCTCAAGGAAACCGGGCACTGGTACCAGCCGAAGCCCTGGCTGAGCCTGTTCCTGCCGCGCTCCGCCGCCAAGCGCTTCTTCGAGACGGTCGAGCGCGAGGTCGACGCCGACGACCTCGGCGCCGGCTTCGCCCTCGCCTACCCGTACTACACCAAGAACCTCAAGCGGCCGATGGCGGTCCAGCCCCGCGAGAAGATCGGCTACCTCTTCGACCTGCTGCGCTTCCCCCACCCCGGGGCCGACCTCACCGACCACATGATGCGCCAGAACCGCTGGCTGTACGAGCGTGCCGTGGCCGCCGGCGGCAAGCGGTACCTGGTCGGCGCCATCGACATGAGCCCCGCCGACTGGCGCGCGCACTTCGGATCCCAGTGGTCCACCCTCAGCAAGGCCAAGCGCCGCTACGACCCGTCCGGCATCCTCACCCCCGGCCAGGGCTTCTTCGGCTGACCGGGACCCGGTACGGCGCGCTACCGCCGGTGTACCCGCGACCCGGCGGCAGCGCGCTCCCACCCGTCCACCCCGCGACACAGGAGTCCAGTTGAACCGCTACGACCTCATCGACGAAGTGGTGATCGGCGCCCCCGCGGACACCGTCTGGGACGCGCTCATCGCCGAGCTGAGCGGCGGCGCCCGCTGGTGGGTCCCCCACAACACCTTCGCCGTCACCCGCGCCACCCCCGACGTCGTCGGCGGCGAGGTCGCGATCACCGTGCACACCAAGGGAGTCGACAACGGCGGCCCCAAACTGCGGTTCACCGCCCGCACCACCGCGGTCGAACCGGGCCGCCGCCTCGACGTCGAATACGTGCGCGGCGCCTTCAGCGGCCCCACCTCCTTCGTCCTGACCCCGGTGGACGACGGCCGCGCCACCCGCCTGTCCATGCACTTCCAGGGCCGGCCGCAGGGCGTGCTGCGGCTGCTGGCCCGTGTCGTCGACGTCGGCGCCCAGCACTCCGCCGGGACGCTCGCCGCCTTCCGCGCCCTCGACGCCCTGATCGCCGCCGGCCGGCCCGTCCACGACCGGGCCGAGCCCGCCGCACAGGGCGGCGACCTCCTGGACGGAGCCGTCCGGTGACCGCCCCGCCCCGGCCCGCCACCGGCGAGGCCACCGGCACCCTCCTGGCGGCGGGGGAGTGGCGGCTGCGCACCGACGACGGCGCCACCCTCGCCCTCTCGGTCCTCGACCCCCTGCCCGGCTCCCCGCGGGCAACCCCCGGCGCGGAGCCGCCCACCGTCGTCCTCGTCCACGGGTGGGCCGCCGGCCGCCGCGTCTGGGGCGTGGTCGCCGACCGGCTCATCCGCTCCGGCCACCGCGTCGTCAGCTACGACCAACGCGGACACGGCGCCTCCGACACCGGGGACGACGGCGCCCCCGGCATCACCGTCGACCGGCTCGCCGCCGACCTCGCCCAGGTCGTCACCGCGACCGCGACGCCCGGCGCGATCCTCGCCGGCCACTCCGGCGGCGGCTTCGCCGCCCTGCGGCTCGCCTCCGGAACCGACCACACCCCGGCGCGCCAACGCCTCGGCGGCCTGGTGCTGCTGGCCACCGCGGCCCACGACCAGGACACCCCGGACAGCGAAGTGCGCATGATGGGCAGCGCCCACTTCAGCCGCGCGCTGCGCCGCCCCCGGCTCGGACGGACCCTGCTGCGCCAGACCGTCGGAGCGGACGCCGACACCCCGCTGCGCGAGACCAACCGGCAGCTGTTCGCCGCGACCGACCCCGCAGTGCGCGCGGCCTGCTTCCGCTCCTCGCGCGGCATGGACCTGCGCGCGGCCCTGGAGAGGGTCACGCTCCCCGCCCGGGTGCTCGCCGGCGACGCCGACCGCGTCATCGCCCCCGCGCTGGGCCGCGTCCTCGCCCAGTCGCTGCCCGACGCGGAGTGGGACCAACTGCCCGGAGCGGGCCACATGCTGCCGCTGGAGCGGCCGCTGCCGGTGGTCCGCGCCGTCACCGAACTCGCCGCCGGCCGCCGATCCGCCCCGGCGGCCGGCGGCGGGCCCCGAGCGGGCCGCGCACCGTCGTGATCGAACGCCTGCTGCCGGCCGCGGTCCGGTCGGCCGAGGTGTTCGACGACAGCGCCCCCGCGCCGCTCCTCGGCGCCGAACACCAGCTGGTGGCCGGCCGCCACCCGGAGCGCGTACGACAGTTCGCCTCAGCCCGTGCCTGCGCCCGCCGGGCGCAGGCCGGGCTCGGGCTGCCGCCGGCGCCGCTGCTGCGCGGCCCCGGCGGCGCCCCCGCCTGGTCACCGGGAGTGGTCGGCAGCATCACCCACTGCGGCGGCTACCGGGGGGCGGCCGTCGCCCGGTCCACGGCCCTCGCCGCCCTCGGGATCGACGCCGAACCGGCCCTCCCCCTCCCTACCGGGGTACTCGGGCTGGTCGGCACCGACGAGGAGGGCCCGATGATCGCCGACCTCACCGCCACCCGCCCGGACGTCCCCTGGGACCGGCTCCTCTTCAGCGCCAAGGAGGCCGTCTACAAGGCGTGGTACCCGCGCTCCGGCCAGTGGCTGGGATTCTCCCGGGCCACCGTGCGGCTGGACCCGGACGGCGGATTCACCGCCCGCCTCCGTCCCGAACGGCCCGCGCCGGGCGTTCCCCTGCGGTACACCGGGCGCTGGCTCACCGGCCGCGGGCTGCTGCTGACCGCGGTCGCCGTGCCAGCCGTGTCAGCCGTGCCGCCCGCCCGGAGCTGACCGCCCGCCCGGAGCTGAGCCGGCGCGCGGCCGGCCCCGCACCACGCCCCGGCCGGGCAGGGCCGGTCCTGCCGACGGGCCCGGCCCGCACCCCGCTCGCTCAGGAACCGACCCCGCTGGCCAGCACCACCGTGCGCGAGGAGAGATCGGTACGCGGCGTAGGGTCCGGCCGCGTGCCCTTGCGGTACTCCTGGGGGCTCACCCCACGCTCCCGCTTGAACGCCGCGCTCAGCGCGAACGCCCCGCTGTAGCCCACCCGGCGCGCGACATTCGCGACCGTGGTGTCCGGCTCCCGCAGCAGGTCGGCGGCGAGCGTCAGCCGCCACCCCATCAGGTACGACATCGGCGGCTCGCCCACCAACTGCGTGAAGTGCCGCGCCAGCCCGGCGCGGGAGACCCCGACCGAGTCCGCGAGGGACGCCACCGTCCACGGCGTGCTCGGCTTCTCGTGGATCAGCCGCAGCGCGGGACCCACCACCGGGTCGCTCTGCGCCAGGAACCACCGCGGCGCGCCCGACTCCGGGTCCGCCAGCCAGGTGCGCAGGACGTTGATCAGCAGCAGGTCCAGCAGCCGGTCGAGAAC
The DNA here is from genome assembly GCF_004305975.1 of Streptomyces otsuchiensis. Taxonomy (GTDB): domain Bacteria; phylum Actinomycetota; class Actinomycetes; order Streptomycetales; family Streptomycetaceae; genus Streptomyces; species Streptomyces otsuchiensis. Next base: position 11,885 of record NZ_BHZI01000086.1, read on the forward strand.
GATCTCCTGCCCTATCTCGTCCTTGCCGATCTCGTCGGCCAGCACCCCCACCAGGGGGTTGGGGCCGGCGGTGGCGGGCCGCACCAGCAGCGCCGGGAGCGTCGCCAGCAGACGCCGGCCGATCTCGCTGGGCGCCTGGTAGGTCCCGCTGAGCATCACGGTGGAGCCGGTCCGGCTGTCCTCGCCCCAGGTGCGCACGCCCAGCGCCATGCGCTCGGTGACGTCCTCGCCCTCGCTGGTGCTGCACCGCTGCTCCGGGCCCACCGTGATCTGGGCGGGTGTCTGCGGGGTGTCGGCGAGCGTGTAGGCGTCCGGGCCGCGCAGCACCGCGACATCGCCGGGGCGCAGCAGCACCTGGCGGCCGCTGTCGGGCAGGATCCAGGCGTCACCGTGGAGCATCGTCACCACCGACAGCGGTGCCCGGTCCTCGATGCGGAGGCCCCACGGCGGGTTGAACACCGACTTCAACAGGAAGGCGCCCCGCGCCTTCGGGCTCTCCAACAGGCCGGTCAGTGTGTCCACCGTCGTCACCTCACCCAATCGTCCGGTTCTGTCCTGCCCCGGTGGGCACGCGACAGATGTGCCGCGTGCCCGATCTCCCCACACCGCCACGTCCGCACACATCCTCGCGTGCGCCGGTGCGTTCCGGTTCCGATACGCGCCGTCCGCGCGGGGTGGCGGTCCGGCGCGCGGCATTGGACCGCCACGCGCCCGGGTGTCGCCTCCTCCGGGGGAAAGGAGCGCACCACGGGCGCGTGGCGGGGTCGGTGGGCCCGGCTCTCACACCGGGGACGCGGCTCGCCGCCGCGAGACGGCCACCCGGCCGAGCGCCACGAACGCGGCCAGACAGCTGGCCGTGCGCGCCGCGTTCGCCAGCCGCCAGGGCCGCTCGTAACCGCGGCGGGCGGCGCCGGCGTCGGCCGTACCGGCCTGCGCCAGCCGGCGGTTGAGCGGCAGGTTGACCAGCACCGTCAGCACCACGGACGCGCCGTACCAGAGGGCGGCGCTCCGGGCACGCCGGGCGGCCTCGACGGCGTCCTCGCGGCGCAGCGCCGCGGCGGAGACACCCGTCGCCAGGAACACGCCGAGGAAGAGCGCGCCGAAGGCGGCGTCGTCGTCCAGCGCGTCGTTCACCCGGCGCATGGTGGTGACGAACTCCTCGTCCTCACGGGCGGCCAGCGCGGGCATCACCGCGACGTCGAACGCCAGGTAGAGGCCGGCCATCAGCCCGGTTCCCACGGTGGCCGCCAGCAGCGAGGGTCCGGCCGCCGGGTGCGGCACCGCGCGGGTGCCCGAGGTGGCGGAGGCCGCGTAGCCGGCGGCGCGGGCGAGGGAGATGCGGGTGGGGGAGGTGCTGTTCATGAGGGTCCTCTGACGATGGGGGTGACGGGCTGCGGGAGGGACGGGGTCACAGCGGCCGGACGATGCCGTCGACCAGCCGCCGGTAGCGGCGTCTGAGCAGGGTCCGGCCCAGCGCGCGCACCGGCACCGGCATCGCGCCGACATCGCGCGCGCCCCACTGGTCGGCGTCGTCCAGCAGCCACGGCGGCAGGAAGCGTTTGACGCGCAGCGGCGCGGCCGCCAGCACCCGGCGCTCGATCCGCACGAAGACGTCCGCCGGGACCTGGGCGAAGGCGGGGAAGGAGATCAGCTCCTCCGCGCGCAGGTGCTCGGTCAGGACATCGTCGAAGTACGGTGCGGCGTGGGCCAGGGCGTCCGCCGCGCCCCCCTCGAGCGCGGCCGACACCTCGCCCATCGCGTGGTCCAGTTCGACGTGGTCCTGCACCATGCGGTGCGAGGACGCCGCGAAGCTCGGCAGGTGGGAGATCATGCCGGGCCACAGGATCTCGTCCTCGGTGCGGTGGTGCCAGTCGATGACGGCCCGCAACTCGCTCCACCACCGTGCCGCGGCGTCGTACCCGGCCGGCGTCAGCAGGGGGGCCGCGGCGACCAGGCGCCGGGAGTCCCGCCGCATGGCGATATGCGTCAGGGCGAAGCCATGGAAGTGGCGGGGCAGCGGTTTGAGGCCGTTCTCGCTGTTCAGCGGCGTGTCCATCCCAGACCCGTCTCGTTGTGCCCGGCGCCGGGCGCACCGGGACAGAGCCTCTCGCGTGTAGCGCCCGGCCCCCCGCGAACCGGGCCGGTCCGTCCGGCGGCCACCGGGCGCCCGGGGGACGTGTGTCCTTCCGGTACGCCCGGCCGCCGGTGGATTCACCGGTCAGACGTTCCACACGCCGGTGGCGGCGGCCTCGCGGGCGAAGTCGGCGAAGTCGCGCGGCTTGCGGCCCAGCGCCTCCTCGACCCCGTGCACCAGGCTGGCGTTGCGGCCGTCGAGGATCAGCGTGAACAGGTCGGCGAACTCCTCCGGCTCACCCAGCTCCCGCAGCGCGGAACGGTAGTCGTCCACGCTCACCGGGATGTAGGTGATCTGGCGGCCGGTGGCCTTGGACAGCTCGGCCGCCACCTCGTGGAAGCTGAGCAGCCGCGGACCGGAAAGCTCGTAGGTCTTCCCGACGTGCCGGTCGTCGGTGAGCGCGGCCACCGCGACATCGGCGATGTCGTCGGCGTCGATGAAGGGCTCGACGGCGTCGGCGGTCGGCAGGGCCAGCTCGCCGGAGCGCACCGGGTCCAGGAAGAAGCTCTCGTTGAAGTTCTGGTTGAACCAGTTGGCGCGGATCACGGTCCAGTCGGCACCGGACGCCTTCAGGGCGTCCTCGCTGATGACGGCGCCCTCCTCGCCGCGGCCGGAGAGCAGGACCAGCCGGCGGGTGCCGCGGGCGACGGCGAAGGCTGCGAACTCGCCGATGGCCTCGGCCGCGCCCGGGAAGGACAGGTCGGGGTAGTAGGTGACGTAGACGGCGCGGGAGTCGCCCAGCGCGGCCTCCCAGGTGCTGCTGTCCTCCCAGACGAACGGCGCCTCGGCCGAGCGGGAGCCGACGCGGACCTGGTGGCCCAGCGCGGAGAGACGTTCGACGACGCGCCGCCCGGTCTTGCCGGTGCCGCCGATGACGAAGATGGGGTTCTCAGTGGTGTTGGTCATGACTCCAGTGAAGCGCCGTCAGGCTGGACGCGACATAGTTCTCAGACTCAGATGCATACGTCTGCGTCTCACCCCTGTCCCTCGTGTGTAGGCACACGGTCACCCTCTGGCGCCGTTCCGCTTCGTGTGCCAGCCCACTGCCGCCCCGTCCCGGGGCCTGCGGGCCGCCGTGCGAGGGGGCGGCACGGCCGGTGTGTGCCAACCCGGGGGCGCTCCTGTGGGCCGCCCGGGCGGTCAGCTCCCCAGTCCGCCACAGACGTTGATCGCCTGCCCCGTGACCGAGGCCGCCGTCGGCCCGGCGAGGTAGGCGACCATCCCGGCGACCTCCTCCGGGGTGGTGTACCGGGCCAGTGGGATGTGCGCCTCGAACTGCTCCCGCACATAGCTGTCCGTCGTGCCCCAGGCCGCCGCGTACCCCTGCCGTACCCGGGCCGCCATCGGGGTCTCGACATACCCCGGGCACACGGCGTTCACCGTGACGCCGGACGGTGCGAGCTCCTTGCCGAGTGCGCGGGTGAAGCCGACCACGCCGTGCTTGGAGGCGGAGAACGGGGCGCCCATCACCACGCCCTGTTTCCCGGCGGTGGAGGCGATGTTGATCACCCGGCCCCGGCCGCTCTTCAGGAGCCGGCCGGCCCGCAGGACCTCACGGGTCATCAGGAAGACACCGTTGAGATTGGTGTCGATCACGTCGAACCACAGCTCGTCGGTGATCTCCACGGTCGGGCCGCCACCACCCAGCCCCGCGTTGTTCACCAGCACGTCCACGCCGCCGAACCGCTCCACCGCCCGCGCGACGAGCGTGACCACCGAGGCGCGGTCACGGACGTCGACCGTCGCGCCGTCCGCGTCCACGCCCCGGGCCCGTAACTCCTCGACGCACCGCTGGACATCGCGGCCCGTCCTGGCGCACACGAACACCCGGTACCCCCGGTCGCCGAGTTCCCGGGCGATGCTCAGACCGATTCCGCGCGTGGCTCCGGTGACCAGAGCCACCGCGCCCGTCACCTCGCGCCCCGGATCGGACGCGTCACAAGCTGGTGGACCGCCACAGCCACAACTACCCCCTCACGGGCTCGGCGACGCCGGGGAGGCCGAGCGGTGGGAAGACAACGGTCGGACACTTCACCACATTGGGCGAAACCATCGCCCTCGTCCAGTCTTTCGGTCATGAACGCCGATGTTCCGGAACCGGGGAGGAACCGGAAAGGAACCCGGAGTGAACCCGGAACGTAGTCGCCGTTCCCCCGCTGTCACCGCCCCGCCGGGACCCCGACGGGCACGAGCCCCGCCGGACCGCCGCGCTCCGGCCCTCAGAGCGCCGCGGCGGTGACCAGTGCGAACGCCGCGATGGCGAGCAGCGTGCGCAGCGCGTGCAGCGCCGTCCACCGGCCCTCGAAGGCCGCACGCGCGGCCCGCTCGTCACCGCGCCCCTCGCTCGCCGCCAGGACGTTGTTCAGCGGGACGTTCCCGCCGATCGTCACCAGATGACCCAGCACCGAACAGGCCAGCCCGGCCAGCAGCAGCGTCCCCTGGGTGTCGGTGCGGTCGTCCACCGGCACCAGCCACGACGCCAGGGGGAAGGCGACGGCGCCGAGAAAGATCAGCAGGAAGACCGGGCCGGGAACCTTCTCGTTGAACCGGCGCATCGCGGTGGCGAACTGCTCGTCGCTCACACGGCGCAGGCCCGGCATGACCCCGGACATGAAGGAGAGGAAGTAGCCCGCGAACAGGCCTGTGGACACGACAGCGAAGGCGAGGAGAGCTGTGGGCACCGCACCATGATGCAGCGTCACGCGCCGTCGCACGACGGAGTGGGGAAGCGGGCGCCCGGAAGGCCCGATCATGGCGTGAACGATTCGCCCGGGGTGATGGATCCCGCCACTGCCGGTGCTCGGGGGCTCACGGATCAGGCCCCGGAGTGCCCGTCGGAGTCCGGTCGTGGCGCCCGTGTGCCGGGCGCGGTCCGCCGGCAGACGGCCTACTCGCGGGCGCGGCTCGGCTGCACCCGTTTCGGCTCACCCGCCATCTTCGGATGTTCCGGCGGGTACGGCAGGTCACCGAGCCCGTGGTCCCGCTCGTCGCGGTCGGCCTGCTCCAGCACCGCCTCCAGACGGCCCGCGTGGTCCTCCATCCCCGCGTGCACATCACCCACCTCCGCGTACCGCGCGCGCATCGTCATGATGTCGAAGTCCTGCGGCGCGACCTGAGGCAGCTCCTCCCACCGCAGCGGCGCGGACACCGGCGCGTTCGGGCGGGGACGAACGGAGTAGGCGCTGGCCATCGTGCGGTCGCGGGCTGTCTGGTTGAAGTCCACGAAGATCCGCTCGCCGCGCTCCTCCTTCCACCACGACGTGGTGACCCGGTCCGGCGCGCGCCGCTCCAGCTCCCTGCCGATGGTGATCACCGCGCGACGCACCTCCACGAACGTCCACTCGGCGGCGACAGGCACGAAGACGTGCACACCCCGGCCGCCGGAGGTCTTTGGCCAGCCCCGCAGACCGAACCCGTCCAGCACCTCGCGCAGCTCACCGGCGGCGCGCACCGCCTCCGCGAAGCCCGTCCCGGGCTGCGGGTCGAGGTCGATCCGCAGCTCGTCCGGCAGGTCCGGCTCACCGCGGCGCACCGGCCAGGGATGGAAGGTCAGGGTGCCCAGATTGGCGGCCCACAGCACCGCCGCCGGGCTGTCCGGGCTGATCTCGTCCGCCGGCCGCCCACTGGGGAAGGTGATGCGGCCGGTGGGAATCCACTCCGGGAGGTTGCGCGGCGCGCGCTTCTGGTAGAACGACTCACCGTCCACGCCGTCGGGGAACCGCTCCAGCGTCGTCGGCCGCTCGTGCAGGGCCCGGGCGACTCCGCCGGCGACGGCCAGGTAGTACTCGGCGACGTCCAGCTTGGTCCAGCCCGTCCGGGGGAAGTACACCTTCTCCGGGCTGGTCACCCGCACCGTCCGGCCACCGGCCGTCAGCTCCACCGGGTCTCCGTAGCGCGCCATGGACTCACGCTAAGCGCGGCGGGCGCCGGTCGCCTCCCGGGCCGGTCAGGAGACGCCGGGGCCACCGGCCCGGTGCCGCCGGTCGGCGCCACCGGGCGCGCCGGGTCACAGTCGGCGCACTCGCCGCATGTGGCAGAGCCGCCGGGAGGCGGGAGGCCACGCCCCGGCGCACAATCGGCCGGTATGGACCTACCGGTGACGCCACCCCTGCTGCCGATGCTCGCGCGCGCCGCGGAGCGGATCCCCCCGGGGATGAGCTACGAGGCCAAGTGGGACGGCTACCGCGCCGTGGTCTTCCGCGACGGGGAGCGGACCGAGATCGGCAGCCGCTCCGGAAAGTCCCTCGCCCGCTACTTCCCCGAGCTGCTGCCGGGCCTGCGCAGGCGGCTGCCCGACCGGTGCGTCGTCGACGGCGAGATCATCATCGTGCGCGACGGCCGCCTCGACTTCGACGCCCTCCAGGAACGCATCCACCCCGCCGATTCCCGGGTGCGCAAGCTCGCCGAGGAGATCCCCGCCTCCTACGTCGCCTTCGACATGCTGGCCGTGGGCAGCCACTCCATGCTGGCGACGCCGTTCCGGGAACGCCGGATGGTCCTGGAGGAGGCGCTGCACCACACGGGACCACCCGTCCACCTCGCGCCCGCCACCCAGGACCACGACCTCGCGCTCCGCTGGTTCGACGAGTTCGAGGGAGCCGGGCTCGACGGCATCGTCGCCAAGCGGCTCGACGGCCCCTACCGGCCCGGCGAGCGGTCCATGATCAAGATCAAGCACGAGCGGACCGCCGACTGCGTCGTCGCCGGACTGCGCACCCACAAGAGCGGACCGGTCGTCGGCTCGCTGCTCCTCGGCCTCTACGACGAGCGCGGCCGGCTTCAGCAGGTCGGGGCGTGCGGCGCCTTCCCGATGCGGCGCCGCGCGGAGCTGATGGAGGAACTCGCCCCGCTGCGGATGGACGGCCTGCCGGAGGACCACTCCCACCCCTGGGACGACTGGCGCAACGCCGAGGCGCACGCCGGCGACCGGATGCCCGGCAGCCCCAACCGCTGGAACGGCCAGAAGGACCCCTCCTGGATTCCGCTGCGACCCGAACGGGTCTGCGAGGTCGCGTACGACCACCTCCAGGGCGACCGCTTCCGCCACACCGCGCAGTTCCGCCGCTGGCGGCCGGACCGCGAACCGGACAGTTGCACCTACGCCCAGCTGGAGCAGCCGGCGACGTTCGACCTCTCCACCCTCCTCGGCTGACGCCGGGTGTGTGCTCGCGGTCGCCGCGCTGAGCCGAGCCGTCCCACCCTGCCGTCGCCGGTACCGCTGGGCGCCCTCCGCTCTCCTCTCCCGCGGCTACCCGCTCCGCACGTAGGGTGACCGCATGACTGACGCCGCCGAAAGTGCCCCGGACGAACTCGACCGACTGGACGCCGGCAAGTACGTGCTGGTGACCACCTACCGACGGGACGGGCGCACCGTGCCGACCCCCGTGTGGAAGGTGCGCGACGGCGACGCCCTCGGGGTGTGGACCAACGCCGGCTCCGGCAAGGTCAAGCGCATCCGCAACCGGGGCGACGTCCTCCTCGCGCCGTGCGACGCCCGGGGGAACCCCACCGGCCCCGAGGTCCCCGGCCGTGCGGAGCTGCTCGACACGGAGGGGAACCGCCGCTACCGCGCACTGATCGCCCGCCGCTACCCGGTCGCCGGGCGGCTCGTGCTCCTCGGCAGCCGCCTCCGCTACGGCGTCGACGGCTCGGTAGCCATCCGCGTCACCGTGAACTGACCGGCACGACGACCGGCCCGCTTCCCGCCCCTGGCCTGCGGGCCCTCCACTCCCATGTTGTTCGCGAGCACCGCGTCGAGTGCGGTATTGTTCTCGTGCACGGACAGCCGGGGGAAACACCGGCCGACGAGCACGGGACGTGGCGCAGCTTGGTAGCGCACTTGACTGGGGGTCAAGGGGTCGCAGGTTCAAATCCTGTCGTCCCGACAGAGTAGTAGCAGGTCAGGGCCGGTCTTCCTTCACGGAAGACCGGCCCTGTTGCTTGTGCGTGACTAACTGCGCGACTACTTGTAGGTGCGGGATCAGGAGTCCAGGACAACTCCGCCCGTCTGGCGCTGCTTGTGCCTAAACTGCCCCTAATGAGCTCGTAACACGATCATGGTGTGGCCTTCTTCAGGCGTCTGAAGCAGATGAGTGAGCAGGCTAGGGAGATGAGTGCGTCGTGGACTTCGAGTCGGCGTTCCCATCGGGTTGCGAGGCGTTTGAAGTGGTGTAGGAGGGCGAAGGTCTGCTCGACGACGTAGCGGAGCTTGCCCAGGCCGTGGATGTCTGTCTGGCCTTTGCGGGAGATGACCGGGAGGATGCGGCGTCTTCGCAGTTCGCGGCGGTTGGGGTTGCTGTCGTAGCCCT
>NZ_BHZI01000087.1 GCF_004305975.1 Streptomyces otsuchiensis
CGCCCTCGCCGACGCCCCCGACCTCCCTGCCGACCTCGCTGGCGATCGCCGCCTGGCTCCTCGCCGACGTGGGCTGGGACGCCGCCCCGGTGTCCGGCGTGGGGCTCCCCGCCGACCAGCCCACCGCCGACTGCCTGGCGCGCGGCCGGGAACTGGACGCCCTCGACGGCCGCACGGCGCTGCTCGTCATGGGCGACGGCTCCCACTGCCGCGGACTGCGCGCGCCGGGCTACCTGGACGAACGGGGCGCGCCGTTCGACGCAGACATCGCCGCCGCGCTGAAGGCCGCCGACCACCAAGCCCTGGCCGCCCTCGACCGTGACCTCGCAGCCGAGGTGGGAGCCGTGGGGGCCGCCCCCTGGCAGGTACTGGCGGGCGCCGCCGGGGACGGCGGCCTCGCCGGGCGGCTGCTCCACGACGAGGCGCCGTACGGCGTGGGGTACCTCGTCTCCGTCTGGTCCTGAACCGCCGGGGGCGGACGGGGCCCGTGGTGTCACGGGCGGATGGACTCACCGCTCTCGCTGTCGGCCGCCGCGTCGGCGTCGGTCTGGCGGGGGATCGCGGCGGGGTCCGTGGCCGCCGCCGTCTGCTCCGCTCCCTCGGCCTCGGTGTCCGCGTCGGCCTCGGTGCCGCCCTCGCGCCCGGTCTCGCTGGCCGGCGCGCGGTCGGCCGTCGTGGCGTCCGGAGAGTCGGTGCCCGTGGTCCGCGGCCCGTCAGCCGTGGTGTCCGTGGCCGGTGCCGGTGCCGGTGCCGGTTCGGACGCGTCGCCGTGCGACGATCCGCCGTCCGTGGTCTCCGGCACCTCACCGGGGGCCACCACCCGGCGGTCGGGCCGCTGCGCCACCTCGGGGGCCGGCGGGTCCGCCTCCGTTCCCTCCGTCGTGGCGTCCGCCCGGGGCGTGGCCGTCTCGCTGTCGGGGGAGGCGGCTGCCGATCCGTCGTCCGTCCCGGTCCGCCCGCGCCGCAGGAACCTGCTGATGACACCCATGTCGCTCTCCGTCTGGTCCGGCGGGCGGGAGCCCGCGTCCCTCCGCGCGGGTGGTCCCTCGCGGATGCCAGGGAAACGACCGAGCGACCCCCGCGTCACGTCCCTCGTTCGGGGCGGACGTGGTGTCTGGGAGACTTGCGCGGTGACCAGCTCAGCCCACGCCCCGCAGATACAGGTCGTCGCGGTGGTCGGCCCGACAGCCGCCGGAAAGTCCGACCTCGGGGTCGAACTCGCCCGCCGCCTGGGCGGTGAGGTGGTGAACGCCGACTCCATGCAGCTGTACCGGGGCATGGACATCGGCACCGCCAAGCTCACCGACGCCGAACGAGGCGGTGTGCCGCACCGGCTGCTGGACGTCTGGGACGTCCGGGAGGCCGCCAGTGTGGCCGAGTACCAGCGCCTGGCGCGGGCGGAGATCGACCGGCTGCTGGCCGAGGGCCGTACCCCGGTCCTGGTGGGCGGCTCCGGCCTCTACGTGCGAGCGGCCGTCGACCGGCTGGAGTTCCCCGGCACCGACCCCGTCGTCCGTGCCCGGCTGGAGGCCGAGCTGGAGGAGTCCGGCAGCGGTGTGCTGCACGCCCGGCTGGCCGTCGCGGACCCGGCGGCGGCCGCCGCGATCCTGCCGAGCAACGGCCGGCGGGTGGTGCGGGCGCTGGAGGTCATCGAGATCACCGGGCGCCCCTTCACCGCCCAGCTGCCCGGCCCCGGCGAGGACCAGAGTCTCTACCGCACACTGCACCTCGGGGTGGACGTCGCCCGCCCGGAACTCCACGAACGGATCGCCCGGCGGGTGCACCGGATGTGGGATGCGGGGCTTCCCGAGGAGGTGCGCACCCTGGAGAGCCTGGGCCTGCGCGAGGGACGGACGGCCTCCCGGGCACTGGGCTACCAGCAGCTGCTGGCGGCGTTCGCCGGGGACTGCACCGAGGACGAGGCCCGCGAGGAGACCATCCGAGCCACCCGCCGGTTCGCGCGGCGACAGGACGTGTGGTTCCGCCGGGACGCCCGGGTCCACTGGCTCAGCGGCGCCGTCGCCGACCGCGCCGCGCTGGCGGACCGCGCCTGGCATCTGCTCGAACGGACGGTCACATCCTGATCACGTGATGGCATCGGGACGCTCCAGGCGCCCTGGTGCGGGCCCTCCCCGTGCCATCATCGAGCGTGCCGCAGCCGTGAGGTCGTACGTTGGGAGGGCGCGTGGCGATGGAGGCCGGCCCTCGTGACAGGGACGACAGCAGCCGTGCGGGACCGATGTCCCCGGGGCGGCTCGGTCCGTTGCCGCTGCCCGACGCGGTGCATCCCTCCGATCCCGGTTCCGCGGGGCCTCCGCCCGAGGAACCCGCCGAGTCGTACGAGGAACTGCGGCCGCCGCGGCGGCTGAGACTCATTCAGCTGGCTCCCATCGTGCTCCTGAGCCTGCTCGGCGCGCTGATGTTCGCGTTCCCGCTCGCCTTCGCCTTCGGCGACGGCGGAGCGGTCGTCGCCATGCTCGGGCTGCTCATCGGCTCCAGCGCGGCGGGCTGGGGCGTACTCGCCGCACGGCGTGTCGGTTACACCTGGCCGGGGCTGCCGCCCCGTGGGTCGGGGAACCGTCCCGACTGGCGGCTGCTGGCGCTGTACGCCGTGGGGCTGCTCCTGGTGGGGATGCTCGCGCTGTGGCGTGTGGCCGGCCTGCGCTGACCTTCCCGGCTGACGGTCACCTGACCGCCTGACTGCCTGACTGCCTGACCGCGGGATGTGTGCCGCTCGGCGGCCCTGCGAGGCGCGCGCCGCTCCGGGCCGTACGATCGGGGCCGTGAGCACCGCATCCGCAGCAGGGCTGCCGTTCCTCAAGGGACACGGCACCGAGAACGACTTCGTCATCGTCCCCGACCCCGACGGCCGGCTGGATCTGCCGCCCTCGACCGTGGCGCGGCTCTGCGACCGCCGGGCGGGGATCGGCGGCGACGGACTGCTGCGGGTGGTGCGCTCGGCGGCACTTCCCGAGGGCCGCGCGCTGGCGGACGAGGCCGAGTGGTTCATGGACTACCGCAACGGCGACGGCAGCGTCGCCGAGATGTGCGGCAACGGCGTCCGCGTCTTCGCCCGCTATCTGCGCCACGCCTCACTCGTGGAGCCCGGTGAGCTGGCAGTCGGCACGCGGGCTGGTGTGCGGCGGGTGAGGACCGCGCCGGACGGCGCGCTGACGGTCGAGATGGGCCGGGCCGTGCTGCCCTCGGGCCCGGGGGACTCCGTCACCGTCACCGTCGGCCGTCGCTCCTGGCCCGCCCGCCATGTGGACATGGGCAACCCGCACGCGGTGGCGTTCGTCGACGACCTCGCCGACGCGGGCCCGCTGCTGGACGCCCCCGCCGTGGCGCCGGCGGCCGACTACCCGCACGGCACCAATGTGGAGTTCGTCGTGGACCGGGGCCCGGGACACGTGGCTCTACGGGTCCACGAGCGGGGCTCCGGCGAGACCCGCTCCTGCGGTACGGGCGCCTGCGCCGTCATGGTCGCCACGGCCCGCCGGGACGGCCTCGACCCCGCCGCCGACGGCCGGCCGGCCGGCTACACGGTGGATGTGCCCGGCGGGCGGCTGCTGATCACCGAACGCCCCGACGGCGTGGTGGAGATGACGGGCCCCGCCGTCATCGTCGCCGAGGGGACCTTCGACGCCGACTGGCTGGCGGGGGCCGGGCTCCACTGACCGCGGCAGGGAGCCGTGCCGGGTGTGCCGTTCCGTCACCCGGGCCGAGCCGCCGAAGTCCGGCCAACCGAGGGGTGCTTTCGGCCTCGCGCCGCCTCCCCGGCATCGCTCGTAAGGGTGATCCGATGTGCTCGGGGCGGCCCCGGTGCGGTGCGCCGTGCTGGGCTCGGTAGCATCAAGCACCGGCGCCACAGCGGGAGTCGGCGAGATCACCCGCGACGTTCTCCGGGGCTCCGCGAGGAGTGTTCCGTCGCGCCCCACCGTCCAGAGCCGGTCCACGACCAGGCCGCGGGAGGTGCCGAGTGAGCGCAGAGACAGCGGGAAGCAGCCACATCACAGGCCGGCGGGTGCACCGCAGAGATGTGGGGCGGCTGCGCCGCCTGGGACGCGCGGCGATGTTCGCGCCCTCCCGGGACGGACTGCCGGACGCCATCGAGCATCTGGCGCGCGCCCATCGCCGCCACCATCCGGGTGCCCCGCTCGACGGCCTCCACCGCGCCTACGCGCTGGCCGAGGCCGCCCACCGCGGCCAGACGCGGAAGAGCGGTGACCCGTACATCACCCACCCGCTCGCGGTCACCCTGATCCTCGCCCAGCTCGGTGCCGAGACCACCACGCTGATCGCCTCCCTGCTCCACGACACGGTGGAGGACACCGACGTCACCCTGGAGCAGGTGTACGAGGAGTTCGGGGCGGCCGTGGGCCACCTGGTCGACGGGGTGACCAAGCTGGAGAAGGTCGACTACGGGGCCGCCGCCGAGTCCGAGACCTTCCGCAAGATGCTGGTGGCGGCCGGCAGCGACGTACGGGTGCTGTCCATCAAGCTGGCCGACCGGGTCCACAACATGCGCACCCTCGGGGTGATGCGCCCGGAGAAGCAGGCCCGGATCGCCCGGGTCACCCGTGACGTGCTGATCCTGCTGGCCGAGCGGCTGGGCGTCCAGGCGGTCAAGACCGAGCTGGAGGACCTGGTCTTCGCCGTGCTCCACCCCGAGGAGCACGCGCGGGCCACCGCCCTCATCGCCGAGCACGACCGGTTCCCGGACCCGCTGGCACCCGTCGCCGCGTCGGTGGCGGAGACGCTGCGGGAGGCCGGGATCGCCGCGGACGTGCGCGTACGCCCCCGGCACGTCCTGTCGGTCCACCGGTCCGGTGTGCGACGGGGCGGTCTCGGGCCGTGCGACTTCGGGCGGATCCTGATCGTCGTCGACGAGGACGCGGACTGCTACGCGGCCCTGGGTGAACTGCACACCTGCTTCGCGCCGGTCGTCTCCGAGTTCAAGGACTTCATCGCGGCGCCCAAGTTCAACCTGTACCAGTCGCTGCACACGGCGGTCGTCGACCGTCAGGGCCGGGTGGCGGAGGTGCTGGTGCGCTCGGAGCGGATGCACCGGGTCGCCGAGACCGGAGTGATCGCCCTCGGGGACCCGCACCGGCCCGCCGAGCAGGGCGCGGCCGAGGAGGGCGAGCGGGCCGACCCGACCCGTCCCGGCTGGCTGTCCCGGCTGCTGGAGTGGCAGCGTCAGGCACCCGACCCCGACACCTTCTGGGCCGAGCTGCGTGACGAGCTCGCGCAGGACCGGGAGATCACCGTCTTCGCCGAGCACGCGGGGGCGGGACCGCTGCATCTGCCGTCGGGCGCGACCTGCGTCGACGCCGCGTACGCCCGGCACGGTCAGGACGCCCACGACTGCGTGGGCGCACGCGTCAACGGCCGGCTGGTGACGCTGGGCACCGCGCTGCGCGACGGGGACACCGTCCATCTGCTGCTCGCCCCCGCGGACTCCTCCGGGCCGGCCCCCGAATGGCTGGAGCAGGCGCGCACCCCGGCGGCCCGCATCCCGATCCGCCGGTGGCTGGAGCGCCGCTCCGAGCGGGGGAGCGCGGGCCCGGGAACGACCGGCGCCGCTACGGACACGGGACGGCGGCCGCAGCCACCGGCCGCCCGGCGTCCGGAGCCGGAGCACGCGGCCGTGGTGGTCGGCGACTCCGGCGCGCAGATCCGGCTGGCCCGCTGCTGCACGCCGATCCCCCCGGACGAGGCCACGGGCTTCGCGGTGCGCGGCGGCGCCGTCACCGTGCACCGGGCGGGCTGCCCGGTCGCCACCGGAATGGCCGAGGCGGGCCGGACGCCCGTCGCGGTGGGCTGGCGCACCGCCCGGGCGGGCTGCCGGGTGACCGTGCGAGCCGAGGCGCTGGGCCGCCCCCATCTGATGGCGGACCTCACCGACGCCCTGGCGAGCCACGGCGCCGCCGTGCTGCACGCGGAGGTCGAACCGCCCCGGGAGCGCCGGGTGCGTCACACCTACACGCTGCAGCTGCCGGACGCCAGCGGGCTTCCGCGGCTGCTGCGGGCGATGCGCGGCGTGCCCGGCGTGTACGACGTGGGCCGCGCGCTGCTGCCGGCCGCCACCGGGGTGCGCGCCGGCTGACCGGGCGGGCGCCGGAGCGGTCTCCCGGGCCGGCCACGAGCGCACCTCACAGGGGCGGGAGCGTCCCGGGGCCGCCGTGCGGCAAACCGCGTGACGGCCGCCCGGTGCCGTGCCACCATGGACCTCAGCGGCCGCGCGCGGGAATCCCGCGCCCCGGATACGCGTTGTCACTGTGGCGACGTCTCCGCCACGGCGCCCCGTCCGGTGGCGCCCCGCGGCCGTCTCTCCGATGAAAGGACTCCATTGACCTTCTCTTCACTCCCTCAGGAAGACCAGCCCCGCACCACGAACCGCCGGGCCGACGCCCTGATGGATGAGGACGTCTCCTGGAGCACGCTGGACGCGGAACGCGACGGCGACCAGTTCGACCGCGAGGAGCGCGCGGCGCTCCGCCGGGTCGCCGGGCTCTCCACCGAGCTGGAGGACGTCACCGAGGTCGAGTACCGCCAGCTGCGGCTGGAGCGCGTGGTGCTCGTCGGTGTCTGGACCTCCGGGACCGCGGCCGACGCGGAGAACTCACTCGCTGAACTCGCCGCTCTCGCCGAGACCGCCGGCGCGCAGGTGCTGGACGGTGTCATCCAGCGGCGGGACAAGCCCGACGCCGCCACCTACATCGGCTCCGGCAAGGCGAAGGAGCTGCGGGACATCGTCGTCGAGAACGGCGCGGACACGGTCGTCTGTGACGGTGAGCTGAGCCCCGGCCAGCTGATCCATCTGGAGGACGTCGTCAAGATCAAGGTGGTGGACCGCACCGCTCTGATCCTCGACATCTTCGCGCAGCACGCCAAGTCCCGTGAGGGCAAGGCGCAGGTGGCGCTGGCCCAGATGCAGTACATGATGCCCCGGCTCCGCGGCTGGGGTCAGTCCCTGTCGCGTCAGATGGGCGGCGGTGGCTCCGGCTCCTCCGGGGGCGGGATGGCGACGCGTGGTCCCGGTGAGACCAAGATCGAGACCGACCGGCGCCGCATCCGCGAGAAGATGGCGAAGCTGCGCCGCGAGATCGCCGAGATGAAGACCGGCCGTGACGTCAAGCGCCAGGAGCGCCGTCGTAACAAGGTGCCCTCGGTGGCGATCGCCGGGTACACCAACGCCGGTAAATCCTCGCTGCTCAACCGGCTGACCGGTGCCGGAGTCCTGGTGGAGAACGCGCTGTTCGCCACGCTGGACCCGACGGTCCGCCGGGCGGAGACGCCCAGCGGCCGGCTCTACACCCTCGTGGACACCGTCGGGTTCGTCCGGCATCTGCCCCACCACCTGGTGGAGGCGTTCCGCTCCACGATGGAGGAGGTCGCGGACGCGGACCTGATCCTGCACGTGGTCGACGGCTCCCATCCCTTCCCGGAAGAGCAGCTGGCCGCGGTCCGTGAGGTGATCCGGGACGTCGGCGCCGAGTCGGTGCCGGAGATCGTGGTGATCAACAAGGCGGACGCGGCGGACGAGCTGGTGCTGCAGCGTCTGGTGCGAGCCGAGAGCCGCTCGATGGTGGTCTCCGCGCACAGCGGCGCCGGCATGGAGGAGCTGCTGGCCCGCGTCGACGTCGAGCTGCCGCGACCGGCCGTCGAGCTGGAGGTCGTGGTGCCGTACACGGCCGGAGCGCTGGTCTCCCGGGTGCACACCGAGGGCGAGGTGCTGAGCGAGGAGCACACCTCGGAGGGGACGTTGCTGCGGGCCCGGGTGCACGAGGAGCTGGCGGCGGAGCTCCGCGGCGCGGCGCCGTCCGCGGTCTGAGACCGTTCGGGCCGGGCGGCCGGACTCCGGAGTCATGTGGAGGCCGGCCGCCGCCGCACGCCTCGCAGCGAACGGACAGGCCCTGGACCGGCATGAGCCGCGGTAGGGGCCTCCGTCAGGAGTTTCCCGCCACGGCCAGCGGCGTCACAGCGGGATGTTGCCGTGTTTGCGTTCGGGGCGGGTCTGCCGCTTGTTGCGCAGGCTCGCCAGCGCCTTGGCGACCTCGACGCGGGTGCGGGACGGCTGGATGACCATGTCGACGTAGCCGTGCGCGGCGGCCTCGTAGGGGTTGCCGAACCGGCGGCGGTAGTCGTCGGTGAGCTGGTCCTGGAGTGCCGCGCGGTCCTCGGGCGGGGCGGCCGCCAGTTCGCGGCGGTGCAGGAAGGGCACGGCGCTTCTGGCGCCCATCACGGCGATCTCGGCGGTGGGCCAGGCCATCACCCGGTCGGCGCCGATCTGCCGGGAACCCATCACCGCGTACCCGCCGCCGTACGCCTTGCGGGTGATGACCGTGATCTTGGGGACGGTGGCCTCGGCGTAGGCGTAGAAGAGTTTGATGCCGCGACGGATGATGCCCTGGTGCTCCTGCCCGACGCCGGGCAGGTAGCCCGGAACGTCCATGAAGGTGAGGACGGGAATGCTGAAGGCATCGCAGAAGCGGATGAAGCGGGCGGCCTTCTCGGAGGCGTCGATGTCCAGCACGCCGGCGAGGTGGCTGGGCTGGCTGGCGACGACGGCGACCGAGTGCCCCTCGACGCGGCCCAGCGCACAGATGATGTTGCGGGCGAACTCCGGGTGGATCTCGAGGTAGTCGCCGTCGTCGAGGACCGCGGTGAGCACGTCGGCCATGTCGTAGACCTGCTGCTCGCCGTTGGGGATGACGGTGTCGAGGGCCAGGTCCTCCTCGGTGACGCCGGGATCGCTGGAGTGGTGGTAGACCGGGGCGTCGTCCAGGTTGTTGGACGGCAGGTAGCCGAGGAGGGTCTGCACCCAGGAGATGGCGTCCTGCTCGTCGTCGCCGACGTAGTGGGCGTTGCCGGAGACCTCGGCGTGGACGGCGGGGCCGCCGAGTTGCTCGGCGGTCACCTTCTCGCCCATGACGGCGGAGACGACCTCGGGCCCGGTGACGAACATGTAGGAGGTGTCCTTGACCATGACCGTGAAATCGGTGATGGCCGGCGAGTACACCGAACCGCCCGCGCAGGGGCCCATGATGAGCGATATCTGCGGGATCACACCGGAGGAGTGAACGTTGCGGACGCCCAGTTCGGTGTAGTACGCGATGGACATCACTCCCTCCTGGATGCGGGCGCCGCCGGAGTCGTTGATGCCGATGACGGGGCAGCCGATGCTCATGGCGAAGTCGTAGACCTTCAGGACCTTGTTGCCGAAGGCCTCGCCCATGCTGCCGCCGAGGGTGGTGAAGTCGTGGGAGAAGACGCACACCTGGCGTCCGTCGATGGTGCCGTGGCCGGTCACCACCCCGTCGCCGTAGGGGCGGGGAATGCCCTCCTCGATGGTCCGGTGGCGCACGAACTCGTCGAGTTCGACGAAGGAGCCGGGGTCGAGCAGCAGGTCGATGCGCTCGCGGGCGGTGAGCTTCCCCTTGAGGTGCTGCCGGTCCGCGGCCTTCTTCTCGGCGAGGACGACCGCCTCCTCGTGCCGTGCGGCGAGGTCGGCGATGCGGTCCGCCGTGGACGTGGGCGACTCCTCGACCGGTGAGACAGGCTCCTGGAGCGACATACCAGCCCTACCTTCCATGCACGACAACCCTGCCCCCGATCCTCCTGGAATCAGGCGAACCGCATCACCCCTAATCGGCGGCCCGCGCCCCTATTGGCAGGAGACCGACCGCCACTCCGTCACCGGACCGGCGACGGAGCGGCGAGGTCGGTCAGTTCGCCCTCCTCGTACAGCGCGCGGCAGGCGCGCCGCTGCACTTTGCCGCTGGAGGTCTTCGGTATCGAGCCCCTGCGGACGATCAGGATGCTGTCGACCGTCAGGTGGTGGTGGTCGCGGACCGCGCGGACCACCCGTTCACGCAGGCTCTCTGTGCCGTGGGCGCGCACCGTCCGGCCGTCGGCCTCGACGACGACCACGAGGCGTTCCTTCTGGTCGCGTTCGACGGCGAACGCGGCGGCGCAGTTGGGGTGCAGGCCGTCCGTGGACTTCTCCGCGGACAGTTCGATGTCCTGGGGGTAGTAGTTGCGGCCCTGGTGGATGATCAGGTCCTTGAAGCGGCCGACGACGTGCAGTTCACCGGCGTGCAGAAAGCCCAGATCCCCGGTGCGCAGGAAGGGCCGCCCGTCCTCGGGGCGTCCGTCGGCGTCCTTGATCCGTGCGCGGAAGGTCTCCTCGCTCGCTTCCGGGCGTCCCTTGTACTCCGCCGCCACGCAGGGTCCGTTGACCCAGATCTCGCCGATGACGTCCGGCGGGCAGCCGCGCGAGCTGCCGGGATCGACGATCCGCACCTCGGTGCCCGGGACGGTGCGGCCGCTGCTGGTGACCGGGACGGCGCCGGGGGTCCGCGCGTCGACGATCTCCGCGCGGCCTCCTCTCAGGCCCGTTGCGGACAGCCACACGGCGGTCGGTTCGCGGTCCTGGTCGCTGCCGGTGACCTTGAGGGTGTTCTCGGCGAGACCGTAGCCCGGGCACATGGCTTCGGGCCGGAAGCCGTGCGGGGCGAACGCCTCGGTGAACTCCCTGATCGCGGCCCAGCGCACGGGTTCGGCGCCGTTGCCCGCCACCCGCCACGAGGAGAGGTCACCGACCCGGCCGGCCTTCCCCTCCGCCGCGACCCGCGCACACATCTCGTAGGCGAAGCTGGGCGCGGCGGCGTGGGTGCCGCGGAACCGGGCGATCGCCTCCAGCCAGCGGGCGGGCCGGCGGATGAAGGCGCCGGGCGACATCAGATACGAGGGGATACCGGCCCACAGCGGCATGACGACGCCGAACAGCATGCCCATGTCGTGGAAGAGAGGCAGCCAGCTGACCACGGTGCCATCGGGCGCGCACGGCCACAGGGCGTCGGTCTCCGCGACGTTGGCGAGGAAGTTGGCGTGGGTGACGACGACACCCTTGGGGTCGCCGGTGGAGCCCGATGTGTACTGGAGGAGGGCCACGTCATCGAGACCGGGGGCGGGACCCGGCACTGCCGAATCCAGCACGTCGCCCTCGGCGGCGGCGGGTTCGGCCGTGTCGAGGACCGTGATGCCCAGCAGCGCCTCCAGGTCCCCGAACCGGTCCTCCAGTTCGCGCCTGATCAAGGTCTCGGTGAGCACGGTCGTGGCGCCGGCGTCCCGCGCGATGCGGCGGATGCGCTCCAGGTCCCTGAGCTGGCGCGGCGTCTGGACGGGCGCCGCGGCCACCTTGGACGCCATGCACCCCAGGAGGGTGCGGACGAACTCCAGCCCCGAGGGATACATGAGCACGGCGCTCTGCCCGCTCATGCCCCGGGCGGCGAACCACCGGGCCCTGACGTCCACCGCGGTGGCGAGTTCCCCGTAGGTCAGGGACTCCCGGGGGTCCTCACCGTCGTCCAGGAAGACATAGGCGGTGTCGTCGGGCTGCCGCTCACCGCGCAGGCGCGCCAGTTCGGGCAGTGTCAGCGTCTCGTTGCCCGAGCGGACGTCGTCGAGAACAGTGGCCATGGGTCAGGTCTCCTAGGTGTCCTTGTGCCGAAATCCGCCGGACGTGCCGGAGTTGCGTGAGGCACCTCTGCCGCACGGGCCGCGACACGGCTGCGCCGCGACACGGCCGCGCTGCGGCACGGCCGGGCGAGCCGGGAACGAAAGGGGGAGTGGTGACGACGGAATCCGGGAGCGAAGTCCGCCGGAGCTTCGGCGCGCACCCGTACTTCCACGTCCGCCGCGACGGTTGCCGGGGAGGGACCGTGACGAGCGATTGTGGCGCCGGAGAAATGACGGGGCGTCTGCCTCATCCTGTGACGGCGCAATTCCCCCTCGCCGGCGATCGCGCATCGCTTCCGCCCAGGATTATCCGGTCGGTCGGTTCACATCATTGTGAGCGTGAATGGTGGAAGAAATCGGAGGCGTGAATTTCTGTTAACCGAGTCCACGCCAAGAACGGCCGGGGCGCCGGCACGCCGGCGTCCTGCGGCAAGAGAATGCCAGAAGCATACGTCCACCGCCTCTCCGTACCTTTCGCGATCACCCCTAAGTTGAATTGCGCGGCCCCTACACGCCAGGCCGGAACGCCGGAATGCTTCGGCGGTGGTCCAGCCGGCGGGCGCCCTGGAGGCCGCGGCCCGGGCGGCCGTGCCACGAGCAGTCGTGGCGTGGGCGAGGTCGGACACTGGGGTGGCGCCGGCCAGGTGTAGGGGAGGTAGGGGTTGTTCCCTGCTCACGGCGCTCCATAGGTTCTCAGGGCGAACCGAGCATAAGGAACGAGTCCGAACTGTTTCCGTCGGCGGGCCCGCCTGGAGGACGACAATGCGCATACTCTTCGTCGCGCACGCGGAGAAGACGCACTTTTTCAGCATGGTGCCGCTGGCCTGGGCCCTGCGTACAGCAGGTCACGAGGTCCGGATCGCCACCCAGCCGGAGATGGCGGAGGCCGTCACCGAGGCGGGGCTCACGGCGGTTCCGCTGGGGTCCGACCACCGCTGGAAGCAGGTCATGGAGGCCAACCAGGACGAGGGCTGGCCGGCCCGCGTCGCCGAGGCGGTGACACATTCGGCGGAGCTGGGGCACGACGAACTCCTGCGGTTCTTCGACGAGACCACCACGCGGTACTTCCGCACCATCAACAACGACGAGTTCCTCGACGCGCTGGTCGACTACTCCCGGTGGTGGAAGCCCGACCTGATCGTGTGGGAGCAGTTCACCTGGGCCGGCGCCGTCGCCGCCCAGGTCACCGGCGCCGCACACGCCCGCATGCTGTGGGGGGCGGACGTCGTCACCCGCTCCCGCAACGACTTCCTGGCCCATCTCGCCGAGCGACCCGAGGACCAGCGGGTGGACCCGCTGAGGGACTGGCTCACCGAGGCCCTCGACCGGCACGGCGCCACGTACGACGAGACCGTGGCCAACGGGCAGTGGACGATCGACCCCAGCCCGCCCAGCCATCTGATCGACAACGGTCTGCAAGTGGTCAGCGTGCGCTACGTGCCCTACAACGGGCCGTCCGAGCTCGAAGAGTGGCTGACCGCCGAGCCCGCCAAGCCCCGCGTCGCCGTGACCGCCGGTATCTCGGTCCGTGGCTACTTCGGATTCGACATGTTCGGCATCGGCGTCCTGCAGGCTTTCGCCGGGCTCGACATCGAGCTGATCGCCACGCTGCGGCCGGGCCCCGGAGAGTCGGTGGACATGGCGCCGGAGAACGCCACCGTCGTGGACTTCGTGCCCATGCACGCCCTGCTGCCCTCCTGCTCGGCCGTCATCCACATCGGCGGCGCGGGTGTGCAGTCCACCGCCGCCTACTACGGCGTCCCCCAGATCATCCTGCCGGGCCTCTGGGACACGCTGGTCCGCGGCGACCTCCTGGAGCAGTCCGGCGCGGGCATCTCGGTGCCGGTCGACCAGCTCACCCCCGAGCGTGTCCGTGACAGCCTGGTCCGGCTGCTGGAGGATCCGGCGTTCCGCGAGGGAGCCGCCGCGCTCCGCAAGGACGTACTCTCCGCGCCCTCACCCAACGAGGTCGTACCGGTCCTCGAGGAGCTCACCGCCCGCCACAGGACCACCGGCTGAGGAGGCGGGGCGGCTTCGCCGTCGCCCGTCCTCAACCCCCGTCTCCGGCACCGGTGTCCGCCGCGTCCCCGCACGTGGCGCGGCGGCACCGGTCCGCCGCGTACCGGTCACCGGCCCCGGTTCCCGTACCGCCACGCCGGCCGCCGCGGTTCCCGGCCGGTCTCCGGGGAACGCGCGACCGCCTCACTCGCGGCCCCCGCCGTGCAGCCCGAACGCGGCGCCCCGGCGCACCACACGACAGCCAGCTCCGCTGCCTTTACATCCGTCCGCACGTCCCTGGCCGGCGGACACCCGGCCGGGGACGGCGATCCTCGCCACCCCTGAGGCGGACGGCCGGACCGAACCGGAAGAAAGAGAACGGTCATGACCACGCGCGTATGGGACTACCTCGCCGAGTACGAGGCGGAGCGTGAGGACATCCTCGACGCCGTCGACCAGGTGTTCCGCTCCGGACAACTGATACTCGGTCCCTCCGTCAGCGGCTTCGAGGAGGAGTTCGCCGCCTACCACGGGCTGGCGCACGGCGTGGGCGTCGACAACGGCACCAACGCCCTCGTTCTCGCGCTGCGCGCACTGGGCGTCGGGCCGGGGGACGAGGTGATCACCGTCTCCAACACCGCCGCGCCCACCGTCATCGCCATCGACCAGGTCGGCGCCACCGCCGTCTTCGTCGACGTGCGTGAGAGCGACTACCTGATGGACACCGCCCAGGTCGAGGCCGCGATCACCCCGCGCACCCGCTGCCTGCTGCCCGTCCACCTCTACGGGCAGTGCGCCGACCTGCGCGCGCTGGAGGAGATCGCCGCCCGGCACGACCTGGTGATCCTGGAGGACTGCGCCCAGGCGCACGGTGCCCGGCAGGACGGACGGCTGGCCGGCACCACCGGCAGGGCCGCCGCGTTCTCCTTCTACCCCACGAAGGTCCTCGGCGCCTACGGCGACGCGGGGGCGGTGGTCACCGGCGACGCCGACGTCGACGCCGCGGTGCGCAGCCTCCGTTACTACGGCATGGACGAGGAACGCAACGTCGTCCGGATCCCCGCCTACAACGCGCGCCTCGACGAGGTGCACGCGGAGATCCTGCGCCGCAAGCTGCGGCGGCTCGACGGGTACCTCGCGGCACGCCGCCGGATCGCGGCCCGCTACGCCGAGGCGCTGGCCGGCACCGACCTGGTCCTGCCCGCCGTGACACCCGGCAACGACCACGTCTACTACGTCTACGTGGTACGGCACCCCCGGCGCGACGCGATCATCGAGGCCCTCCAGGCCCACGGCATCCACCTGAGCGTCAGTTACCGCCGGCCGGTGCACACCATGGACGGTTTCGCCCACCTGGCGCGGGAGGAGCGCCCGCTGCCGGTCACCGAGGCGCTGGCGGACGAGATCTTCTCCCTGCCGATGTACCCCTCGCTCTCCGAGGAGCAGCAGGACAAGGTGATCGCGGCCCTGCACGAGGTGCTGCGCACCCTCTGACCCGGGCACCGCCCGTGCGGGCCGCAACCCTCTGCGCGCCCATCACCCGCCGTGTGGGCGGGAGATGGGCGCGCAGAGGGTTACGGGTGCTCAGCGGGGCTCGCGGCTCAGCGGGTGAGCCGCAGCGGAAGCTCCAGCAGCCCGTGCAGGTTGAAGTGACTGTTGATCGGGAGATCCTCGCGAAGCAGCTCGATCTTCGAATACCGCTCCAGTAGCTTCGAGAACACGGTGGCCGCCTCCAGGCGCCCCAGCACCGCGCCCAGGCAGAAGTGCGGACCGGCGCTGAACGCCAGCGTCTTCGGTTCGGTGCGGGCCAGATCCAGGCGGTCGGGGTCGGGATAACGTTCGGGGTCGCGGCCGGCGGCGTCCAGGAACCCGATCACATGGGAACCCGGCTGGATGGTCTTGCCGCCGAACTCCATCTCCGCGGTGGCGATCCGGCTGGAGAGGGTCACCGGCGGGTCGAACCGAGCCAGTTCGTCCACGGCCGTCCCCATCAGCCCCGGGTCCGCCCGCAGTGCCTCCAGCGCGTCGGGCTGCCGCAGCAGGGCGAGCATGCCGTTGCCGACCAGGTTGACCGTCGTCTCGTGACCCGCGTTGAAGATGAGGAGGATGTTGGCGACGACCTCCTCCTCGGTGAGCTGCTCGTTGTCCTCCGCCGTCATCAGCACCGACAGCAGGTCGTTGTCCGGGTCGGCGTCACGCCGGGAGGCCATCAGCTCCAGCAGGTACGCGCGGAACTCGGGCTCCGCCTTGTTCATGGCGATGCGCCTGCGGGGCGTCACATCGGGGTCCAGGATGTACCCGACCTTGTCGGTCCAGTCGCGGCACCGTGCGCGGTCCTCGACCGGAATCCCCAGCAGCTCCCCGACCACCGCGACGGGCATCGGCAGTGCCAGGTCCCGGATCAGGTCGACCTCGCCCTCGCCCATGCTGTCGAGCAGATCGTCCACGATCTCCCCGATACGCGGCCGCAGACGGTCGATGTAGCGCGGCGTGAACACCCGCGCGATCAGCTTCCGCAGCCGACGGTGCTCGGCCCCGTCCTGCAGCAGCAGCCACTTGCTGACGCTGCGCATGGCCGGGCAGGTCGGCCCGCCCCGGCTCATCGCCCAGCCCGGATCCTTGGGGAAGGCGCTGGAGGAGTGCGGGGAGCGCAGCAGCGCCTCGACATCGTCGTACCGGGTGAGCAGCCAGTAACCCGGTGAGATCTCGTGCACCGGGTCGGCCTCGCGCAGTCGCTTGTAATAGGCGAACCGGTCGGCGGCAAGGGCGGGATCGTTCGGGTCGTAGAGAACGCTCATGCCGTCCATCCCTCTACGTCGGTGGTTGCCGTGGCTGCGGGGCGGGAGGTCCGCGTCCCCGGTCTCCTCCCGGAGCCCAAGGCCGACGCGGACACGGACGTCGGCTCCGGAGCGGTCATGCCGCCACCCTTATTCCGCACAGCCGGTGTCTGGCCCACAGGCTATGGGGGCCGCCGAGAGGCAGAGAACCCCTAAAGTTCCGCGTCCAGGTCCCGGCACCGAGTTCGCGGGACGACCGGGCCGGGCGCAACCGCCCCGCCCGGAGTGGGCGTTGGTGCTCGCCGGATCGTCGGGCCCACCGTGCGGGAACTGCCGGACGCTCACCGGCCACCCGGCGGCGCGCCCGACGGCTTGCCGCGTCAGCTGCCGCGGCCCCACGCCGGAGGACGACGCGGAACGCGATGAGATCCCGCGGCTCCGCCGTCGACCAACCGCGTGACGGACAGGCGGTGTCGACGGTGGGCGGGACCAGCGACCCGACGGCGGACGCGCTCACGGCGGGCGCGCCCCGCCGGTGCGCCGGGCCCTGCCGGACCTCTGCCGCCGGCCCCACGCCGCACGCCGGTTAGGGGTTGAGGCTAGGGGGAGCCCGCTCGTACTGTGACGGCCGGTGCAGACGGGCTGCTCGAACGCGCGGGGGTGAGGGCATGTCAGAGCTCGAGGCGGAGCGCAGGGCTCACTACCAGGCGACCGTGGTGCAGGGAGCCCTGCGCACCGCGGCCGCGGACGGCGACCCGTACGCCTCGATCCTGCTGGTTCCGGACGATCCCTATCCGTTCTACGAGCAGGTACGAGAGCGGGGGACGCTCCACCGCAGCGCGGTCGGGGTCTGGACGACCACCAGCCACCGCGTGGCGAACCAGATCCTGCGGGACCGGCGCTTCGGCGTCCGTACCCCGGAGGGGGAGAAACCTCCCGAGTTCATGCCGTTCGACAACTCGATGCTCGGACTGGACCCGCCCGACCACACCCGGCTGCGCAAGCTCGCCACACCCTCGCTGAACCCGCGCCGGCTCGCCCACTGGCAGCCGCACGTCGAGCGGTTCACCGACGAGCTGATCGACGAGATGCTGGCGGGCCGCGGCCAGGTCAACTTCATGCGTGCCTTCGCCCAGCAGCTCCCGCTGCGGGTGATCGGCGACCTGGTCGGCATCCCGCCCGAGCACCGCAAGGTGTTCTTCCGGCTCAGCCGCCGCATGGCCTACCTGCTCGACGGCGTGGCCACCGTCCCGGCCGCGCGGGGCGTGGTGTCGGCCATGGCGGAGATGACGGTGCTGTTCCAGGAGATCATCGCCGAGCGGCGGGCCGACCCGCGCGAGGACCTGATCAGCGATCTGCTCCCGGCGGTCGAGGACGGCCGGATGACCATGGACGAGATGGTCCCGCTGTGCATGTTCCTGCCGCTGGCCGGTACCGAGACCACCGTCAACCTGATCGGCAACGGGCTGCTGGCCCTCCTCGAACACCCCGAGCAGTGGGACATGCTGATCGCCGACCCGTCGCTGGCGCCCGCAGTCGTCCGCGAGACCCTGCGCTACGACCCCTCCGTCCAGCAGTACCGCCGGATCGCCCACACCGACCTTGAGCTGGAGGGTGAGTCGATCGCCGCCGGTGAGGAGGTGGCGATCTGCGCGGGCGGGGCCAACCGGGACCCGGAGGTCTATCCCGAGCCCGGGAGGTTCGACATCACGCGCGACCCGGGACCGGAGAACCTGGCCTTCTCAGCGGGCATCCACTTCTGCCTCGGCGCCGCGCTGGCCCGGATGGAGGCGGAGATCGCCCTGGCCGCCCTCGCCACCCGGCTGCCCGGGATCCGCCGGGCCGGACCGGTGCGCAGACGCGGTTCCTTCATCGTCCGCGGAATGCTCCAGTTCCCCGTCGACCTGCGCTGAGTGGCTGCGGCGGCCGAGGCGCCGCGGTCGCCCGAGATAAGGGGCGGCCTCCTCACCCCATAGGGGTTGTCCGCCTTCGTGACGCCTCCATAGCGTGCGGACGCGGATGTGCGGATGTGCTGGTTACGGCACCCGCGGCATGGCGGCTCCGGGTGGACCGTGGCCGAGCGGGAGCCTGGGAGGCACTGGCAGATGGCAGAGGACGAGACGCTCCGGGACTACCTCAAGCTGGTCACGATCGATCTGCGCAGGACGAAGCAGAAGCTGCGTGACCGTGAGGCCGCCGACCAGGAGCCGATCGCGATCATCGGCATGAGCTGCCGCTACCCGGGCGACGTCCACACGCCCGAGGAGCTGTGGCAGTTGGTGGCCGGGGAACGCGACGCGATCTCCGGATTCCCCGAGGACCGGGGCTGGGACCTGGCCCGCCTCTTCGACGGCGACCCGGAGGCCGAGGGCCACAGCTCCGCCCGCCAGGGCGGATTCGTCCACGACGCCACCGAGTTCGACGCCGACTTCTTCGGCGTCTCCCCCCGCGAGGCGCTGGCGATGGACCCCCAGCAGCGACTGCTGCTCCGGGCGGCCTGGGAGGCGTTCGAGCACGCCGGCATCGACCCCCAGTCGGTCCGCGGCACCCGCACCGGAGTCTTCGCGGGCGGCAACGACCAGGGCTATCTGCGGCTGCTGGCCAACGAACCCAGTTCCGTGGGCCACCAGCTGACCGGCGGTGCGACCGCCGTGATCTCCGGCCGCGTCGCCTACACCCTCGGCCTGGAGGGGCCCGCGGTGACCCTGGACACGGCGTGCTCGTCGTCCCTGGTCGCCCTCCACCTGGCCTGCCGGTCGCTGCGCAGCGGCGAGAGCACCCTCGCCCTGGCCGGTGGCGTCACCGTCATGGCCACCCCCGGCGTCTTCACCGAGTTCACCCGGCAGCGCGGGCTGGCCGCGGACGGCCGCTGCAAGTCCTTCTCGGTGGACGCCGACGGCACCGGCTGGTCGGAGGGCGTCGGCGTCCTGCTGGTCGAGCGGCTGTCCGACGCTGTGCGCAACGGCCACGAGGTGCTCGCGGTGGTACGCGGCAGCGCGGTCAACCAGGACGGCGCGTCCAACGGCCTCACCGCCCCCAACGGGCCGTCCCAGCAGCGCGTCATCCTCCAGGCGCTCGCTGACGCCCGCCTCTCCGCGTCCGACGTGGACGTGGTCGAGGCCCACGGCACGGGCACCCGACTGGGTGACCCGATCGAGGCGCAGGCGCTGCTCGCGGCCTACGGCCAGGACCGGCCCGAGGGACGCCCACTGCTCCTCGGCTCGGTCAAGTCCAACATCGGGCACGCGCAGGCCGCGGCGGGTGTCGCCGGCGTCATCAAGATGGTGCAGGCACTCCGCCACGAGCAGCTGCCCCGGACCCTGCACCTCGACGAGCCGTCCGCGCAGGTGGACTGGTCGGCGGGCGCCGTGGAACTGCTGACCGAGGGGCGGAGCTGGTCCCGGGGCGAGCGGCCGCGCCGGGCGGGCGTGTCCTCGTTCGGGGTGAGCGGCACCAACGGCCACATCATCCTCGAGGAAGCACCCGACACGAGCGCCGACCAGCCGGCGACCGAGGCCGGGGCGGGCACCGGGACCGGATGGTCGGCGTGGCCGCTGTCCGGCCGCTCCGCCGACGCGCTGCGCCGCCAGGCCGAGCGGCTGCTGCCGGTCGCAGCCCAGGCCGACCCGGCCGACATCAGTGCCTCGTTGGCGACGGGGCGGGCGGCGCTGGAGCACCGGGCGGTCGTGCTCGGTGACACCCGGGAGGAGCTGCTGGCGGGGCTGCGGGCGCTGGCCGAGGGCGAGGACGTGCCGTCGGTGGTGCGCGACAAGGTCGCGCAGGGCGGCCTGGCGTTGTTGTTCTCGGGGCAGGGTTCGCAGCGGTTGGGTATGGGCCGGGAGTTGTACGGGGCGTTCCCGGTCTTTGCGGATGCTTTTGATGCGGTGTGTGCGCGGGTGGAGTTGGAGCTGCCGTTGCGTGGGGTGGTGTTCGGTGATGATGCGGGGTTGTTGGAGCGGACGGTGTTCGCTCAGGCGGGGTTGTTCGCGTTGGAGGTGGCGCTGTTCCGGTTGGTGGAGTCGT
>NZ_BHZI01000088.1 GCF_004305975.1 Streptomyces otsuchiensis
GCCCGGTCACGGGTGGGGTGGGGCCGGAGGGCGGCCCCGGCCGGACCCGGCCCCGCCCGGCCATCGGCCGCAGCCGTCAGCCCAGCAGGTCGTCGATCCGTGCCTCGCCCTCACGGTACCTGCGGGTGATCTCGGCGCTGCAGCCGTCCGCCGTGCGCTGCAGGGACTGGCGCCGTTCCGAGACCTCCGTCTCGAAGCGGGCGAGCCGGGCGAGGGCGTCGAGCAGTTCGGCGTCGGTGCGGGCGGTGAGGTCGGAGAGTTCCACCTCGGCCAGCACTCCCTCCACCAGCTGCCGGTACTGCGAGCCGACCGGCGTGGCGATGGTCACGTGCCGGGCGGAGGAACGCTGCCGGGCGGGCGCGTCCGCCAGGATGCGGGTCAGCTGCTCGACCAGCGGGCCGTCCTGCGCGCAGCGGCGGCGTCGCTCCGCCTCCAGGATGTCGATGCGGCCCTGGAGCAGGCGCCGCACATAGCTGAGGTCGGACTCCTCGCTCTGCGCCCGGCGGCGCAGTTCGCGCAGTTCGCCGAGGCTGTGGCCGCGCAGACCCGGGACCTCGGGCGTGGTGCTCAGCGGGTGGCGCCGTGTCTCCACGCCCGCCGCCGGCCCCGGCGCCGCTCCGTCGCCCGGGCCTGCCGTGGCCTGGCCGCGTGCTGCCGGTACGCCGGCGGGCTCTCGACCCGGACTGGGTGTGATCATCGGCTTTTCGTCCCCTCATCCCCATGTGTGGTGGTGTCGTGCGGTACGTACCCCGTGCGACGCATCGTGTCACTGTGTACCCCCGCACCGCAGGCGCCTCCACCCATCCGGCGGCATCCCGGTGACATCCGGTGGCCGGCCCGCGACTCCCGGCGCCCCCGGCCGCCGGAGGGTCCCCTCCCGGTCCGGCATGATGGGGCCCATGCGAGCGGTGGTACAGAGAATCGACGGGGCCGGCGTCGTCGTGGACGGCGAGACGGTCGGCGAGGTCACGGGGGAGGGGCTGTGCGCCCTCGTCGGCGTCGGCCACGACGACACCCCCGAACAGGCGGCGAAGCTGGCCCGCAAACTGTGGGGGCTGCGCATCCTCAACGACGAGCGCTCCTGCTCCGAGACCGGCGCGCCCCTGCTGGTGGTGTCGCAGTTCACCCTGCTCGGCGACGCCCGCAAGGGCCGCCGCCCCACCTGGCAGGCCGCCGCGCCCGGTGAGGTCGCCGAGCCGCTCGTGGACGAGGTCTGCGAGCAGCTGCGGCGCCTCGGGGCGAAGGTCGAGACGGGACGGTTCGGCGCGCACATGCGGCTCTCGCTCACCAACGACGGCCCGTTCACCGTGCTGCTGGAGGTCTGAGAAGCCCTCCGAGGCCGCCGGGCCACCGGGCGGCCCCGGGCCGCCCGGCGCGAGGGGGCTACGGCTCGACGACCGTCTCCTGCGCCGCGGGCGTGGTCCCGGCCGTCAGCTCCGCGTCGACCGGGACGTTCCGCTTGACCAGCGCCAGCGCGATCGGCCCCAGCTCGTGGTGGCGGACCGCGGTCGTCACGAAGCCCAGCTGCCGGCCCTCCGGACCGTCGGAGGCCAGCCGCACCGGCGCACCGTGCTCCGGGATGTGTACCTCGCTGCCGTCCAGGTGCAGGAAGACCAGCCGCCGCGGCGGCTTCCCCAGGTTGTGGACGCGCGCCACCGTCTCCTGGCCCCGGTAGCAGCCCTTCTGGAGGTGGACGGCGCCGCCGATCCAGCCCAGCTCGTGCGGGATGGTGCGGTGGTCGGTCTCCAGGCCGAGGCGCGGCCGGTGCTGCTCGACGCGCAGCGCCTCGTGGGCGAGCACCCCGGCGGCCGGACCGTGGGTGGCGCCGAACTCCGCCAGCAGCTCCCGCGGCAGGAAGAGGTCGCGGCCGTGGGGGGTCTGCCGCACCACCGTCCCGGCCGGGGTCTCCGCGATGGAGCCGGCCGGCAGGTGGACGACCGCGAACTCGCCGGTGCGGTCGGCCACCTCGGCGCGGTAGAAGAACTTCATCGACTCCAGGTACGCGATCAGCTCACCGGCCCGGCCCGGCTCGGTGTGGATCCAGGTGGTGGTGCCGTCGTCGACCAGGTAGAGCGCGTGCTCGATGTGGCCCTTGGCCGAGAGGACCAGTGCCTCGGTGGCCTGGCCCGCCGGGAGTTCGGACACATGCTGGGTGAGCAGCAGATGCAGCCAGCTCAGCCGGTCTTCCCCGCTGACCGTCACCACCTCGCGGTGCGAGAGGTCGACGAAACCCTCGCCCCGGGACAGGGCGCGCTGCTCGCGGAACAGCTCCCCGTAGTGGGCCGCGACGCCGGCGTCTGGGGCGTCGGCCGCGACGGCGCCGGGCAGGGACAGGAGCGGACTGGTGTAGGCCATGACTCCAGGTTATGCCCGAGGTGGCGGGCGCCCGAAGCGGACGCCGCAGTGGTCCGTGCCACGTGCCGCCGGTCGCGGGTTGCCGCGCCCCGTGCCCCCGCCGCCGGGGTGCGGCCCGTACGCTCCCGTCAACAACGACGGAGTCGGGTACGACGGATCGGAGCGATGCCATGGATCTCGGACTTGCGGGACGCGTCTACGTGGTGACCGGGGGCAGCCGCGGGCTGGGCTACGCCACCGCCGCCGCGCTGGTGGGCGACGGCGCCAAGGTGGTGCTCTCCTCGCGTGACGGCGCCTCCGTCGACGCCGCGGCGGCCCGGCTCAACGAACTGGGCGCCACCAGCGGTGGCGCCGCCGTCGGCGTCGCGGCCGACCTCGGCGGCGAGGACACCGCCCTGCTGCTCGCCGACGCGGCGGCGGAGCACTTCGGCCGGCTGGACGGCGCGCTGGTCTCGGTCGGCGGCCCGCCGCCCGGCACCGCGGCCTCCGCCACCGACGAGCAGTGGCGCGGCGCCTTCGAGACGGTCTTCCTGGGCGCGGTGCGCGCGGTGCGGGAGCTGTCCGGCCGCCTGGCCGCCGCCGACGGCGGTGCCATCGGCCTGGTCCTCTCCTCCTCGGCCCGCTCGCCCATCACCGGACTCGGCATCTCCAACGGGCTGCGCCCCGGCCTGGCGATGGTCGCCAAGGACATGGCGGACGAGTTCGGCCCGCGCGGCGTGCGGGTCCTGGGGCTGCTGCCCGGACGGATCTTCACGGACCGGATGAAGCAGCTCGACGAGGCCAACCCCGCCGGCCGGGAGCAGGCCCTCGCCGGTATCCCGCTCGGCCGCTACGGGGAGCCCGAGGAGTTCGGCCGGACGGCGGCGTTCGCGCTGTCACCCGCCGCCGGCTACCTCACCGGCTCGCTGATCGCGGTGGACGGCGGTGCGCTGCGCGCCCTGTGAGCAGCCGCGCGCCCGGGCCGGGGAGCGGGGCTCTCCGGCCCGGGCGGGGCGAGGCAGGGACTTTCAGCCGGTGCCGGGCGTCCGCGGTGCAGGACGGGCCGTGGCGTTCGTCACACGACGGCACGCGGCAGACACGGGAAGGTCACTTGAAGAAGGCGATGCCGTCGTCCGGGAGGTCCTTGATGTCCTTCGCCCACTCACGCGGGTCGACGACCTTCTTCAGCTGCGCGGACATGTACGGCCGCAGCGGCGTCTCCGGGGCGGAGATCTCGCCCACCCACATCAGATCGCCCTTGACGTACCCGTAGAGGCGCTTGCCGCCGGAGTAGGCGGGGGAGGCGCTGGTGCGGGCGAGGGCGTCGGTGGCCAGCTCGATCTGCGGCCTGCCGTCGGCGAGTTCGCCGTACCAGACCTCGACCACACCCTGGTCACGCACGGTGACCAGTTCGATCTTGCGGTCCTTGACGCGCCAGAAGCCGTGCTCGGACTCCAGCGGGCTGACCTTCCGGCCCTCGGAGTCCAGGCGCCACGTGTGGGAGCTGAACTCCAGGAAGTCCCGGCCGTCGTGGCTGAAGACGACCTCCTGCCCGAAGTTGCACTGCTCCTCACCGGGCGGGTCCGCGACGCCCGCTCCCTGCCAGTTGCCGAGCAGGAAAGCCAGCGGTACGAGGTCGGGGTGCAGGTCGGACGGGATCTCGATCATGAAAACTCAGTCATGTCCTTGCGGAGGGGGCGGGGCTCAGCGCTGGCCCTGGTACAGCTTCTTGACGACCAGGCCGGTGAAGGCCGCGGTGCCGACGACGACCAGCACCATCAGAGTAATGAAGAAAGCCTCAAGCACGGTGGCTCCTAGAACGGCGAACAGTTGATCACGGACCGCTGCCGATTCTATCCGTCCCGGAACGTGACGGCTCTGTGAGGTAGGCCGTCCGGTCCGGGGTAGGCGGCGGATGTCAGGTAACCAACTCGTGATCACTGTGAATGAACGCGATCGACGGTTCGTGCGTCTAAGGCGGTTGGAAGGGGTGTGATCATGACTTGTCCAGACTGCGGTGCGACCATGCACCAGGGTCCCGGTGGGGACTGGCTCTGCGCTAACTGCGGAGCCAGTCGCTGAATCCTCACGCACGTACCCGTTCTCGCCCTCCGCTCCGGTCAGCCGGCCGGGCGCCAGGGGGTGACCGTCGGCGGCACCGGAGGATCGCCTGAGCCGCGAAGACGCCCGTCAGGGCTGCCCGGCATCACCCGTACCGCCCGCACGCACCGTGCGGGCGGTACGTGCCGTTTCCGGAGGGTGACGGGGCGCGCGCCGGACCGGGGCGTCCACCGGTCCGCGCCGTTGGGTACGGTTCCGGCATGGCCAAGCAGCTGGTGATCAAGGTGACGGCGGGGGCGGACGCCCCCGAACGGTGCTCGCAGGCGTTCACGGTGGCCGCGGTCGCCGTGGCCAGCGGAGTCGAGGTCTCGCTGTGGCTGACCGGTGAGTCCGCGTGGTTCGCGCTCCCCGGGCGGGCCGCCGAGTTCGAACTCCCGCACGCGGCACCGCTTCCCGAGCTGCTGGAGTCGCTGCTCGACGGTGGGCGGGTGACGCTGTGCACCCAGTGCGCGGCCCGGCGCGACATCGGCGAGGGCGATGTCATCGACGGTGTCCGCATCGCCGGGGCCCAGGTGTTCGTGAGCGAGATCGTCGGCGACGGGGTGCAGGCGCTCGTCTACTGAGCGGCCGGTCCGCGGACTTAAGGGCTCACGGCCTCACGGGCCTGCGGACTCGCGAACTCACGGACTCGCGTTCCCGCGTGCGCTGTCGCCCCGCGCGCCCGTCGCTCCCGCGCACGGCCGAGGGCCGCGCCCCGGGTGTCCAACCCGTTCGGGGCGCGGCCCTCGATCCGCCGGGGCTGCCCGGCCGTCGTGATCCGCTGTCGACCGCCGACCACCGACCACCGACCACCGTCTCAGACGGCGATGGCGACCTCCGTCAGCCCGCCCTGCTGGGCGACCACGGTGCGGTCGGCGGTGGCGCCGGGCACCAGGGCCCGGAGGGTCCAGGTCCCCTCGGCGGCGTAGAACCGGAACTGGCCGGTCGCCGAGGTCGGCACCTCGGCGGTGAACTCGCCGGTGGTGTCGAGGAGTCGGACATAGCCGGTGACCGGCTCGCCGTCACGGGTGACCGACCCCTGGATGGTGGTCTCGCCGGGCTTGATCGACGCGGCGTCGGGGCCGCCTGCCTGTGCTCCGCACATGGATGTGGTCCTTCGGGCTGGTGAGGGCTTCGGGTCTGCCGGTGAAGCGGGCTGTCAGGGCCCTTACTTGGCCGGTCCGGTCTCGACGGGGACGCCCACCAGGGAGCCGTACTCCGTCCAGGAGCCGTCGTAGTTCTTGACGTTGGCCTGGCCCAGCAGCTCGTGCAGCACGAACCAGCTGTGGGCCGAGCGCTCGCCGATGCGGCAGTAGGCGATGGTGTCCTTGGCCAGGTCCACGCCCTCGCCCTGGTACAGCTCCTTCAGCTCCTCGTCGGAGCGGAACGTGCCGTCGTCGTTGGCCGACTTGGACCACGGGATGTTGCGGGCGCTCGGGATGTGGCCGCCGACCTGCGACTGCTCCTGGGGGAGGTGCGCGGGGGCGAGCAGCTTGCCGCTGAACTCGTCGGGGGAGCGCACGTCGACGAGGTTCTTCGTGCCGATCGCGGCGACGACCTCGTCACGGAAGGCGCGGATCGAGCTGTCCTGCGGCTTCGCGGTGTAGGTGGTCGTGGCGCGCTCGGGCACCTCGGCGACCAGGTCGCGGGAGTCCAGCTCCCACTTCTTGCGGCCGCCGTCGAGCAGCTTGACGTCCTGGTGCCCGTAGAGCTTGAAGTACCAGTAGGCGTACGAGGCGAACCAGTTGTTGTTGCCGCCGTAGAGCACCACGGTGTCGTCGTTGGCGATGCCCTTCGAGGAGAGCAGCTTCTCGAAGCCGGCCTGGTCGACGAAGTCGCGGCGGACCGGGTCCTGGAGGTCCTTCTTCCAGTCGATCCGGACCGCGTTCCTGATGTGGTTCTTCTCGTAGGCGGAGGTGTCCTCGTCCACCTCGACGATGACCACCTTGGGGTCGTCGATGTGGGCCTGCACCCAGTCGGCGTCGACGAGGACGTCACTGCGGCTCATGTTGTTCTCCTTCTGCGGGGCGGGATCAACGGTGCGAATCGGGGCACGACGCGCCGCGGCGGCGCGCTGGATGGCGCGCGGCGGCGCGGGGGGTGCGGTGCGAGGGGAGGGAGCCGTCAGGCGACGGGACGACAGAGCATGGCGGCGACGCGGCAGAGGTCGACTGCCCGTCGCTTGGTGAGATCCGCCTGTCGTGTCATGCCAGCGATCGTACGGACGTCAGGACGCCGCTGTCACCGTCGGTCCGGATTGTGAGACGTTCCTGACTGACATGTGGGACGCAGGTGGTCAGGGCCGGTCCGCCGCGGCCGTGGGTCATCCACCGAAGGGGGCGCGAGGCGGGGGCGCGTGCCCCCGCGTGGGGGTTCGGGCACCCTCCGGAAGGACTCGCGGTGACCGCGGCGGAGGCGCGGGCCGCGCGTCCCATCATGCGGACGCCGCGACAAGTTCCGTGCGGACGCGCCGACGGCCGGCCACCCCGCGCGGGGTGGCCGGCCGTCGCGGGGTGGCTCACTCGGAGGCGGCGCCGGTCAGCTGGACGTCGGTACCGGCGACGGACAGGGTGACGCCGTCCTCCGTCGCCTTGAGCCCCTCCAGCTCCACACCGGACGGCAGCCCGGAGATCTGCCGGTCCTGGTCCACGCGCTGCCGGATCTGGTCCTCGATGCCGGGGATGCTGCCGATCACGGGGATGTCGGAGAACGAGGGGATGTCGTCGATCGACACGCTCACCAGATCGCCGTCGACATCGAGATCGCCGATCATGGTCGGTCCCACCGCGCGGCCCATCACGGTCACCCGCACCTCGATCTGGCCCTCGCCCGCGTAGCCGAAGGACACCCCGAAGGTGGAGTCGCCGTCCCCGGTCAGCCGGGCCATCTCGGCGTAGGAGATGACACCGCCACCGGAGGCGCGCGCCGCGACGGCACGCTCGTAGTTGTTCTCCAGCTTCACGTCGTCGAGCCGGATCACCAGGTCGTCCACGGTGCCGGTCTGGTCGTCGACCTGCACGGTGTAGGTGTCCATCTCCAGATCGACGCGGTCCAGCTTCTTCCCGACAAGCTGCGTCAGGAAGGGGAACCCCTTGATGGAGACGGAAGGTTCGGAGTCCAGGCCCTGGCTGCTGCGGACCTTCGAGGCGATCTCGCCCTCCGCCATCCCGACCGCGACCCGGTCGGCGGCGAAGGCGAGACCGCCCAGGATGACGAGCAGGATCAGCCCAATTCGCAGCGCTCGCATGTGGTCTGGATTCCCCCTGGGTGGTCAACGGCCCGGTGGTCGACGGCCTGCCGCGAGCGTAACCCGCTGCCCCGTACGACGTGCGGGGCGCGGAATACGTTGCAGCACGGCCGTTACACGTAGGACGGCGACGCGGTGGGCCGTCGTGGCGACGGCCCACCGGCCGTCAGAGCAGCACCCTGGCCAGCAGGTACGCCGCCGGGGCGGCGGCCGTCAGCGGCAGCGCCACCCCTGCGGTGAAGTGCACGAAACGGGACGGGAAGTCGTAGCTGGCCACCCGCAGGCCGATCACCGCGCAGACACCGGCCGCCAGGCCGAGGGCGGCGCCCTCGGCGGTCACCCCGGCCCACTGCCCGACCCCGGCGCCCGCTCCGGCGGCCAGCAGCACAGCCACCACCGGCGAGAGCCACGGCACGGTCAGCGCCGCCCGGGCCAGCGTCGCCAGCGCGACACCCGCCGCCACCGCGACCACCGCCGTGCGGGAGACCGTCGCGGCGGCCAGCAGGCCGCCCGCGAGCACGGACAGCAGCGCCGACGCGGAGGTCGCGGTCAGCGCGCTCAGCCGCTCGTCCGCGTCGCCCCGGTTGCGCAGCTGCAACACGATGACCAGCAGGAACCACGCGCCGAGCGTGCCCGCCAGTGCGGTGGGCGCCCGGTCGGCGGGGGCCAGCAGCAGCACGGCGTCGGCCGCGAGACCGGCGGCGAACGCCAGCGCGATGCCCTGCCGGGCCGGCCACATGCCGTTGAGCCGGAACCAGCCGGCGGCCGTCACCGCCTGGAGCAGCACCACCGCCGGAAGCAGGGCGAGCTGCCCGAAGGGCGCGAGGACGGCCAGCAGTGCGGCGAGCGCGGCGGTCAGCGCCGCCGGCTGGATGCCGGGCGGGATGATCGGCGAGCCGGTGCGGTGGGGCGGGACGGGTGTGGCGGCCGTGCTCCCGGGGGCCGTGGCCCCGGCGGCGGGTGCGGCGTGGCCGGCCGGGGTGTCGTGGTGCTGCGGCGGCTGGTGGGCGTGTGACCCGTGTCCGCCGGGCCGGCCGTCGCCCTGGCCGTAGTCGTTGCCCTGCCCGTAGCCCTGGTCCTGGCCGTAGCCGCCCTGGCGGCCGTACCCGTCGTCCCGGCCGTAGCCGTGGTGTCCGCCGGTGTCGTGACCGGTGGCGTGGTCGTGGGCGGGGGGCGCGCCGTACGCGGGTGCTCCGGGGTCCCCCGGTGCGGCGGTGCCGGGCCCGTACCCCTGCCCGGCGGGCGGGTACGGCTCCTCGGGCGGCCGGCCGTGCCGGGGCTGGTCGTGGTGATGGGGGGTGCTCATCGGGAGCCTCCGGCGAACGGCGGCAGCACTTCGACGGTGCCGCCTTCGGTGAGCTGGACGTCGTGGTGGTCGCGGGAGCCGACCTGCCGTTCGTCCACCAGGAACGAGCAGCGGAGCAGCACCCGGGCGAACTCCGGGTGGTCCGCGCGGCGGGCGCGGGCCTCGTCCAGCGCCCCGGCGAGGGTCGCCGCCCGGTATGTCTCCTCGGCGGTACCTGCGGCGGCCTTCGCCGCGGCCCAGTACCGGATCGTGCCGCTCACCATCGAGTCCTCCCGCTGTAGCCGCCCATCATGGCAGCCGTCGCACCGGGTCCGTGACGCGCCCGCCACGGCCCTCGCCACGGCGCGGCGCGCTGTCTCCGGGCGGCTGTCCGGGCGGCTGTCCGGCCGTGTGTCCGGGCCGTGGCGGCGGTGGGTCACGGAGGTGTCCGGCGCGTACCCCGGGTGTCCGCCGGGTGACCGGGTGCCACGTCCGGATGTCGGCGATGTGACGCGGATCCCGGCACGGAGACCGAAGCTCCGGTATGCTCTCGTGCCAGAAGGATCCGGGCGCCGACGCCGCAACGGGTCCTTTCGCGCTTTCCGGGCGTTGTGGATCTTCCGCACAGCCGTCCCGGGGCTCGCGCAGACCGGGATACCCGGGCAATGTCGCCTGAGCCGTCCCTCGTCCATCGTCCGCCGAAACGCGTACTGCCGTTCAGCCGTACCGACGTCACGCTGCCCAGGACCGAGGAAGGACCTCACCGTGAGTTCCCTGCTTCTGCTGACCAATGCCCTCCAGCCGTCATCCCAGGTGCTCCCGGCTCTTGAGCTGCTGCTCCACAACGTGCGTGTCGCCCCCGCCGAGGGGCCTGCCCTGGTGGACGTGCCGAGCGCCGACGCCATCCTGATCGACGGCCGCAAGGACCTCCCGCAGGTCCGCTCGCTGTGCCAGCTGCTGCACTCCACCGGTCCCGGCTGCCCGCTGGTCCTCATCGTCACCGAGGGCGGACTCGCCGCGGTGACGGCCGACTGGGGCGTGGACGACGTGGTGCTGGACACCGCCGGACCGGCCGAGGTCGAGGCGCGGCTGCGGCTGGCCGTGGGCCGTCGCCAGCTGATCACCGACGAGAGCCCCACCGAGATCCGCAACGGCGATCTCCTGGTGGACGAGGCGACCTACAGCGCCAAGCTCAAGGGAAGGGTCCTTGACCTCACCTTCAAGGAGTTCGAGCTGCTGAAGTACCTGGCGCAGCACCCGGGCCGGGTCTTCACCCGTGCCCAGCTCCTCCAGGAGGTCTGGGGCTACGACTACTTCGGCGGCACCCGGACGGTCGACGTCCATGTGCGGCGGCTGCGGGCCAAGCTCGGCCCGGAGCACGAGTCGCTCATCGGCACCGTGCGGAACGTCGGTTACCGCTTCGTGGTGCCGGAGAAGATCGACTCCGCGGAGGCCGAGCAGGCCCGCGCGGTGACCCGTGAGGCCGAACAGGTGGTCAAGCAGGCCGCACGCCGGGCCTGAGGGCCGAGGTCTAGACTTCCTCCGTGGCCAAGGTGACGCGGGACGATGTCGCACGACTGGCGGGTACATCGACCGCCGTGGTCAGCTATGTGATCAACAACGGCCCGCGCCCGGTGGCGGCGGCGACCCGGGAACGGGTCCTCGCCGCGATCAAGGAGCTGGGGTACCGGCCGGACCGCGTCGCCCAGGCGATGGCGTCCCAACGGACCGACCTCATAGGCCTGATCGTGCCGGACGCCCGCCAGCCGTTCTTCGCCGAGATGGCGCACGCCGTCGAACGCGCGGCGGCCGAGCGCGGGATGATGGTGCTGGTCGGCAACTCCGACTACCTCGACGAGCGCGAGGTGCACTATCTGCGGGCGTTCCTCGGCATGCGGGTCTCCGGGCTGATCCTGATCAGCCAGGGCCCTACCGCCAACGCCGCCGCCGAGATCGAGGCGTGGGACGCCCGGGTGGTGCTGATGCACGAACGGCCCGAGGCGATGAACGACGTGGCGGTCGTCCTCGACGACGTGGCCGGCGCCGAAGCGGCGGTGCGCCATCTGCTGGAGCACGGCTACCCGTACGTGGCCTGCCTCGGCGGCACCGAGGAGACGCCGACGGTCGGTGACCCGGTGACCGACCACGTCGACGGCTGGCGCAACGCGATGCGTGACGCCGGGGTGCCGACCGAGGGGCGGCTCTTCTCCGCGCCCTACAACCGTTACGACGCCTATCAGGTGGCGCTGGAGCTGCTGGCCGGGCCGGACCGGCCGCCGGCGATCTTCTGCGCCACCGACGACCAGGCGATCGGCGTGCTGCGTGCCGCGCGGGAGCTGCGGATCGACGTTCCGGGGGAGCTGGCCGTCGCCGGCTTCGACGACGTCAAGGAGGCCGGGCTCACCGACCCGCCGCTGACCACGGTCGGCTCCGACCGCGGCGCCATGGCGCGTGCCGCGGTGGCGCTGGCCATGGGCGACGGCCCGGAGGGCGCGCCGCCGGGTGGCCCGCCGGAGCGGGTGCGGCAGTTCCCGGTGACGCTCAGGCTCCGGCAGTCCTGCGGCTGCCCGCCGTCGGCGGGGGTCTGACCGCCGGAGCGGACGGCGGCGCCGGTCAGCGGAACGAGCCCGTGTGCTCCTCCGTACGGGTGGTGTACACGCTGCACACGACGGTGATCCCGCCGGAGGCGTCGGTTCCCACGACGGTGGGCTCCGGGGTGAGGTCGAGGTGTGGCGGCTGCTGGGCGTCGAAGGCGTGGCCGAAGTACGTGGCGAACATGTCGGCGCACACCGCTTCCTTCTCCTCCTCGACGGCGAAGAGGTCGTCGGCCGTGGGGACGAACCCCTCCTGGACGCCCACGACTTCGAAGACGTGCGGCTGGTCGCAGGAGCGCGGGGCGTGGTCCACGGTGTCGGCGCGGCCCCAGCAGTCGCCCTCGGCGAGCTCGGTGCCGCCGCCGTCCCACCCGTCCGGGAGGTCCAGCTCCAGGTCCTCCAGCTGGGCCAGCTCCTCGGAGAGGCCGTCGGTGAGCTCTCCCAGCTCCCCGACCTTCTCCCCGGTGGAGGCGCCGAACCCCTCGCCGTCGCCCGAGCAGGCGGTCAGGGCGGCGGTGAGCAGGACGGCGGCGGCGGCGGTGGTGAGGGTGCGTGCGGTTCTCGGTCTCATGCGGTCACGATCTCCCGCCGGGGCGGGCGGGGGTGGCGGTCGTGCCGTTTCGTGACAAGCCCCGGCCGAAACCGTGATCAAGGAGCGCGTGGCGGCGGCCGGTTCAGCGGCTGCGGGGTCCGCCGGCCGTCCCCGTGCCGTCCCCGCTGCCCGCGCTGCCTCCGGTACCGGCCGGGCCGCTGTCGCCGTCCGGTCCGCCGCAGCCGGTGACGGTGCCGTCGCAGCCGCCCTCGTGGGCGAAGCGGTAGGCCCCCGGGCCCTCCTGGGCGAGGACGTCTCCCGGGTTGGCCAGCGCGCACTCGCTCAGCGACAGGCAGCCGCAGCCGATGCAGTTGGAGAGGTGGTCGCGCAGGTCGGTGAGCTGGCGGATGCGTTCGTCCAGGTCCTGACGCCAGCACGCGGAGACGGCCGCCCAGTCGGCCGGTGTCGGTGTCCGGTGGTCGGGCAGCAGCGCCAGCGCGTCCCGGATGTCCGCCAGGCTGATCCCGAGGTTCTGCGACACCCGCACGAACGCCACCCGGCGCAGCATGTCCCGGGGGTAGCGGCGCTGGTTGCCGCTGGTGCGGCGGGAGTGGATCAGGCCCTGGTCCTCGTAGAACCGCAGCGCGGAGGTGGCCACGCCGCTGCGTTCGGCGAGCTGGCCGATGGTGAGTTCCCTGGCGATCGTGGTCGGAGCCATTTCAACACTCTAACTTGACTTCAAGGGAGGTTGAGGTCTCAGGCTGGTCCCTGCCGCGCCACCAGCGGCCTCCGCACCTGAGAGGACCAGCCATGACCACCGTCACCCCGGGCACCGCACCAGCCGCCGGCCCGAACGCGGAGCCGCCCGCGCCCCGGGTCGCCGTCATCGTCGCCGCGACCCGTCCCGGCCGGATCGGCCTCAGCGTGGGCCGGTGGTTCGAGCGGCTGGCGCTCAGCCACGGCGGCGTCCGGCCGGAGCTGCTGGACCTCGCCGAACTCGGTCTGACCGCCACCGAACTCGGTTCCCCCGCGACCCCGTTCATCGACGACTTCCGCGAACGACTCGCCTCGGCAGACGCGTTCGTGGTGGTGACCCCGGAGTACAACCACGGCTACCCCGCCGCCCTGAAGCAGGCCATCGACCTCTCCGGACCCCAATGGGCCGCCAAACCGGTCGCGTTCGTCTCCTACGGAGGGCTCGGTGGCGGCATCCGCTCCGTCGAGCAGCTGCGCCAGGTCTTCCCCGAGCTGCACGCCACGACCATCCGGGACACGGTCAGCTTCCACGGCGCCTGGGACCACTTCGGCGCCGACGGCCGGGCCGACACCACCCCGGAGCAGGACGCGGCGGCCAAGAAGCTGATCGACCAACTCCTCTGGTGGGCACGGGCGCTCGCCACCGCGCGGGAGAGCCACCCGTACGGCTCGGTGTCCTGACCCGCCACCGCCCGGCTTTCCTGCGGTCCCGCCGGCGGCACGCGGCCGGCCCGGTACGGGATCTCCCGTACCGGGCCGGCCACTTCGGTCACCGCCGTTCGCGGGGGCGGTCTGCCGGGGTCACTCCACGACGGTGACGCGGTCCGCCGCCGGGGCCGCCAGCGGGGCGTCGGCGGAGGAGGCGTCACGCAGGTAGTCGACCAGCGCGTCCAGGTCGTTGCCGCCGACCACGGAGTTGCCGCCCTCGGCCAGCGTCGGGAAGCCGTCACCGCCGCCCGCCAGGAAGGAGTTGACCGCGACCCGGTAGGTGCGGTCGGCGTCCAGCGGCTCGCCGCCGACCGTCACCGAGTCCGCGATCACGCGGTCGGCGCCGGAGTTGGTGAGGTCGAGGGTCCACTCGAAGCCCTCGGACGGCTGGAGGATCTTGAACTGGCCCTCGTTCGGGCCGCTGACCTGCTCGCGCAGCACCTGCAGCAGCTGTTCGCCGGTGAGATCGATCAGCTGCACGTAGTTGGAGAACGGCTGCACGGCAAAGCCCTCCTCGTACGTCACGACGCCGTCACCCTCGTCGCCGGAGGCCGCGTACACCAGGTCGGTGCGGATACCGCCCGGGTTCATCAGCGCGATCTCGGCCGACTCGTCGATGCTCCGGGCGTGCGCCAGCTGGGCGTCGGCGATCAGGTCGCCCAGCGGGGTCTCCGGGACGGTGCGGTCCTGCCGGATGTCCTCGCTGATCCAGCCGACCGGCTCGTTGGCGATCGGAGCGGCCAGCTCGGCCCAGAAGTTGACCAGCTTCGTCAGGTCGCGGGCCTTCGGCTGGTCGCGGTGGACGACGTGGTTGCTGCCCTCGACGGAGGCGCGCACGATGTCACGGCTGCGCAGGTCGTACTCCATGGTCAGCTCGGTGTAGAGCCGCCCGTTGGACTGGGCGGAGGTCACCAGCCGGTCGTTGCCCTCGGGGTCCGGGATGGTGCAGACGTACGCCTCGTGGGTGTGGCCGGTGACCATCACGTCCACCAGCGGCGAGGTCTTCTCCGCGATGTCCACGATCGGGCCGGACAGGCCCGCGCCGTCCGCGTCGCAGTCGGCGTTGTAGGCCGGGGAGGACGGGTAACCGCCCTCGTGGATCAGGGCGATGACCGCGTTGACGCCGCGCTTCTTCAGCTGCTTGGCGTACTTGTCGATCGTCTCGACCTCGTCGAGGAACTTCAGCCCCTCGATTCCCTCCTGCGTCACGATATCGGCGGTGCCCTCCAGGGTGACGCCGATGAATCCGACGTTCGCGCCCTTCATCCGCTTGATCGTATAGGGCGCGGTGATCGGCTTGCCGGACTTCTCGTGCACCACGTTGGCGGCGAGGAACGGGAAGTCGGCGCCCTTGAACTTGCGCCCCTTCGTGTAGCAGCCGTCCTCCGGGTGGCAGCCGCCGCGCTGCTTGCGCAGCAGTTCCTTCCAGCCCTCGTCGAACTCGTGGTTGCCGACGCCGACCACGTCCATCTTGAGCGCGTTGAGCGCCTCGATGGTCGGCTCGTCGTGGAACAGCCCGGAGATCAGCGGGGTGGCACCCACCATGTCGCCCGCGGCCACCGTCACCGAACGGGGGTTGCCCTTGCGGGCGTCCCGCAGCGACGTGGCCAGGTACTCCACGCCTCCGGCGTCGATCAGCTCGGTGGTGCCGTCGTGGTGCTCGTGGGTGACCTGCCCACCGGAGCCGGTCGGCGGCTCCAGCGCCCCGTGCAGGTCGTTGATGGCCAGCACCTGGAGATCGACGGTCGGAGCCGGCTTCGGCGGCTTGCGGTGCTGGTCGAAGTCGGCGGACGCGTTGGCGGCCGCGGGCAGCGTCAGCGCGAGCGCGCCGGCCAGCGTCACCGCGATCATTCCGGCGGCCCTGCGGCGGCTCCGGCCCTGACCGTTGCTCCGGAATCTCCGGGCGATGGGTCCGTGCATGGGGGGTAATTTCCTTTCTGCGAAGCTCGGAAGAAG
This sequence comes from Streptomyces otsuchiensis, assembly GCF_004305975.1. Classification (GTDB taxonomy): domain Bacteria; phylum Actinomycetota; class Actinomycetes; order Streptomycetales; family Streptomycetaceae; genus Streptomyces; species Streptomyces otsuchiensis. The sequence continues at coordinate 15,513 of NZ_BHZI01000088.1, forward strand.
GGGAAACTGTCCGGCAGCCTACGGTTACGCGCGTAGCGTGTCAGGAGAAAAGACGTAACGAGCACATTGCCAATTCGCGTCGCCGGACCCGTAGAGTCTTTCCATGAGTGACGTCGTAGTGGTGGACGAGGTGTCGGCCGCGGACCAGCGGGACGCCGGAGAACTGATCGACACGGCGGCCCGGGTCGACGGCCAGAGTGCCGTGTCCGAGCAGGGCAGGCTACTGCTGCGCGGCGGCCCGCGCGACGGAGTCAAACACCTGTTGCTGCGCCAGAAGGGCGAGTTGATCGGGTACGGCCTGCTGGACGGCACCGACCCGGTCGAGGCACCCGCCGCCGAGCTGGTGGTCCGCCCCGACCACCGCGGCCGACGCCACGGCCGCGCCCTCGGTGAGGCGCTGCTCGCCGAGTCGGGACGCCGGCTGCGGATCTGGGCGCACGGCGGCCACCCCGCCGCCCGCCATCTCTCCCAGGTGCTCGGGCTCACCCTCTTCCGTGAACTGCGCCAGCTCCGCCGCCCGCTGGAGGGGCTGCCGCTGGACGAACTGTCGCTGCCCTCCGGGGTGCGGGTCCGCACCTTCATCCCCGGGCGGGACGACGAGGCGTGGCTGGCGCTGAACGCCGCCGCGTTCGCCCATCACCCCGAACAGGGCGCGCTGACCCAGCGGGACCTGGACGCCCGCATGGTCGAGCCGTGGTTCGACCCGGCCGGTTTCTTCCTCGCCGTGGGTGAGGGCACCGGCGAGGAGGAACTGCTCGGCTTCCACTGGACCAAGGTGCACACCGCCGAGGGGCTGGGGGAGATCTACGTCCTGGGGGTCGGCCCGCAGGCGCAGGGGCTCGGCCTCGGGAAGGCGCTCACCCTCATCGGGCTGCGCTACCTGGCGCGCGACCGCGGGCTGCCCGAGGCGATGCTCTACGTCGACGCCGACAACGCCGGCGCGGTCCGGCTCTACGAGCGGCTGGGTTTCGTCACACACGAGACCGACCTGATGTACCGCACCGAGACCTGACCTTTTCGCTCCCGAGGGGCGCGCGGCACCGTCCGGGCGCTCTCCCGCGCTTGTGCGCGCCCGGTTCTCGGGAAGCCCGGTGGCCCTCGGCCGCGGGGCCCGCCGGCCGGGCCGCACGGCCGGGACATGTGCTCGTCACATCCCGGACGGGTTGCGTTTTCCCTGGCAGCGGGAGAATAGGGGGCATGAGCCAGGATGCCCGGACCACCGCCGAGGCGGCGGCACACGACAGCCGCGACGCGGACGAACCGCCGGTCGGAGAGATAGCCGCGTCCCCGGCCGGCGCGGAGGGATCACCCCTGCGCGGGGCCGCCGGGCCGCCCATGCCGCCCGCCCCCGCTCCGCCGCCGCAGCCGTCGGGCCCCGCCGGGGCCGCCCCCGAGCCGGGCGCTGCCGACCCGGCCGAGCAGGCCGGGCCTGCTGTGGTCGACGGCGCGGCCGACGCCGCAGCCGACGGCTCCGCCTCCGCCGCGCGGACCGAGGCGCCCGGCGAGAGCGAGGAGCTGCCGCCCGACCGATTCCTGGACCGCGAGCGCAGCTGGCTGGCGTTCAACGAACGCGTCCTGGAGCTCGCCGAGGACGACACCACCCCGCTGCTGGAGCGAGCCAACTTCCTGTCGATCTTCGCCAGCAACCTCGACGAGTTCTTCATGGTGCGCGTCGCCGGCCTCAAGCGCCGCATCGCCACCGGGGTCGCCACCCGCTCCGCGTCCGGTCTCCAGCCCCGCGAGGTGCTGGAGAAGATCTGGCAGCTCAGCCGCGAGCTGATGACCCGGCAGGCCACCTGCTTCCAGCAGATCGTCTCGCCCGGCCTCGCAGCCGAAGGCATCCACCTGCTGCGCTGGCCCGACCTCACCGAGCAGGAGCAGACCCGGCTCTTCTCCCTCTTCCGCAAGCGGATCTTCCCGGTGCTGACGCCGCTGGCCGTCGACCCGGCGCACCCCTTCCCCTACATCTCCGGGCTCTCCCTCAACCTGGCCGTGGTGGTCCGCAACCCGGCGACCGGCCACAAGCACTTCGCCCGGGTGAAGGTGCCGCCGCTGCTCTCCCGCTTCCTGGAGGCGTCGGCCCAGCGCTACGTCCCTGTCGAGGACGTCATAGCCGCCCATCTGGAGGAACTGTTCCCCGGAATGGAGGTACTGGACCACCACGTTTTCCGAGTCACCCGCAACGAGGACCTGGAGGTGGAGGAGGACGACGCCGAGAACCTCCTCCAGGCGCTGGAGAAGGAGCTGCTGCGCCGCCGCTTCGGGCCGCCGGTGCGGCTGGAGGTCGAGAAGTCCATCGACGCCGAGGTGCTGGAGCTGCTGCTGCGCGAGCTGAAGATCAGCGAGGACGAGGTATACGCGCTGGCCGGGCCGCTGGACCTCACGGGGCTCGACGACATCGCCGCCCTGGACCGGCCGGAGCTGAAGTTCACCAAGTTCATCGCCGGGACCCACCGCGACCTCGCCGAGGTCGAGTCGGCCACCGCGCCCGACATCTTCGCGGCGATGCGCGAACGCGACGTGCTGCTGCACCATCCCTACGACTCCTTCTCCACCTCCGTGCAGCTCTTCGTGGAGCAGGCCGCCGCCGACCCCGACGTGCTCGCCATCAAGCAGACGCTCTACCGCACCTCCGGCGACTCCCCGATCGTGGACGCGCTGATCGACGCCGCCGAGTCCGGCAAGCAGGTGCTGGTCCTAGTCGAGATCAAGGCGCGGTTCGACGAGCACGCCAACATCAAGTGGGCGCGCAAGCTGGAGGAGGCCGGCTGCCACGTCGTCTACGGCCTGGTCGGGCTCAAGACCCACAGCAAGCTCTGCCTGGTCGTCCGGCAGGAGGGCGAGCACCTGCGCCGCTACGCGCACATCGGCACCGGCAACTACCACCCCAAGACGGCCCGGATGTACGAGGACGTCGGGCTGCTCACCGCCAACAACGACGTCGGCGCCGACCTCTCCGACCTCTTCAACCGGCTCTCCGGCTACAGCCGCCGCGACAACTACCGGCGGCTGCTGGTCGCGCCGCGTTCGCTGCGCGACGGGCTGATCAGCCGCATCCGCCGTGAGGTGGCCAACCACCGGGAGGGCCGGCCGGCCGCCGTCCGGATCAAGGTCAACTCGATCGTCGACGAACGCATCATCGACGCCCTGTACCGCGCCTCCCAGGCCGGCGTCCCGGTCGACATCTGGGTGCGCGGCATATGCGCGCTGCGTCCGGGCGTGCCGGGGCTGTCCGACAACATCCGCGTCCGTTCGATCCTGGGACGGTTCCTGGAACACTCCCGGGTGTACGCCTTCGGCAGCGGCGGCGACACCGAGGTGTGGCTGGGCAGCGCGGACCTGATGCACCGCAACCTCGACCGGCGGATCGAGGTGCTGGTGAAGGTCGCCGACCCCGCCCACCGTCACTCCCTCAACCGGCTGCTGGCGACCGGCACCTCGGACGCCACCGCCTCCTGGCACCTGGGCCCGGACGGCGACTGGACCCGCCACTCGGTCGACGCCGACGGCGAGCCGCTGCGGGACATGCAGGAGACCCTGATCAACGCACGGAGGAAACGGCGTGGCACCGGAAACTGACGTGGTACGCGCGGCGGGCTGTGTCCTGTGGCGCCGCCGTCCCGCCGACGGCGGGGTGGAGGTGGCCCTCGTCCACCGTCCCCGCTACGACGACTGGTCGCACCCCAAGGGCAAGCTGATGGCGGGGGAGTCCCCGGCGCAGGCGGCCGTCCGGGAGGTGCTGGAGGAGACCGGGATGCGGTGCGTGCTGGGCGCGCGGCTGCCCACCACCCGCTACACCGCCGAGGACCGGCCCAAGATCGTCAGCTACTGGGAGGCGGAGGCCACCGGCGGCGCGTTCGTGCCCAACGACGAGGTCGACCGGGTGCTGTGGCTGGCTCCGGACGCCGCCCGCCGGCATCTCAGCAACCCCTGGGACCGTCCACTGCTCGACGCCGCCGCCGAGTCCTGGCGCCCGCCGGGCGGTGTGGCGGCCGGGCGGGACGACACCGAGCCGACGGAGGGCGTCACCGGCTGACGGTCGGCGTCACCGGCTGAGACTGGGCGTCACCGGCCGTCGCCGGGCGGCCGGACGCGCCGCAGCCGTGCTGACGGGCCCCGTCGTCGTCAGCTCCGTGGTGCCAACGCGTCCCAGCGCACCGTCAGTTCACCCTGCCGCCAGCGGCGCGGGCCGTCCGTGAGCGGCCAGTCGGCGCGGACGGCGCGGGCCGTCGCGATCCAGCGCTGCCGCGCCCCGAGCGCGCTGTAGGGGGCGGCGCTCGCCCACGCCCGGTCGAGGTCCCGGAGGAAGGCGTGCACCGGCTCACCTGGGACGTTGCGGTGGATCAGCGCCTTCGGGAGCCGTTCGGCCAGGTCGGAGGGGACGGCCAGGGAGGCCAGCCGCGCCGCGAACGTCACCGTGCGCGGGCCCTCCCGGCCGAGCGCGATCCAGACGTGCCGTCGGCCGATCTCGTCGCAGGTCCCCTCCACCAGCAGCCCGTCCGGGGCCAGCGCGCCCGTCAGCCGGGCCCACGCGGCGGGCACCTCCGACTCCTCGTACTGGCGCAGCACATTGGCGGCCCGGATCAGCAGGGGCGGTGGTGTGCCCGGCGGCAGCGGCACCTCGAAACCGCCGCGGACGAACCGCAGGCCGTCCCGCGCGTAGGGCCGGGCCGCCGAGACCCGCTCCGGGTCGATCTCGACGCCCAGCACCTCGGCGTCGCCACGCACGGC
>NZ_BHZI01000089.1 GCF_004305975.1 Streptomyces otsuchiensis
CCGCGGGGCCGCTTCGTCCCGCGCCCGCTCTCCGGTGCCGGACCGTGGTCGAGGACGCCCCGGGGGCCGGGGAACCTCTCACGCTGGGCGCCCTCCGCAGCCGGAGTGGGGGAAGGGGGGCACGGGGGCGTCGCGAAAACGAGTGGAGACGAGACGGATCGTCTTGTTATGGTGAGGGTATGGCCTCCTTCCGCATTCCCTGACCCCGGGCGCGGCCCGCGCCGCCACCAGTACCCCCGCCCGTGAACACCTCGCACCCCCTGGGAACGCCCCATGCCCGAACGCGCCCTCGCCGCCGTGCCCGCGGCCGTGCCCGCCGCCGTCGCGCAGCTGTCGGTCAGAGACCTCACCAGGACGTACGGCGACCGGACGGTCCTCGACCAGGTCGGCTTCGCCGTCCGCCCCGGAGAGAAGGCCGCCGTCATCGGCGAGAACGGCTCCGGGAAGTCGACCCTCCTGCGGCTGCTGGCGGCGGTCGAGACACCGGACTCCGGGGAGATCACCGTGGTGTTCCCCGGCGGCACCGGCTACCTCCCGCAGACCCCTGACCTGGACCCCCAGCACACCGTGCGGGACGCCGTCGACCGTGCGCTGGCCGAACTGCGGTCGATGGAGCGCCGGTTGCGACTGGTGGAGCAGCGTCTGGGCGACGCCTCCCCGGACGAACTCGCCGCGTACGGCGAGCTGCTGACCGCGTACGAGGACCGCGGCGGCTATGACGCGGACCTCCGGGTGGACGCCGCCCTGCACGGCCTCGGCCTGGGCGCGATCCCCCGCGACCGCGCACTCGGCTCCCTCTCCGGCGGCGAGCAGTCACGGCTCGCCCTCGCCTGCGTGCTGGCCGCAGCGCCCGAGCTGCTGCTCCTCGACGAACCGACCAACCATCTCGACGCCGCCGCCCTCCGCTGGCTGGAGGACCGGCTGCGCGCGCACCCCGGCACCGTCGTCGCGGTCACCCACGACCGCGGCTTTCTGGAGCGGGTCGCCACCACCCTCCTGGAGGTCGACCGGGACACCCGCGCGGTGCACCGCTACGGCGACGGCTGGGCCGGCTACCGGGCCGCGAAGGACGCCGCTCGCCGGCGCGCCCGACAGGAGTACGCGGAGTGGGCAGAGAAGGTCGACCGGGCCGAGAGGCTGGTCGGCGCGGCGGGGACCCGACTGGCCACGACCGGCAAGGACCCACGGCAGGGCTTCGGCAAACACCGCCGCTCGCACGACGCGAAGCTGGGCGGGCAGGTGCGGGCCGCCCGGGAGCGGCTGGCCGATCTCCGGCGCGACCCGGTGGCGGAGCCCCCCGAACCGCTGCGCTTCGCCATGCCGACGGCGGCGGACGCCGCGACCGCCGTCGACGGCCCGTTGGTCGAGCTGGAGGGCGTGAGTGTCGGTGAGCGCCTGCGTCTGGACGGGGTGCTGTCCGTCGCCCCCGGCCAGCGGCTGCTGGTCACCGGAGCGAACGGAGCCGGCAAGACCACGCTGCTCCGGGTCCTGGCGGGCGAGGTCGAACCGCGGACGGGTGCGGTGCGCCGCCGGGGCCGGATCGGCCACCTCGCACAGGAACTGCCCGCGCGCCCCGCACGGCTCACCCTCCTCGCGGCGTTCGCGGCCGGGCGACCCGGCGCGCCACCGGAACACGCCGATCAGCTCCTGGCGCTGGGCCTGTTCCGTGAGGACGACCTGGGCGTCCCCGTCACCGCGCTGTCCGCCGGGCAGCAACGGCGGTTGCAGCTCGCCAGGCTGGTGACCCGGCCGGCGGACCTGCTCGTCCTGGACGAGCCGACCAACCACCTCGCGCTCGACCTGGTACAGGACCTGGAGACCGCCCTCGCGGCCTACCCGGGAGCGGTGGTCGCCGTCTCGCACGACCGTCGTTTCCGTCAGCGCTTCGCGGGGGAGCGGCTGGAGCTGTGCGCCGGCCGCAGACGCTGAACCGGGAATGCCGGACGGCTGGGACGTCCGCCCAAGCCGAGGCACCGGCACGACCGGAACGACCCCGGCCCGACCCCGGAACGACCGGGCCAACCACGCCAACGAACCAGAGGACTGATCCATGACCCGTTTCCTGACGCCGCGCGAACTCGCCCGGCGCACCGCCGCCGCGCTCGACGCCGCCGTGGGAGCGGCGCGCGACCTCGGAGTGACGGTGACCGACGCCACGGTGGTACACGACCTCTTCTCCGTCGTCGTCCACCTCGCACCCGCGCCGGTGGTGGCCCGCGTCCCCACCGTCCTGCCGCCCTCCGAGACGCCCGACACCCTCGCGCACCGCCAGCAGGCGGAGCTCGACGTGGCGCGGTGGCTCGCCGACCAGGGGACCCCGGTGATCCCGCCCAGCCCGCGCGTGCCACGGCGGCCGGTCCAGCGCGACGGCTTCTCGGCGACGTTCTGGCAGTACGTCGAGGAGGACCCGGACCGGGAGCCGGACTACGTCGCCAACGCCGAGCGCGTCGCCGAACTGCACGCGGCCATGCGCGGCTACCCGGGCCCGCTGACCTTTCTGTCAGCGGCCGATCCCGGGTTCCTCACCGAGGGCCTGGCCATGCTCGAACGGCTGCCCGGCTTCGTCGACGCGACCGACCTGGACCGCGCGCGCCGCGAGTGGCGGATCCTCGAACCGCTCGTGCGCTCCCGCGCGGCGTTCACGCGGGCGTTCCCGGGCATCGACATCCAGCCCGTCCACGGTGACTCCCCGCCCGCCAACATCTTCCACGGGGCGGACCGGGACCTCTTCTCCGACTTCGAGCTGGTGACACTGGGGCCCGTCGAGTGGGACCTGGCCGCTCTCGGCCGAGAACACGTGGCCGCCTACGACCGCGGAGCGAAGCGCAACGGCACGAGACCCCTCGACGACGGCGTGCTGGGCTTCGTCAACGCCGTCGGGATGCTGCGGGCCATCACCACCCTGGCGCTCGCACCGCAACTGCCCGATCTGGTCGACTACCTCACCCCGTCGGTCGACCAGTGGCGGGCGACGCCCTTCGCCGGTGGCATGACCGGTTGACGCTCCGTGCCGACACCGGGCACCGGCCACCGGTCACCGGTCACCCCTCACCGGTCATCTCTCACCCGTCACCGGCGCTGGAGAGAGCGTCGCAGATCAGGCGGGTGGCGAAGTCGGCGTCGCCCGTCAGCCGGTTGATGTGGTCCGCGAGCAGAAAGGCGGTGACCTCCAGCGGGGTCATCTCGGCCTCGGTCCAGAACCCGTACTGCTTGCGCCAGGCGTCCGGACTCAGGCCGTTCGCCGCGGCGATGACCAGGCCGGCCATGGTCGGGATGGCCTCGGGGCGGACGCTCTTGGGCATCATGCGCATCGTCGCCACCAGGGTGGGCACCACGTACTCGATGACGTCCTTGTCCTGGTGTTCGTGTGCCTGGCGCAGCCACGTCGTGAACATGTAGATGAGCGTGCACGCGCCGTCCAGGACGTCGTTGGCGCCGGCGGGCCCCAGCGAACCGGTGAACTGCTCGATGAGTTCGCGCTGTTCGGGGTCGGTCTCTCCCTTGCCCGCGTGGATGCTCTTGAGTCGTGAGTCGATCATCAGCAGAGCCGCACCCACGTCACCGACGGGAGCGTTCTGGGGGTCAAAGGGCGATGACACGGGTTTCCTCCACGAGTGACCACGATGAGAAACGGAACATGTCCACAGCGTAGTTGTCCCGGCTGGCCCGTGCCCGCGAGAGTGACCGGACGCAACGAGCCGGTGACGCCGCCGCGTCACCGGCCGGCCCTGCGGAGGGGCGCGGACCGGTCAGGATTCGAGAAGCGGGCGCCGCTCTCCCCGGCTAGCGTCAGAGCCACTTCACGCCGACCACCAGCAGGAGAGCGACAGCGATGACCCCCAACGCCGGAAAGCACAGCGACCAGGGAGCCGACGGCTTCTCCGACGACGAACGCGCCGCCATGAGGCAACGCGCCGCCGAACTGAAGGTGGAGGCGAGCCGCGGCCGCGGCAACAAGGCGGCCGCCGCCGAACTCGACGTGCTGTCGAAGATCGCGGAGATGGCCGATTCGGACCGTGCGGTGGCCGAACGCGTCCACGCCATCGTCACCACCCACGCACCGGAGCTGGCGCCGAAGCTCTGGTACGGACAGCCCGCCTACGCCAGGAAGGGCAAGGTGGTGTGCTTCTTCCGCAGCGGGCACGCCGACAAGGAGCGCTACTCGACCCTCGGCTTCACCGCCGAGGCGAACTTCGACGACGACAGCGGACTCTGGCCCACCTCGTACGCCGTCACCGAACTGACCGAGGAGGCCCGGCGGGCGATCACCGCCCTCGTCAGGAAGGCCGTGAGCTGACCGGTGCGAAGGGCCCGTGAGACGGCCCCTCACCCCAGGGGGCGCCCGTCCGCCCGCGCGGCGAACGCCGAGGGAGGGCTGCCGAGGAGGCGCTTGAACGCGGCGCTGAACGCCGCCGGACTGCCGTAGCCCAGCCGCGCCGACACCCGGGAGACCGGCTCGCCGGCCCCGAGCCGCTGCACGGCGTGGAGCACACAGGCACGCAGGCGCCACCGCGCGAACGCCAGGCCCGTCTCGGCGTGGAACATCCTGCCCAGCGTCCGCTCGCTCACGTTCAGCTCCGCCGCCCAGCCGGCCGGTGCCTGGTGGATGTCGGGGTCCACCAGGAACGCCTCGCACAGGCGGCGCAGCCGGGGGTCCGTGGGCAACGGCAGGTCGAGCGGAAGCGGAACGAGCCGCCGGAGCTCGTGCAAAAGGAGCTCGACGAGAGCGGCCGCCCGCCGGCCCCCGTGGTCGGGGCCGAGCCCGGAGGGCTGTGCGTCCCCGGGGGAGTCGGTGTCCAGCTCCACCGCCTCCAGGATGAGCGCGCGCAGCAGGCCGGAGACGTCGGCGACACGGCAGCGGCCCGGGAACCACGGCACCGCGGCGGGCTCGATGTACAGGCTGCGCGTGCTGACGCCGCTCATCCGGACCTGGTGCGCGGTGCGCGGCGGGACCAGCACCGCGCGGGCGGTCGGCACGGTCCAGCTGCCGTCCGCGGTCTCCACCCGCATGACACCCGTGGCGCCGTACAGCACCTGGGCGCGGCGGTGCTGGTGCCAGGGGAGCAGGTGATCGTCGGGGTAGTCGGTACCGATCGCCAGTACCGCCCTGTCGAGGGCGTCGACGTCGGCCACCGGAATGTCGCGCACCATCGCGATGCTACCGGCTGCTGTCGGCTACGCGTAAGGACATGGCGATCAGTCGATTGCCCGCCATCGGGCGCCGTCACTAGCGTCTTCGCGTGCTCACCTTCTTCCTCGTTCTGTTCCTCTTCGGATGCCTCACCGGGGTCACCACCGTCCTCTTCGGGCTGGGCGGCGGCTTCGTCACGGTTCCGGTCGTCCACGGCAGCCTCGTCGCCGCGGGCCAGCCGGAGGCCATGCACGTCGCCGTGGCCACCTCCACGGCGGTGATGCTCGTGACCGCGACCGCCGCCACGGCGGCCCACCACCGGCAGGGGAGGCTGCGCCGCGACTACCTCTGGCCGCTGGCCGGGTTCGTCGGCGCGGGGTCCGTGATCGGCGCCGTCGCCGCGACCGCCGTCGACGGCGCGCTGCTGCGCCTGCTCTTCGTCGGCTATCTCACGGTCACGATCGTCGACGCTCTCGCACGGAAGGGCTTCCTCTCGGTCGCCGTGCCGGAGCCCCGGCCGCTGTCGCGGGCCGCCGCCGTGCTGGGCGGAACGGGAATCGGCGTCGTCGCCGCCGGGCTGGGCGTCGGAGGGAGCGTGCTGACCGTTCCGCTGCTGCGCCGCCGGGGGCTTCCCATGGCGCGGGCGACCGCGATGGCCAATCCGCTCGCCGTGCCCGTCGCGCTCAGCGCGACGCTCGTCTATGCCCTGGCGAGCTCCGCGCCGGAAGGCGCGGGCCGGCTCGGATACGTCGACGTGATCGCGGGCGCCGCCCTGCTGGCCGGAGCGTTGCCCACCGTCGCGGCAGTGCGGCGCCTGCCGGCGCGGGTGCCCGACCGGGCCCACTCGTTCGCATACCTCGCCCTGCTGGCGCTGATCCTGGTCGCCATGGTCGTGACCGGTGGGGCGGGTGGGGACGGTGGTTCCGGTGGGGCGTGACGGGGCCGAGCCCCTCCCGTGACCGCCGCGCCCCGGGCCGTCCGCGGATGACGACTGCCGGAAATCGCCTGGCGCGGGGGCGTTACGGGGCGCCGCCGAGGCCAGCTGGGCGTGCCGGGTCCGACCGGGCGCCGTGGAGCACACCCCGACGGCGCGCCCGGTGCCCGGATCCACTTCCGGCGCACCCGCACTTCAGGCCAAGCGGGCGCGTCACAGGCCGAGTTCCGGGACTCCACGTACTAGACGCGGGACCTTCACGACTCCTACGCTCCCCCCGGGTTCGAGAGCGCTCCCGGCCTTCGCTGTTCCACCCCACTTGAGGAACAAGAGAAGGGCACTCCCCATGTCTCGCAGCATGTCCCGTGGCAGGGTCACCCGTCGCACCGTCGGCGCCGGCCTGTCCACCCTGCTCCTCGCCGCCGGTCTGGCCACCGTCGGCACCGGTTCCACCGCCGTCGCCGCCGACGAGGCGGCGTCACCCGGCCTGATCGCGGCGATGCAGAGCGACCTCGGCCTGACCGAGGACCAGGCACTGACCCGCCTCGCCCAGGAGGCGGACGCCACCGAACTCGCCCCGCTCGCCGAGGAGGCGGCCGGTGACACCTTCGCCGGCAGCTGGTTCGACCCGGCCTCCGGGGACCTCACCGTCGCCGTCACCGACGACAGCGCCGTCGCCGCCGTCGAGAAGACCGGAGCGACCACCGAACGCGTCGCCCACAGCGCGGCCGAACTCGACGCCGTCAAAGCCGACATCGACAAGCTGACCGACGACGCGCCGGCCGGTGTAGCCAGTTGGGGTGTGGACGTCCGCTCCAACGAGATCGTCATCCAGGTCGTCGAGGAGAACGCGGACGACCCCGCCGTGCGGGACTTCCTCACCGAGGCCACCGCCGCCGGGCCGGTCAGCGTCGAGACCCTCGACGAGCCGATCACCACCGACGCCGCCGGAATCGTCGGCGGCGACCCGTTCTACGTCGGCAACTCCCGCTGTTCCATCGGCTTCTCCGTGCGGGGCGGCTTCGTCACCGCCGGGCACTGCGGCAACGCGGGCGCGGCCGTCCGCGGCTGGGACAACACCCACATCGGCACCGTCCAGGGCCGGGTCTGGCCCGGCAGCGACATGGCCTGGGTCAACGTCGGCAGCGGCTGGTGGACCGAGCCGGTCGTCCTCGGCTGGGGCGCCATCCCGGACCGCCTGGTCCGCGGCTCCTCCGCCGTGCCGGTCGGGTCCTCGATCTGCCGTTCCGGCTCCACCACCGGCTGGCGCTGCGGCACGCTGACGGCCGTCAACCAGACGGTGCAGTACGCGGGCGGCGCCGTCGCCAACGGCATGTCCTTCACCAACGCGTGCAGCGCCGGTGGCGACTCCGGCGGTTCCGTCATCGCCGGTGACCAGGCCCAGGGCGTGCACTCCGGCGGCAGCGGCAGCTGCGGCTCCTCCAGCATGACCGTCTTCAACCCGATCAACCCGATCCTGCAGCGCTACAACCTGACCCTGCACACCGTCTGACGGCCGCCGGGCCGTCCCGGTACGGTCCGGCACCGCCCGGAGCGCCGCGCCCGGGACCAGCACGTGGTCCCGGGCGCGGCGCCACTCAAGCACGCTCTCAGCCCTCGGCGGTGCCGGGCCGGGCGGCGGTGGCGACCGGGGGCGGAGCGTCGTCGGAGCGCAGCGGCAGGGTGGCGGTGACGCGCTTCCCCACGCTCTCGCGGCGCATCCGGAACGTGGAGCACACCGCCACGACGATCTCCAGCCCATGGCCGCCGACACGCTTGGGGTCGCACTCCCGGGCGGTGGGGAGAACCGGGTCGGTGTCCCACACGCTCACCTCGACGTGGCCGTCCGTCGCCGTCAGCTCCACCAGATGCGGCCCCGGAGCGTACCGGTGCACGTTGGTGACCAGCTCGCTGACCACGAGCGGAAGCAGTATCTCCGTGTCGGCGCAGACGTCGACCCCGCCGTCCGAGCGCAGGGTCTCCAGGAACCCTGTCGCCAGCGCCCGGGCCTCGCCCAGGTTCTCGCTCCCGTCGTACGCGGCCCCGACGCTCGGCGGGCGACTCGCGGCGGCCGTGTGGTCCGGCCCGCTTCGTTCGCGCCCCGTCCGGGGGAGGCACCTTTCCTTTGTGAGCTCCGGCATCATCAGCTCCGCCTACCCCGTCCACGCCAGAACAGCCACCCCGGCTGCCGTCCCAGTCTCCTCCCCGTGCCGGCCGGGCTCACCGGAGGGGTGAGAAAACCGCTCTCCCCGGGCGGCGCGCACCGCGGACCAGGCGCGACCGACGCGCGGGCCGGGCCCGGGTCAGCCGATCTCCTCGGCCAGGGCGACGATGATGCCCGCCGGGCCGCGGAGGTAGCAGAGCCGGAAGACGTTCTCGTACTCCGCCACCTCCCCGAGGAGTTCCGCGCCGTGGCCCCGCAGCCGGGTCACGGTGTCGTCGATGTCGTCGACGGCGAACATCACGCGGTGCAGGCCGAGGGTGTTGGGCGGAGGGTTCTCCGGTTCGGGGGCGGACGCCGCGGGGGCGCGGTACGTGGTCAGCTCCAGCTTCCCGTGGCCGTCCGGGGTCCGCATCATCGCGATCTCGCTCCGGACGCCGTCGAGCCCCACGGTCCTGTCCGCGAAGAGCCCCTCGATCTGGGCCCTGCCCTCCATCTCCATGCCCAGTTCGGTGAAGAACGCGACAGCCGCGTCCAGGTCGTCCACGACGATGGCGACGTTGTCCATCCGCTGAAGTGCCATGTCCCGAGCATAGGGAGCCGGCGCGGCGGGACCGCGCCTCGCAGGCGGCCGGATCACCCGCCCGGTCGAAAGGAGAACGGCGAGCGGTGTGCCGGGCCCGGCCGGATGTCGAGGGTGGCGAGGTGGTCGGCCGTGCCGCCGTGCCATTCGACCAGGACGATGGACGCGCCGTCGCTCGTGGCCCCGCCCCGCTCCTGCTTCAGCGCGGGGGACAGCAGACCACGGGGAACGGGCCGTAGGGCCCTCCCGGGACGAGGGCCGGAAGAGGGGCTCACCTGCCAGCCGCCTGCCGCACTGCCACGGAACCGCCGGTGTCACCCGACCGATCTCCTGGCCAGCAGCGACGGGTGGAGAACGTTCAGACGCCCAAGCTCCGGGCCGCGCGGTAGAGCACGTTGGGACGCAGTGGCCCGGCGGGTACGGTCGGGGCGTCGAAGTCGTCGGCCGGGTCCCGGGTCATACCGATCCGGCGCATCACGGCCTGCGAACGAAAGTTGGTGGCCGTGGTCACCGCGAGGATCTCGCGAAGCCCGAGAGCGCGGAAGCCATGGGCGAGGACGCTCAGCGCGGCCTCCGTGGCGTAGCCCCGGCCCCAGGCTGAGCGGGCGAGCCTCCAGCCGATCTCCACCCCGGTGAACGGCATCTCCTCATCCACCCGGTCCAAGCCCGCGAAGCCGATGAACTCGCCCTCGGCCCGCGTCTCGACCGCCCACCACCCGTAGCCCCGCTGGTCGAACTCGGCCTGGAACCTGGCCACCGAGGCATCGCTCTGTGCGCGGGTGAGCGGGTCGCCCAGATGCTCGCGGACCTCGGGATCGGCGTTCATCGCCGCCCAGGGTTGAAGGTCGGAGGCGCGCCAACGACGCAGGGTCAGGCGAGCGGTACACAGTTCGGGCATGCCGCCAGCCAACGTGAGCCGCCGGCCCGGACGCAATCCCTTTCTCACCGGCGGGCCCGCCAGGGTCAGACGTCCCGGTCCGCGCCGTCCGTCCCCTCCGGCTCGTCCACGAGGTGCACCGCTGCCTCCTCGGCGGACGCCGCCCCGCCGTCGATGCCCACGTCCTCGGCGTAGACGTCGGTCCGCCGCCCGGTCTCGTCGTCCACGGGGTTGAGCCTTCCGGCGCGTTCCTCGCCGCGGATCTCCTCACGCGGCTCGCCCTCGCCCTCCGTGACATCGCCGATGGCGTCGTCGTCCGGCGGGGCCACGTCGGGGATCTCCTGAGCGAGCCGCTGCTCCAGCGACTCGCCCTCGCGTTCCTCCTCCCCGGTGGTGCCGAACCTGTCGGCCGCCAGCGGGCGCTCCGGAGGGGAGTACCCCTCCGCCATCTGATCGTCGAGCCCGCGTTCGTCGAGGGTGTTCTCCAGGTCGGGCTCGTCTCCCTCGGGCACCCGGCCGTCGTCCTCCTGCGGCTGGTAGACATCGTCCCCGCGGGCCTGGTCCGACATGGAACGCTCCTCTCCGTTCGTGACGCCCGGCGTACCGGTCAGCGCCGCGCGGCCCTCCACGGACGCGGGGTGGCAGCCCGCCCGGACGGCCCTTCGGCCCATGGTGCCGGGGCGCCACGGCACCGCCGTGGGCACGGTGTCCCCTCCGCGCCCTCGCGGCACGGACCTTCCCATGGTGCGCCTCGCCCCGCCGTCGTGCGACCGGTGCCGCGGCGCCCTTGCGAGCGGGGGCGGGCGCGGCGGACTCCGGCCGGCCGGTGGCGGCGGCCCCCGGGTGGTTCCCGGCCATCTGGACCGCCGCACGGGTGGCGCGCCCGGCTCAGCGGGCGACCACCACCTCGGTCCCCGAGGCGGCCAGCCCCGCGCGGGCCTCGCCCGGCGGCTCCCGGTCGGTGACCAGCACATCCACCCGGGCCAGCGTGGCGAAGGAACGCAGTCCCGCCGCCTCCCACTTGCTGTGGTCGGCGACGACCACGACACGGCGGGCGGAGCGCACCAGATGCCGGTTGGTCTCCGCCTCGGCGAGGTTGGGCGTCGTCAGCCCGGCCCGTGCGTCGAGCCCGTGGGCGCCCAGCAGCAGCACGTCGACGTGGAGCGCGGCGAGCGCCGCGTCGGCCACCGGCCCCACCAGGGCGTCCGACGGTGTCCTGACCCCACCGGTCAGCACCACCGGCACCGGCCGTTCGCCGGCGCCGGGCGCCGCGTGGAAGACGTCCGAGACCGGCAGCGAGTTGGTCACCACCGTCAGCTCCGGGACCGCGAGCAGCTCCCGGGCGACCGCGTGCGTGGTGGTGCCGGCCGACAGCGCCACCACCGAGCCGGGCGGGACCTCGGTGGCCGCGACCCGGGCGATGCGCCGCTTCGCCTCCGGCAGCAGCTCCGACTTCGCGGCGAAGCCGGGCTCGTGTCCGGGGCCCTGCTCCGCGGCCACCGCGCCGCCGTGGACCTTCCGCAGCGCACCCTGTCGCGCCAGCGCGTCGAGGTCCCGGCGCACCGTCATGTCCGAGACGCCCAGCAGCGCGGTGAGTTCACTGACCCGTGCCCCGCCCGCTCGCCGGACCTCCGCCAGGATCAGCGAACGGCGCTGCCCGGCCAACAGGTTCGCTCTGCCGTCCACCGGCCGACCTCCGCTCAGCGTGTCCGACGCCCCGCGTCATCCTCGCACGCTCCGGTTCAGCCCTTCGTGGGGGATTGAGCACGGTCGGTACGGGAGAAGTGTCAGGGAAGGTGACGGCCAGTCAGCCGCCGGCCGGTGAGCACACCGGGTGCGGTGGCGTCGCGAGGGGACGCAGACCATGGCGGGGGATTCGGTACCGGCACAGCGCCGGGCCCGTGGCGAACGGCCGGCCGTGGAGCTGCTGGTGCACGGAGTGGGCGGCGCCACACCCCAGCGGATGCTCGGCGACGCCCGGACGGTCCGCGTCACCGGCGACGACACCGCGTCCATCCACCGCCGCACCGACGACGCCGAGGACCGCGCCTGGGACGACCGGGACCCGCTGCGCGAGGCCTACAGCTGGTCCAACCTCACCTCGGGCAACGGCGCGCGGGCGCTCTGGCTGCTGCTGCTCCCCTTCATGATCGTGAACGTCACGCACTGGATGCGGCCGGCGGTGCGCGGACACGGCCGAACCCACCGCTGCTACGACGCCCTGGTGCGGCTCGTCGCGCTCTCGCTCACCGTGCTGCTGGTCAGCGGAGCGAGCGTGGTGGCGCTGGACCTCTTCGCCTGGCAGTGCGCCGGAGTGCCGGGCTGCGCCGAGCGGTCCAGCTGGTTCGGCTTCGCCTCCGACGGAGGGTGGTGGAGCGCCCCCGGGCGGAGACTGGCGCTGGCCGCGCTGCTGCCCGTGGGGCTGACCGTGCTGCTGTGGTGGCTCTCCCACCGCACCTGGAGCACCTATGAGTCCGCCTACCCGCCGGTGCGGGTCCGTCCCGGGACCAGCGAGCCGGCGCCGCTGGAGATGCCCGGGTTCTGGTTCGGCCGCCGTCTGGTCTCCCGGCTCCGCGCCGCGCACACCGCTGCCGGGCTGCTGACGGTCTGCGCGGCCCTCCAGGCGGCCGCCTGGAGCCGGGACCACGGCCCTGACGGCGGAGGCGTGCTCGCCGCCTCCGGCTGGGCGCTGGCCGCGCTCACCGTCGCCGCCGCGCTCGCTGTCCTGGTGCTCGTCACCCGGTACGGCCGCAACGAGGTCGAGGTCGAGGACCCGCCGCCGCACCGCGCGGTCACCGCCCTGCCCGTCATGTGCGCCGTGCTGCTCGCCCTCACCGCCCTGCACGCGTCGTGGGAACGTCCCGGCTGGGAGTCGGCGGGCAGCCTCCCCGGCACCGTGGTCTTCCCCGCGGTCACCGTGCTCCAGGGACTGATGATCACCGGCCTGGCGCTGGCGGCGCTCCGGCTGCACCGCCTCGCCCGGGACACCGACCGGACCGCACTGGCCGGCCTGGGCGGGCCGGCCGTCGCCCTGCTCGCCTGCGGGCTGGCGGGCGCTCTCACCGGCGGCGCGGCGCAGCGCGTCGCCGACTGGCTGAGCCCCGCCCCCGGCACGATTCCCGGCGCGCCCGTACTGCTCAGCTGGCAGGCCGCCGCCATACCGTCCCTGCTCGCCGTCGCCGGAGTGCTCGGCCTGGTCGCGGTGGCCCGGGTGGCACGGACCCGCCGCCGGCTCGCGCCGACCGTCCTCGCCAACTACCCCGGCGAGAGCGCCCCGCCGGACGAGCACCGCAGCGGGCGGGTCGCCGGTGCGGTGGCCCGCGCCCGCCTCACCGACTCGGCGCCGTCGGTGGTGGGAGTGCTCGCGGGAGCCTCCCTCCTGCTCGGTGTGGTCGCCGTGGCGGGCGCCGGACTCACCGGACGGACCCCGAGCGAGGCCGCGGGCGACGCACCGGCTGTGCTGTCGGCGGTCGCCGGCTTCTCCGAGTCCTTCGGTTCCTGGATGCTCAGCGCCGCCGTGCTGGTCGTCGTCGCCATGGGGCGTCGTGCCTACCGGGATCCGGCCGCCCGCCGCACCGTCGGCATCCTGTGGGACGTCGGCACCTTCTGGCCCCGTGCGGCCCATCCGTTCGCGCCGCCGTGCTACGCCGAACGTGCCGTCCCCGACCTCTCCTGGCGGATCGGCACCTGGGTCGACGCCACCGGCGGCCGGGTGGTCCTCTCCGGCCACTCCCAGGGCAGCGTGCTGGCGGCGGCGGCCGTCTGGCAGCTGGACGCCCCGACGCGCAGCAGGGTCGCCCTGCTCACCCACGGCTCACCGCTGGCCCGGCTGTACGGTCGCTGGTTCCCCAAGTACTTCGGTCCGCACGCGCTGCGGCTGCTGCGCGACGACCTTCCGTGCTGGCGCAACCTCTGGCGCGCCACCGACCCCATCGGTGGGCCGGTCGGGGTCGGCGGTCGCGGGCTGGACGACCGGCCCGTGGACCTCGGCCCGCTGCTGGACCCCCTGCACTACGGCCGGAACCTCCAGTGCCCGCTGCCCGAACCGCTCCTCGGTCACGGCGACTACGCCGCCGACCCGGCCTACGACAGGGAGCGGGCCCTGCTCTGTCACGCGCTGCGCGGGGAGGAGCGGCCGCCGGGGGCGGGCGTGGCCGCCGGGGACGACGTCCCGCCGGACGGGCGCGGCGCCGTCGCCGACCTGACGGTCAAGAACCCGGACGGGAGCGGGGAGGCGCCGTCCCCGCCCTGAGTGCCGAGCACGGGGCAGGGCGGGCAGGGAGGGCAGTGCGGCGCGCCGGGGCCGGCGGTGCGGCGCGGGCGTCGGAGCGCGGTGAGTGGCATGCGGTCGGCGTGCCGTCGGCGACGCCCCGTCAGCGGCGTGCCGGAAGGTCCTCCGGGTAGAGCAGCGACAGCTGCTCGGTGCTCGGGTCGGTGAGCTGCGCGACCCGGCCCGCGTGCCGTTCCACCATCGACTCGAAGGTCTGCCGGGCCGTCCGCCCGTTACCGAAGGCCGGGCCGCGCGGCAACGACACGAAATAGCCGAGCAGCGCCTCGGTGGTCCCCTCACCCAGGGTGTACTCCTGCTCCGAGGCCTGCTGCTCGATGATGCTGAGCAGTTCCTCGGAGGAGTAGTCACCGAAGGTGATGGTGCGGGAGAAACGCGAGGCGACACCCGGGTTGGTGTCGAGGAACCGTTCCATCTCCGCGGTGTACCCGGCCACGATCACCACCACCTCGTCCCGGTGGTCCTCCATGAGCTTGACCAGGGTGTCGATGGCCTCGCGGCCGAAGTCGCGGCCCGCGTCCTCCGGCGAGAGCGCGTACGCCTCGTCGATGAACAGGACTCCGCCCCGGGCCCGGTCGAACGCCTCCTGGGTGCGCAGCGCGGTCGAACCGATGTGCTCGCCGACGAGATCCACCCGGGAGACCTCCACCAGGTGACCGCGCTCCAGCACCTTCAACGCGGCCAGGATCTCCCCGTAGAGGCGCGCCACCGTCGTCTTGCCGGTGCCCGGAGAGCCGGTGAAGACCAGGTGCCGGCGCACCGAGGCGGCCTTGAGCCCGGCCTTCTGGCGCCTGCGCCCGACCTCGATCATGTCGATCAGGGCGCGTACCTCCCGCTTGACGCCCACCAGCCCCACGAGGGAGTCGAGTTCGGAGAGCACCTCGTCGGAGGGGCGTTCGGTCTGCTCCTCCTCCCGGGGCGGGGGCACCGTCTCACCGCTGTCGCCGCGACCGGTGGCGGCCGCGGGAGCCGTCGCCGACGGGGCCCCGGCCGGCCGCGGCGGGACGACAGCGATGCCGCCCGCCGCCCCGCCGCCGCCGGCCGCCCCGGCGGGTGCCACCGCGCCGGCCGGCGGACGGGCGGGCGGCACGGGCTCGGACTCGGTGGCGCTCTCGTCGCTCCGGCACTCGGTGCGCACCGCCGACCCCTCGGCCACCACATAGCCGCCCCGAGCGCAGCGCTCGGTACGGCAGCGGTCCAGTGCCGTGCGGCACCCGTCCGTGACGTGGAATCCGTAGCCCCGGCTCCCCGTGACCCGGCAGCCGCTGAAGGTGCCGCGTCCGCCCGCCGAGACGTAGACGCCGGCCTCCGCGGGCGCGGTCACCGTGCAGTCCCGTATCTCCGGGTCGGCCTCCTTGGAGACGATGATGCCGGTGGTCGCCTCGTCGACCGAGCAGTCGGTGACGGTGCCTCCCGTCCCGGGGTCGCGGAACCAGACCCCGGTCGCGGCGTCGCGGATCCGGCAGGCGTCCAGCCGTACGGCGGCGCCGCCGCTGACGGACACCGCCGAGCCGCGCACGCGGTTGATCTCGCTGTCCACGACGTCCGCACGCGAGCCGCGGTCGAGGACGAACACCGCGTCGGGCACGTCCTCGATGTGGGTGGCCTCCAGGACGGTGGTGGCGCCGTCACTGACCCAGACCGCCGGATAGTCGCCGGTGGACTCGGCGATGCGGCAGTGATGGGCGTCGGCGTGGGTGCCCGGGTCCCAGACCGAGACGCCGTTGCGGCCGAACCGGCGCACCGTGGAACGGACCAGGGTGAGGACGGAACGCGACCGCAGGTCCAGCGCGTTCTCGGGGACGTCGCTCACCTCGC
Organism: Streptomyces otsuchiensis; assembly: GCF_004305975.1. Classification (GTDB taxonomy): domain Bacteria; phylum Actinomycetota; class Actinomycetes; order Streptomycetales; family Streptomycetaceae; genus Streptomyces; species Streptomyces otsuchiensis. Next base: position 15,793 of record NZ_BHZI01000089.1, read on the forward strand.
TGTCGGAGAGGGAGAGGACCGCGTCGGTCTCCAGGGTGACGCCGTCGCCCGAGGTGGCGCGCACCACGCAGTCGGTCAGATGGGCGGTGGCGCGGTCGGCCAGCCGTACCCCGGCGCCGCGCACGCCCGTGAACAGGCACTCGGAGGCGTCCACCGCGCTGCCGTCCCCGCTCACCGAGAGCCCCGCGCCGTCGGCCCGTTCGACGCGGCAGCCGCTGAGCCGCAGATGGGCGGGGCCACGGACCGTCACCCCGGGCCGGCCGGTGGCCAGGACGACGCACTGCTCGAAGATGCCGCCCCCGCCGTCGGCCACGGCTATCCCGCCGCCCGCCGCGTTGTCGATCACCACATCGCGCACCGTGGGCCGTGCCCCGCCGCGCACCTCGACCCCGACGGCGGAGGAGGTGTGGACCCGCAGCCCCGTCAGTTCCGGAGTGCTCGCCTCGATCAGGACGGCCGGGGACGTGAGGTCCTGTCCCTCGACCCGGAGGCGGGAGAGCGACGCCGAGCCGCGCACGGTCAGCGGCACCCCGTCGGCGGGGGCGATACGGGCGGGGCCCTCGTCGTCCCGCTCCGGGCCGCGCACCGTCACCGCCTGGTCGATCACCAGGTTCTCGCGGTACGTGCCGGGGGCGAGGTGGAGCACGTCGCCGTCGGCGGCCGCGGCGAGGGCCTCACTGATCGAGGGGTAGACCGCGGTCCTGCGCCGCCAGCGCGAGGTACCGGTGTGCGTCACCTGGACGGAGCCCTCTGCCATGAACCGTTGTGCCCCAAACTGCGTGCGCCGACAGGTACCGCCAGCGGCCGCGCGGCAGGTGGGGGAGCGCGGGTGCTGGCGGGAACACCGTAGCGCGCGGGAGCGACGGGCGCCGACGCGAACGGGCCACCGCCGCCGTCCCCCGACGCCTCCGCGGGTGCCCGGGGCCCGCCCGGGGGCGGAACGCGGCCGCCCCTGAAATCGCCGCTACATACCCGCATTCGCGTAAATTATATCCTCAGATTGCAGCACTTTTGAGTGATTGCCCGAGCGTGAACCGTGTCGCTACATTCATCAACGCACGACCCGTGAAGCACAGTAACGGCGCGCAGATTGGCGGTACTTCACATGGCCACCTCGGTCGAACCTGCTTCTGAGAACTCCGCGCACTCCCAGCTCAGCCTGGCGACCGCCGCGGCGCGCAATCTCGCGACCACGACCAAGACCCCGCCGCAGATGCAGGGGATCACCTCCCGCTGGCTGCTGAAGGTGCTGCCCTGGGTCCAGGTCTCCGGGGGCACGTTCCGGGTCAACCGGCGGCAGAGCCACACCCTGGGCAACGGCCGGGTGGAGTTCGTCTCCACCGGCGCCGAGGTCCGCGTCATCCCCGCCGAGCTCGGCGAGCTGCCCACGCTGGCCGGGTTCGAGGACGCCGCCGTGCTCCAGGAGCTCGCCGGCTCCTGCGAACAGCGCGACTTCGCCGCAGGCGAGGTCCTGGCCGCCGCCGGAGGCGACGCCGACCGTGTCTTCCTGATCGCCCACGGCAAGATCCGCGAGACCGCGCCCGGCGCCTACGACAACGACACCCAGATCCGGGTCCTGGCGGACGGCGACTTCTACGGGGACCAGGTCCTCGGCGACGCCTCCGCCGGTGGCTGGGACCACTCCCTGACCGCCCTCACCAGCGGAACGGTGCTCACCCTCTCCCGGGAGCGGTTCCAGGAGATCGCCGCCAGCGCAGAGTCGCTGCGCACGCATGTCGCGAATCGCCGCGCCGCCCTCCCGGGGCAGCGCAACGACGCGGGTGAGGCGGCCATCGCGCTGGCCTCGGGGCATGAGGGTGAGCCGGAGTTGCCGGGGACGTTCGTGGACTACGACGTGGCTCCGCGTGAGTACGAGCTGAGTGTGGCTCAGACGGTGCTGCGGGTGCATACGCGGGTCGCCGACCTGTACAGCGAGCCGATGGACCAGGTCGCGGAGCAGGTGCGGCTGACGGTGGAGGCGCTGCGGGAGCGGCAGGAGCACGAGATGCTCAACAACCGGGAGTTCGGCCTGCTCCACAACGCCGACCTGCGCCAGCGTGTCCACACCCGCGCGGGCGCGCCCACCCCGGACGACCTCGACGAGCTGCTCGCCACCGTCTGGAAGGAACCGAGCGTGCTGCTCGCCCATCCGCGGGCGATCGCCGCGATCGGCCGTGAGTGCAGCAAGCGCGGTCTCTACCCCGGCACCGTCGAACTCTCCGGCCACGCCGTGCCGTCCTGGCGCGGGGTGCCGCTGCTTCCCTGCGACAAGATCCCGGTCAGCGCGGCCGGCACCACCTCGGTGCTCGCGATGCGCACCGGTGAGCAGCAGGGCGTCGTCGGTCTGCACCGGACCGGAATTCCGGACGAGTACCAGCCCGGCCTTTCGGTGCGTTTCATGGGCATCAGCGAAAAGGCTGTCATCTCCTATCTGGTGAGCGCCTACTACTCCGCGGCCGTTCTGGTTCCGGACGCGCTGGGAATTCTCGAGGACGTCGAGACGGGCCTCTGACTCCTCCCCGCGACGCCCCGACAAAAGACCGAAAGGCCACTGACGCATGACCGTCTCTCCACCCGCCCCGCCGGGCACGCCGACCGTGCCCTCCCAGGCCGGCGCCGGCGCCGGCCCGCCCTCCACGGCGGGGCCGCCGTCGTCCAGCCTGGCGACCGAGGCGGCGGGCAACCTCGCCTCGACCACCAAGACCCCGCCGCAGATGCAGGGCATCACCCCCCGCTGGCTGCTGAAGGTGCTGCCCTGGGTCCAGGTCTCCGGGGGCACGTTCCGGGTCAACCGGCGGCTGAGTCACACCCTGGGCACCGGCCGCGTCGAGTTCGCCGTCGACGGCGGTGTCTTCCGGGTCATCCCCGCCCAGCTCACCGAACTGCCCCCGCTGGCCGGCTACGACGATCCGCAGGCGCTGCGCGGGCTCGCCGAGGGCTGCGTCCAGCGCGAGTACGCACCGGGCGACACCCTGGCCGCCGACGGCGCGCCGGTGGAGGAGGTGCTGTTGCTGGCGCACGGCAAGGCCGCCCGGATCGTGCCGGGCGAGTACGGCACCGAGACCCATCTCGGTGTCCTCGGCGACGGTGAGTTCGCCGGGGAGCACGCCCTCGCCGACGACGCCGCGTGGCCGCACGAGGTACGGGCCCTGACCCACTGCACGGTGCTCGTGCTGCCGCTGTCGGTCGTCCGCTCCGTCGCGGCCCGCGCACCGGGTCTGCGGGACCGTCTCGCGGAGCACCGGGACTCCGACGGCCCACCGCGGAACAAGCGCGGCGAGACCGACATCGCCGTCGCCTCGGGGCATGAGGGTGAGCCGGAGTTGCCGGGGACGTTCGTGGACTACGACGTGGCTCCGCGTGAGTACGAGCTGAGTGTGGCTCAGACGGTGCTGCGGGTGCATACGCGGGTCGCCGACCTGTACAGCGAGCCGATGGACCAGGTCGCGGAGCAGGTGCGGCTGACGGTGGAGGCGCTGCGGGAGCGGCAGGAGCACGAGATGCTCAACAACCGGGAGTTCGGCCTGCTCCACAACGCCGACCCGCGCCAGCGGCTGCGGACCACGCACGGTCCGCCGACTCCGGACGACCTCGACCGGCTTCTCGCGCGGCGCCGCAAGACGCAGTACCTGCTCGCCCATCCGCGGGCGATCGCCGCGATCGGCCGTGAGTGCAGCAGCCGCGGGCTGCTGCCGCCGTCCGGAGAGGTGGACGGCCGTCCGGTCCGCACCTGGCGGGGGGTCCCGTTGCTCCCCTGCGACAAGATCCCGGTCAGCGCGGCCGGGACCACCTCGGTGCTCGCGATGCGCACCGGTGAGGAGAACCAGGGCGTGGTGGGTCTCCACCAGCGTGGCATCCCGGAGGAGGTCGAGCCCAGCCTGAACGTGCGGTTCATGGGCATCAACGACCAGGCCGTGATGTCGTATCTGGTCAGTCTCTACTTCTCCGCCGCCGTACTCGTTCCCGACGCTCTGGGCGTGCTGGAGGACGTGGAGGTCTGACCCGTCGTCCCGGCCGTCGGCCGGGGCGGCACCTCAGTAGCCCGAGCCGGGGTACTGGTAGGGCTGCTGAGGGGCGTACGGGTCCGGGTACGCCGCGGGACGGGGCAGCGGGTTCTGCTGCTGCGGCTCGGGGTGCTGCTCGTACTGCGGCTGGGGCGGGGCCGGCTGGTGCTGCCGCTGGTAGGGCTGACGCGGAGGCTGGGCCTGCTGCTGCGGCACGTAGGCGGTCGGCGTCGGCGCGGGCTGCTGCTGGCCGGCCCCCTGGTAGCCCTGGTACTGCCCCGGCGGGGGCTGCTGGCCCCCGTAGGAGGGGCGTGAGGGCTGCTGGGGCGAGAACGCCTGGGGTGCCGGGGAGAAGGACTGGGGCGCCGGACTGAACGCCTGGGG